>JBNMOS010000065.1:0-18467 GCA_051275435.1 Ilumatobacter sp.
TCGATCGAGAACTCCGGCCTGACGGCTCCGACTATGACCGCAGCGAAGACTCAGCGCAGATGACCGTGCGGTTCGAGAATGGCGCATACGGCACGCTCCAGGTCAGCGCCGTCTGCTGGGAAGGCACTGACTTCGGGCAGACGCATCACCTCGACCTCCACGGCACCAACGGCACCGTCTATTCACTCAACGACTGGTCAACGGTGCAGGAAGTACGCGGTCTTGCAGCCGGCGCCACCGGGCCAACACAGGTGATGCCGATCCCTGATGACATCTGGGGAGAGGCGCGCCGGGATCGCGTCCACGACACCTACCGCGATGTATTTCGTGTCAATCGTGCGATGATCGGCGAGTGGGTCGATGCCGTGCGCGACGGCGTTCCGGTCAGCGGCGAGCTCGCTCCTGACCTCGCCGAAGGCGCCCGAGTACAGCGCCTGCTCGAGTTGGCAGCCGCGAGCGCAGCAACCGACGGGCGCATGCTCGACGCCAGATGAGCGCCGGGTCCCTCGTCGCGCGGTTAACAGCGCGACACCGTGCTGTCGCGGCATCGGTTGTGGTCGCGCTGGTCGCGCTGACGGGCTGCGCCGCCGATGGTCCAGACACGACTGACACTGCTTCAGAGACAGGCCCCGTCGAGTCGGCTACTGCTGAGGCAACGGCCCTGGTGTCAAGTGGCGTCGGCGTCATCGCCGAAGGCTGCAGCCTGGCCGCAAGCCTCGGGAGCGGGGTCGTGGTCGAGCGATCCGGCCAGGTCGCGACCGCGGCCCACACAATTCGCGGCGCATCGAAAATCACTGTCATCGATGCCGAGGGCCAGGAACACCCCGCGTCCGTCATCAGCTTCGACAAGGACAGCGACCTCGCGCTACTCGATGTCCCGACGCTCGCCGCGCAGCCCCTCGGCATCGGCACCGCTCGGGTTGGACCCGCCACCTTGATCACCTGGCGACGCTCCGACGGCGTCACGCAACAGCTCGTCGGTGTCACACGACTACTGAAGATCAACATCGAAGACATCTACTCCGACGAAGTCGTGCAGCGCACCGGCCTCGAAGTCGACGGAGATGTCATCGTCGGCCAATCAGGCGGACCGGTGGTCGACGCCAGCGGCGAGGTCATCGGCATTATCTACGCGACATCCAAGGACCGCGATGCCGTCGGCTTCGCGACCGACCACATAGAGCTGCGCGACCTGATTGAGGCTCGATCAGCTGGCGGCGTTGCCAACGGCCAATGCCCCTGAACGCGTCCCCGCGAAGAACACGAACACCGTGGCGGCCGCTGCGATGACGGTGACCAGCACCAGTGCGGTCGAGATGGTGAGCGCCGCGCCAATCGACGTCACGATGAGCGGCATGGTCATCCCCGGATAGCCGAGCAGGTAAATCGTCGAGGTCAACGAGCCACGCTGCTCGTTGGTCGCCATTGCCCCAGCAAGCGCCAGGCACGACATCGTGATCACCCCCGACGCCACACCGAGCAGCGGCGCAGCCACGAGTACCAGCGGCCAGCGATCGGTTGCAAATGCAATGGTTCCGACCACATACCCGAGGGTGCCGCAGGCCATGCCGATGGGAAGCGCCACTCGACCACCCAGACTCCCGACGATCGGCTTCGCACCGAGGCCGCCCCACGCAGTGATAGCGCCGGCCGCAGCGGCGATTGCCACCTCACCGCCGTCGACTGCGTCGCTGATCAACACCGGGAACAATGCGAAACCCATTGAGGGGAACGCAAACATCCAGATCACGGCCGGAAGGATCACCAGCAGGAACGCTCGACGCGCAGCAACCGGCACCCCGAACGATGGCCTGATGCGATGACCCGGTTTCGCCCGATGCGTTTCGCTGACTGGCCACACCACGACAACAGCACCGACGACTGCGACCACGTGCAACAGGAACGGCAGCACCAGCGGCGCCGGAAGCAGCCAGTAAAAGAGTGCCGAGACTGGCGCCCCTCCACCGAAGCCGGCAAACGACACCAAGGTCGTCGTGAGCGCGGCGCGATGTTCGTTGCCCGGGCCGAACAGCTCGAGCAACCAAGCAGCTCCGACACCGAGCACCGCTCCGCTGGCCGCGCCCAGGAGGAGCCGGCTGACGAGCAGAGCGATGAACTCGTCACGCCCAAAGATCATGCCGACCGAGGCGATCCCCGACAGCGCCATCATCGGCAGCACGATCGGCCGGCGACCGAAACGATCCGAGAGCGCCCCACCGAGCACGAGGCTGGCGAGAATGCCCACGACGTACACGACGAAGATCGCCATCGTCTGAGACGCCGACAGGGCGAGGCGGCCCTTGTAGAGCACGAGGAACGGCGTCGACACGTTCGTCCCGTACGCGACCACGAACATGCCGATCGCGATTCGAACGACCTGTCGATTCATCGGGAGTCGTTCCTGCATCGGCGGCGACGCTACGTCGCCTGCGAGACAGATCTCCTAACGTGCGACTCCGTGACCACCAAACCAACCCCGACATCGACACCGAGGAGCGGGCCCTCAAAGATCGACCTCGGCGCCTACGCAGAATACGACCGGCTGCTGTTTGACCTTCCGAGTGGAGAGGCTGGGGGCGTGCTGCGGATCACGCTCAACGATCCCGACAAGTTCAATGCAACCGACGCAGCCGTCCACCTCCAGTTGTCGCGAATCTTTCGAACGATCCACGACGACGATTCTGTCCGGGCCGTGGTGGTCACCGGCGCAGGCCGGGCCTTCTCAGCCGGAGGCGACCTCGACTGGATCAGCGAACAGGTCGGTGACTACGCGCAGACAATGCGCGTGATGAAAGAGGCTGGCGACATCGTCCGAACGATGATCGAATGTGACACGCCGATCGTGTCGGCGATCAACGGTGTCGCTGTCGGCGCTGGGCTGGCTGTGGCATTGATGGCCGACGTGAGCATCATGAACGAGTCGGCCAAACTGACCGACGGACACATCCGCCTCGGCGTCGGTGCAGGCGATCACGCTGTGGCGATCTGGCCGCTGCTGTGCGGCATGGCGAAGGCAAAGTACTACCTCCTCACCGCTGACTTCGTCGACGGTAAGGAGGCCGAACGAATCGGCCTCGTTTCCAAGGCAGTGCCCGCTGACGACGTGATGGCGACCGCACTCGAGGTCGCGAACAAACTTGCTGCAGGCCCGGTCGACGCCACGCGCCTGACCAAGCGTGCGCTGAACCACTGGATCCGCCAAGCCCTTCCGAACTTCGAGGCGTCGCTCGCATACGAGATGCTCAACTTCCTCGGCCCCGATGCTGCTGAAGGCCTCGCTGCGCTCAAGGAAAAGCGCGCGCCGAACTTCCATCGGGCCGACGAGACTGCCGACTGATGGATTTCACCGACCAGTTCGATACGCAACTTGCAAGCGAACTCGAACTTGCGCTGAGCGTCGCCGACGCGGCCGACGCGTTCACACTGCCGCGCTTCATCGATCGCGACTTCACTGTCGACTGGAAGACCAACGCGACAGAGGTGACGGAGATCGATCGCGAGGCCGAAACGTTGATCATCGACGCCCTGGTCGGCGAACGACCAGGCCATGGCGCATTCGGCGAGGAGCACGGCGCCGCAGGCGACCAGAGCTCCCCGTGGCGCTGGGTTATCGATCCGATCGACGGCACCTCGGGTTTCGTGCGCGGCATTCCGGTATGGGCCTCACTCATCGCCCTCACCCACAACAACGAGGCCGTGCTGGGCGTCGTGTCTGCTCCTGCACTCGGCTTCCGCTGGTGGGGCGGCGTCGGCCTCGGAGCACACGTGCGATCGCACACCGGCTCGACGCGATCGATGGCTGTCTCGGCCGTCACCGCACTCGACGAAGCCCAGGTCAGCATCACCCACAACTCCGGTTGGGATCAACTAGGCAAAACCGATCGACTGATTGCGCTCCAACAGCAAGCCCGACGCAGCCGCGGCATGGGCGACTTCTGGCAGCACATGCTCGTTGCCGAGGGCGCAATGGACGTGGCGGTCGACGCCGTCGGTGTAGCTCCCTACGACCTGGCTGCGATCAAGCCGATCGTCGAAGCCGCCGGCGGCACCTTCACTGACCGTCTCGGCGAAGCAACATATGAGCACGACACCGCCGTCAGCTCGAATGGCCACCTGCACGACACGGTGATCGCACTGCTGAAGTAGGCGTAGCCTCGGCTCGATGGATGTACATGTCGACTCGGAAACAGCACCACTCCGATCGGTGATCGTCGGCTACCCCGACAACTTCGGGGACGTCGAACCAGAAATTATCAACGAGACGCAGCGCAAGTTCTACGACGGCCCCGACGCTCCGACAAAGCAAGCAGTCACCGAGCAGCTCAACGGCTTCATCTCCGTGATCGAAGCACACGGTGTCACGGTGCATCAGCCTCGGCCGCTCCCCTACATCCCCGACCAGATGATGACACGCGATATCGGCGTCGTGATCGGTGACACCTTCGTGGTGACCACCATGGCGGCAAAGAGCAGGCGACACGAGTGGCGCGGCTACGCCCACCTGTTCGAGCACTTCTCCCCGCATACGAAGGTTCTGTTCGGCCCCGAAGACCTCGTCATCGAAGGCGGTGACGTGATTGTCGACAAAGGCAAGGTGTTCGTCGGTATCGGCCAACGAACCACGCTTGCCGGGGCTGCCTGGTTGATGCAGTTGGTGCCCGAGTACGAGATCGTGCCCATCAACCTGCGTGGCCTGACCGACGGAGAAGACGTCCTCCACCTCGACTGCTCGTTCCTGCCTGTCGGCGAGAACAGCGCGCTCATCTATCCAGATGGCATGCGGGAAGTCCCGGCGACCGTCCGTGAAACCTACGACCTCATCGAAGTGACTCGTGAGGAGCAACAACGGCTCGGTACCAACGTTTTGTCACTCGGTCCGCAGACGGTCGTCTCGCAGCCGACATCACAGCGCATCAACGACGAGATGCGGGCGCGCGGGATCACGGTCATCGAAGTGCCGTACAGCGAGCCACCCAAGACTGGCGGCAGCTTCCGCTGTTGTACGCTGCCTCTCCACCGTTCATTCTGATCTACTTGTTCTGACCTGGAGGCCCGTTGTGCAGCTACTGCGAGCATTGGTCCACCTACCCAGGCGCGTGCTGCGTCGCATCTTTTCGATGCCGTAAGTCAGCGGCGACCGGGACGGGAATTCATCGTGTCGCGAACGACTCCGCCAACTCGACGTGTCGCTCGGCTGACCAAACCGGCTGGCTTCTCACTGCGATCAACGGCCATCACGACGCGCAGCAACTCGAGCTCGACTTTGTCGGCCCGCGCTGAACCGGAGCGGACAAACAGGTAGCCGCCGATGAACACACCGATCGACGCGACCGAGAGCAACGGTGCCGCACTCGCAACCGACGCTGCAGCGACCCCCACACCGACGAGCCCTGCGGTCGACCCGCCGCCGATGCGCCGAGCCCGCGACGGAGCCCGATCGGCAACGACCCGGACGAGCGTGCGAGGCTCTGTCGGCGTGGCCCCGAGGTGCAGGTGCGCCACCTCGACGGTCATTCGTTCCACCGCCCTGATGTTGACATCGCCGGTGAATGAGTTGAGCGTTCTACCGAGCGACGCGCCCAGCCCGGAACGCGGGCGGCATTCGACTCGGCCGTCGCGATCAGTGACACAGCGCATTCGATGTGCCGTGGTCAACCATTGCTCGACGCCGTCGAGGGCATCGCTGGGAGTACGGCTGACGACGTGTTCGACGACGATCGCCGCGGGCCCCACCAGGCGGTCGAGTCGACGCCGTTGCGGCATCGATGCGTCGAACCGTTCAAGCGCCAGCGCATCGCGCACCGCGTCGGGATTGATGCCGACCTCGTCGGCCGCCTCGATCAGCGCGCTGGGCGACACCCCACCCGCATCAACTGCTACCTCGGCCGGATCGGCAAAGTCGTCTTCGATCTCGTGGGCTCGACGCAGCACACGAGCCGCTGCGTCTGGGTCCAACCGTTCGGTCACGCCACATCGTACGGGCGGGGCTGAGAGCTCTCCCCCCACCCGCAAAGTCGACCACATTGGTCGGGTATCGTGTCGAGATGAGCGATCAGCCACCTCTCTCGCAGGCGACCTTGGCGATCTCGGCAGGGCGCGCCAACAGCGGCAATTCGCTCGCCCCGGCGCTGTGGGCGTCGAGTACATGGGAATCGGAAGGCCTCGATGACGCTCACCATCGAGCCACGTCGGTGCGTCACGGCGACTTCTACAGCCGCTACGCCAACCCGACTGTCCAGCAGTTTGAACACGCCATCGCCGAACTGGAGGGCGCCGAAGCCGCTCTTGCGTTTGGGTCCGGGATGGGTGCGATCGCTGCCACGGTGTTGGCGCTCTGTTCGACCGGCAGCCACATCGTTGCCCAGCGCCAGCTCTATGCCGGCACCCTTGCATTCCTGCAGGGCCCGTGCCAACGATTTGGCATCGACGTCACCTTCGTCGACGTCGCGACGCCAGGAGCGTTCACCGACGCGGTCATTCCTGGCAAGACGATGCTGGTCATCGCCGAGTCGCCATCGAACCCGCGCCTCGAATTGGCCGACCTCGACGAACTCGGTGCGATCCGCGGACCCTTCACACTCGTCGACGCAACATTCTCGACACCGCTCGGCCAGCAGCCGATCGCGTATGGCGTCGACCTCAGCCTGCACTCCGCAACGAAGGGGATCGCCGGGCACAACGACGCAACACTGGGCGTGATCTCTGGCGAGCAAGAATTGCTTGACGAGATCTGGGCATATGCGGTGCTGCATGGCTCGACGCCCTCGCCGTTCGATGCCCTCAACGCACTGCGCGGCGTCCGTACGCTGGCGGTTCGCACCCGCCAGCAGAACGATTCAGCACGCTCGCTGGCCGTGATGCTCGCCGACCATCCGGCCTGCGTGGCTGTGCACTACCCCGGGTTGTCCGAGCATCCGCAGCACGCACTCGCGAGCCGCCAACTACTGCAGTACGGCACGGTGTTGTCGTTCGAAGTCCCCGACCGGGCAGCTGCTGCGAAGTTCATGGACGCGGTGGCCGTCGCTCGTCGCGCGACCTCACTCGGCGGCCCCGAAACGCTCGTCTGCCACCCTGCGACCTCGACCCATGCAAGCCTCACGCCCGACGAGCAAGCCGCAACCGGCGTCACCGAGGGTTTGATCCGGATGTCGGTCGGGCTCGAAGAGACGACCGATCTCCTGAACGACATCGAGCAGGCCCTCGCCGTCATCTCCGCCTAACACGAGCACGGCTGGTGCCAACCAAAGTGTGACAGATCAACGGGAGATGAGTCGGCCGTGACGGTGCATGGTGCGCGAAATCGACTGCTCTCGAACCCATCGGTACAGCTCGACGAAACCATCGCACACCGGCGCTGATTCGTCGATGGCAATGTTGGCCTGATGGCACAGTCGCCGGGCTTCGTCGCTCAGGTCGGTCAGCAACCTGATCCGATCAACGCCACCGAGGCGAGTGACGAACTTGAGATCTGGCTCGTCGGCCGTCGACGATTCGTCGAGGACAACGCCCGTCGTCGCAGCCGCCAGTCGCAACAGGTCGATGGCGGCAGGGTCGTTGCCGTCGTGTCGGACCATCACGCGATCGACCGGGAAGTAGCGCAGCACGTTCGACTCGGCAGACAAGCCACTCGGGTCGTGTTCGGCAGCGAATTGGCTTGCCCACGCGGCGGCGTACGACGTCGCTGCGTCAACGCTCGACGTACCGGTCGTGATGCGCGCGAACTGCTGGACGTAGCCGGGCCCACCCGCCTTCGGACCACCACCGACCGACGACTGCTTCCAGCCGCCGAAGGGCTGGCGTTGCACAATTGCACCGGTGATCATGCGGTTGACGTAGGCGTTGCCGATTTCGACGCGATCAAGCCACGTGGCAATCTCACTCGGGTCGAGCGAATGAATTCCACCGGTCAGCCCGAAGTCGCTGGAATTCTGGATCTCGATCGCCTGGTCGAGGTCGTCAGCCCGGATCACACCAAGCACCGGGCCGAAGCATTCGGTCTGATGGAACCACGAGCCGGACCGGACTCCCATACGCACCCCAGGAGCCCAGAGATGACGGTCGGCGTCGAGGCAGACGGGTTCGACGAGCCACGATTCGCCTGCATCCAGCGTCGTCAAGGCCCGTTGGAGTGCCGGGTTCGGTGCACCGATGATTGGGCCGACCATCGACGACAAGTCAAATGGGTCAGCGACCCGCAGGCTTTGCACGGCATCACGGAGCCGGATGCCGAATGTCGGATCGTCGTAGACGGATGCCTCGACAATGGCGAGGCTCGCTGCGGAGCACTTCTGCCCTGCATGACCGAACGACGAGTTCACCAGGTCGGCGATTGCCTCATCGATGTCGGCCGCGGCGGTGATGACCAGGGCGTTCTTGCCGCTCGTCTCAGCGAGCACTCGCACGCCGGGGCGCCAGTCGAGGAACATCGCTGCGGTTTCGTGCGACCCAGTCAGCGTGATCGTGTCGATGTCGGGATGAGTCACCAGGCTGCTCCCGACGGGGCCGTCGTCGCAGATAACAAGCTGCAGGAGGTCAGTCGGCACGCCAGCTGCCCAGAACTGCTCGGCGATCCGTGCGCCGACGTGAACTGCTTCCGGAGCCGGCTTGAGGATCACCGCGTTACCTGCTGCCAGGGCTGATGCGACGCCACCGGTCGGGATCGCGTAGGGGAAGTTCCAGGGGGCAACAACTGCCACGACGCCTCGGGGCGAAACATCGAAGCCGTCGGTGATGAGTCGTTCGAGCCCAGCGACACCGACGGTGCCGTAGTAGTCGCAGAAGTCGATTGCTTCAGCAACCTCAGGGTCGGCCTGGTGGATCGTCTTGCCGGTTTCGGCGGCCATGATCGCCATGGTGTCGACCCATCCATTGCGCATGACGTCGGCTGTTGCCTGCAGCCATGTGCGGCGCTGCTCGACCGTCACAGGTTGTGCGGCTGCTGCTACTGCACGCTGCACGACAACGATCATCTCGTCGGTGGTGTTGATCCTCGGTGGTGCGACGAGGTCGACCGATGACATTGCCGCTTCGATCTCGACACGCAACCCTGCATCGGTGAAGTCGCTTTCGGGCTCGTTGCTGAATTGGTCGGTGGGGCGTGGCGCAGCCTGACGACGATGATCGGTCGAGACGTCGTGGCGGTGAGTAACTGCAGCGCGGAACATGTCGGCCTGACGGTCGAACTCCACTGAGTCGACCGTGAGCGTGAACAGCGAACGCAGGAAGTTGTCGGCCTGGGTGTTCTCGTCGAGGCGGCGGCCAAGGTACGCGAGGCTCGCGTCGAAGTCGGCTTCGGCAACGACCGGTGAATACATCAGCAACTGGCCAAGGCCAGCGTCTGCCGCGGCGGCCTGCACTGTGCGCGCCTGTGCGGGTGCCATGCCTTCGAGCATCTCAAACACCACGCGATCGGCCGCGCCGGCCTTGTCGATCTGGATCATCGCCCACGCAATGTCGAACAGGTTGTGACTTGCAACTCCAATGCGGATCGCTTCGGCCCACTCGGGGCGAAGCAGCGAGTCGAGCAGCCGCTTATAGCTCGCGTCGACATCGGCCTTGTTGCCATACGGTGCGGCGATCCAGCCGTGGAACTCAGCCTCGGCTGACTCCATTGCGAGGTTGGCGCCCTTGACGAGGCGCACTTTGACGGTGCCACCACCCTCGGAGCGACGCTGCGCAGCCCAGGCGCCGAGCCGCTCGGCTGCACCATGGCTGTCCGGCAGGTAGGCCTGCAGCACGATGCCTGCATCAACTGTGGCGAACTCCGGCTCACGCAGGACGGCGGTGAACGCATCGATGGTGAGATCGAGGTCGCGGAACTCCTCCATGTCGAGATTGACAAAGGTGGTCGGAGTCGCAGCACCTGCTGCTCGGTAGAGCGTGCGGAGACGCTCGGTGACCCGGCGGACGCTGTCGTCGAACGCGAGCACGTCGAGGTTGGCAACGATCGCCGACACCTTGACCGACACGTAATCGACGTCTGCGCGTCCGACTTTTTCGAGCACCGTGGCGAGACGTTCATCAGCCTCAGCATCGGAGAGAATCGCCTCGCCGAGCGGGTTCACGTTCAACCGGACGCCTTCTTCTGAACGGCGGGCCAGGTGCTGACCGAAAACCGGCTCGTCGGTGCGCAACACAATCCCAGACGTCTCGGCACGAATACGCCGGACAACGAGTGGCATGACGATGCCCGAAAGCCGTGGAGCGACGAGTGCACCGGCGCGCAACATCAAGCCGTCGATCGGCCCCATCTCACGCGTCGGATGCTCCCGCACGAGTTCGGCGAAGCGCTTCGCTGCCACTGCGGGGCTGTCGAGTCGCAGTACCTCGTCGGTGAGCGACAAGATCAGCTCGCGACCGTGGTGATCGGCGAGCAGCCGACCGAGGCGTTCACGCCGCCGCCGCTCGCGCTTCGACTCGTCAGCCAGGCTGACAGAAAGCAGCCTCCGGGCGAGGTCGACCGCATCCTTGGTCTGCTGCGCGTCGGTGGCCACGACCGAGGCCGGTACGGCTACCGGGGCTGATTCCGGGGCTGATTCCGGGACAGTGCGAGACGACAGATCGGTCATCTCCCAAGCAAACACTGATTCGGCTGCCCGGTCTTGGTCGAATTCGACTGGCGCGCAGTCGAATTCGTACCTGTCGGGCATCTGGCTCCGGCCCTGCGATGATGACGGGGTGCCCGACCGTTCTCTCGACCGTTCTCTCACGGCCGTCACCGACGTGCTCGCAACCACGCCGAACGTCATGTTTTGCATCAAAGATGCGAACGGCATCTACCTCTCGGCGAACCAGGCCTTCGCCGACCGGGCCGGCGTCCGATCCCCCGGCGACGTCCACGGCAAGCGGGCCGCCGATCTGTTTCCGCCGGAACTGGTCGAGCAGTATGAAGCGCAAGACGACGAGGTCATGCGCACCGGCCACATCCTTTCGAACGAGCTTGAAGCAATCACTCGGCCCGACGGGAGCTACGGCTGGTTCCTGACCTCGAAATCACGCTGGACCGACGACGCTGGCAAGCCAATGGGCATCGTGATCGTGTCGGTCGATCAGCGCACACCCGTCGATGGCGCAGCCCCGCACCGGCAACTCGCCAGCGCCGTCGAGATTGCTCGCGTTCGCTTCGCCGAACAGGTCACCGTCAGCGAAATGGCGGCCGCTGCAGGGGTGAGCGTGACGCAGCTCGAACGACTGTCGAAGCGAGTGCTGGGCCTCACGCCGAAGCAGCTGATCTTGCGCTTCCGACTGGAGGAGGCACTGCGCTTACTCGACACCTCGACCGATTCGATTGCAACGATCGCATCAGCGTGCGGCTACTACGACCAGAGCGCCTTCACCCGCCACTTCAAGCGCGCGGTTGGTATGGCACCCGCCACCTTTCGAACCATGTCACGCCGAGGTCAGACCAAAGTGTGACAAGACGGTCACGCTCCGAAGGTCAGCGATGGCCGCGTTCGTCGTGCTCGATGTCGTCGCAGTGGTGGCACTCCAATTGCAGGGTCGCGTGACTCACTCGGTGTTCGTTTACCAGTAGTGCGCCGAGGCGGTCAGTCATGGCTTGCGCATCGTGCACGGAGAGTTGTCCGTGCACGACAACGTGCGCCGTCACGCTCACGACGCCCGGGGCGACCGGCCGAAGGTGGACGTGGTGGATGCCATCGACATCCGGTTCGGCGACAAGCACCTCGACGACATCGGCCACCGACAAACCAGCGGGCACCTGGTCGAGGAGCACGCGTGTTGCCGACACAATCAGTCGCCACGTGCTCCAGAGCACAGCAGCGGAGAGCAGCAACGACGCCGCGGGGTCAATCCACGTAGGGCCGCCGGCGGCCAACAGCACGCCAGCGACGACAACGACCACCGAGCCAGCGAGGTCGGTCAGTAAGTGCAGGCGAGCGGCGCGCAGCGAGATGTCATCGGCGCCGTGATCGTGGCCGACGAGCAGCACGCTGACACCGTTGACAACGATCGCGACGACGCCAATTGCGATCACGCCCGAGCCCGACACGTCAGCCGGCTCAAACAGGCGGCGCGTCGATTCGATGACGATCCACACAACCGAGCCCACGAGCAACAGCGCTGACACGAAGCCGCCCAACGCGTCGGACTTTCCCATGCCGTAGGTCCATTGGGCATCGGCAGGCCGACGAGCGACCCGCAGTGCGATGAGCGCCGCGACGAGACCGAGTGCGTCGACTGCCTGGTGCGCTGCATCGGCGAGCACGACGACCGACCCGATGGCCAGCCCGACAACTACCTGGATGACGGCGAAGGCGACGTTGGCGGCCGACGCCCAGCCGAGCCGCTGCGCCGATCCGTGGCGGTGTGAATGATCGTGCAGGCCCGCTGCCGTGTCGGCATGATCGTCACGATTCTCACTCATTGAGAATAGGCTACCAGGGAATCCGACGGGGGGGGCCTGCCAGACTTCGTCCGTGCGGCGACATCTTGAGACCAACGACCTACTCGCGCACTGAAGGGGAACACGATGTGCAGAAAC
The DNA here is from genome assembly GCA_051275435.1 of Ilumatobacter sp. Lineage (GTDB taxonomy): Bacteria > Actinomycetota > Acidimicrobiia > Acidimicrobiales > Ilumatobacteraceae > Ilumatobacter_A. The sequence continues at coordinate 12,503 of JBNMOS010000065.1, forward strand.
ATCACGACGCTGCGCGGTTTGGAGCCTGGCGCCACCGATGAAGAAATCCAGGCCGGCGCTCGTCAATACGTCCGCAAGATCAGCGGCGTGCTCAAGACTTCAGCGGCGACCCAGGAGCCATTCGAACGAGCAGTCGCCGAGATCGCCGCCAGTACTGCCCGAGTGCTCAGCGAACTCCCGCCCCGCAAACAACCTCCAAAGACCGAACCCCCGCTCCGCCGGTTGGCACGCAGGTAGCTCGTTGAGGCGGGATCAGGTTTTCTTCCCGCAAGGAAGCACGAACCCGAGTGGCATTCAGCTCGCTGAGGCGGGATCAGGTTTTCTTCCCGCAAGGAAGCACGAACCCGAGTGGCATTCAGCTCGCTGAGGCGGGATCAGGTTTTCTTCCCGCAAGGAAGCACGAACCCGAGTTGGCCTTCGCCAACGAGCGGCGAGGGCTGACGCCGCGAGAAGGAAAGCTGGACCGCCTCAGGTGTAGAAGGGGTTGGAGCCGGTGGCGTGATCGGTGAGATCTTTGACCCGCTCGATCGCCGGCAACGCATCGACGAGCATCGTCTGTACGCCATCGAGCATCGTCATCTTGCTCATCGAGCAACCGTGGCAGCCGCCGCCCATGGTGAGGAACGCAGTGCCCTCGCTGTCGTGGCCGACGTAGGTAACGAAGCCACCATGCGCAGCGAGCGCCGGGTTTACTTCGCCTGACACGAGGGCTTCAATTTCGGCCGACAGTTCGTCGTCGCTGGTGAGGCCTTCGATGTTCGGCGCTTCGGGCTTGTTCGGGTTACGGATAACGAGGCCCTGTGTGACGGTGTAGTCGAGCGTGGCGCCGGTCATCACTGCAACATCGTTGCCAGGAATAATGATCTTGAGGCCTTCGTGCGTACGCACTTCGTCTTCGAATGCAGCCTTCAGGAACTCTTCAAACGACAGGTCGTACTTGAAGTCTTCACCAGGCGCCGAGGCCAGGCCGAGGCGCAGACCGAGCTGTTCGCCGTCGGCTTCTTCGTCACGCAACTCAGTGAGATGCTCAAGCGCTTCGGGCGTAACTGTGACGATCGGCTCGCTGGCGTTGCCGCTACCAGAATCTGTCGCAAGTGCTTCGAGGGGGCTCATGATGAAAAGGCTACCGTCAGCCTTGTGAGCACAAGCAAACTCGGAACCAACGACATGAGCGTCTACCTCAATGCGCTCCGCGCCGACGCCGATCTGATGTCGGCGGCGATCCGGACGGGCGACTCGAGCGCCCCCGTCGCGGCCTGCCCTGATTGGGATCTTTCGAAGCTGATCGAGCACACCGGATGGGTCCACCGCTGGGCGACCGATGCGATCATCAACAGCGCTGCACCGGATCGTGAGACAAACTTCGGGCCGAGTCCCGACGACAACTTGTCGGTCTGGATCGTCGACGGCACAACCGCTCTGATCAACGCAATCAGCGCAACCGAACCGGATGCTCCGACGTGGCATCCGTTCGCACTCGAGCAGCAGGTGTGGGTGTGGGCGCGTCGACAAGCGCTCGAAACTGCGATGCACCGCTGGGATGCGCAGACTGCGATTGGTGTTCAAGCAATGCTCGACCCCGAGCTGTCGAGTGAAGGAATTCGGGAGTACTTCGAGTTGGGCCTCCCCCGAGTGCTCAACCGCGACGGTGTGGAACCCCCAAGCGTCAGCCTGCACGTCCACTGCACCGACACCGACGGCGAATGGCTGGTCTGGGGCGAGAACGGCGAGTACCGAATGCTGCCGGTACACGACAAAGGCGACGCTGCGATTCGTGGGGCTGCAGCAGACATCTGGCTGTTGCTGATGGGCCGCCTCGACCGCTCCCAACTCGACATCGTCGGCGACGCGTCCGCTGCCGATGCCTGGCTCGACCTGCCGAACTGGTGAGCAGCACCGAGGCGCGTTCTTCCTCACACCCGGCCGCGAACCCGGCGCGACCGAGCGCGATCGGGTTCATTGCAGTCGGCCTTGCAGTCGTCAGTTTCTCGATCAGTTCCGCTGCGATCAAGTGGTCTGAGTCGACCGGCTCGGTGATCGCGTTCTGGCGAATGATCGGCGCGGTCGTCGGCTGGTGGATCATCGTGCTCGTTGCCCGCACGCGCACCGGCCGACCATTGCCGACGCGCGAGACATGGAAACTGGTCCTTCCGCCCGGCCTGTTCTTCGGGCTGAACATCGCGATCTTCTTCACGGCGATCACTCGAACGAGCATTGCTCACGCCGAGTTCATCACCACGCTCACCCCGCTGGTACTCCTCCCCGCCGGCGCCGCGTTTTTTGGTGAGCGACCGAACTGGGGTGCACTCAGGTTCGGACTGATCTCGGTCGTCGGCATTGCTCTGGTCCTCGCATTCGGACCCAAGGGAGGCGAGGCAACACTCGGCGGCGACCTCCTTATGGTGCTCGTGATCGGCACCTGGACGAGCTACATGCTGACCTCAAAACGGGCCCGCTCGCGCGGCGTTGACGTGCTCGATTTCATGGCCTGCATGATGCCGCTGGGCCTCATCACGGCCGGACCGATCGCCGCGTCGATCGCCGGCACCGGCCTGTTCTCATTGTCGGGGCGCGGCTGGTTCGTCGTGGCGCTTCTCACGCTCGTGACCGGCATGCTGGCCCACGGCTGCATCATTTTCGCCCAGCGCCACCTTCCGGTTGCAACGATCAGCATCATCCAGACAGGCCAACCGGCACTCTCGGTTTTCTGGGGTTTCGTCGTCCTCGGCGAGTCGGTCCGCTCACCGCAGATCGTCGGCATGGTCTTGGTCGTGGCCGGCCTCTCGTTGTTCACGTGGGCGAGCCAACGACCGACCGCAGCGACGCCGAGCAGCGCCGTCACTCCGGCTGATATCGCTCAGCCCGGCTCGACGAGTTGACGGAGCGCCCGTCGCCACCGGACCGACAACCGGTCAGACTGCACGCTGACGGTTTGTGACTGATCCAACGGCAGGACACCGGGGATCCGTTCGAGCATCACTTGGTCTTCAGCACCGATCGCACGGTCGAAGGCCAGTACCTCGCTGGCAGGCGCTGCGTGGTCGTGGTTGCGCCACACAATGAAGCTGAACAACGACATGGCGTCGTCGATCGGGGTCGTGCACAACAGCAGCACGCGTTCCTGCCCGGCCCGGCCGCCTGTCGCATATCGAGTGTTCGAGCGCACCGTAAACGGCAAGTGGTAGCCGGTCGACATGTCCTGCCGAATCGTCTGACCGGTCTCGTCATCGACGTCGACCGAGTAGCCGTACCCCACGAAACCATCACCGAGTTCGCCGATATCAACTGGCCCGACGACGGGGTCGGTAGCTGAGCCGATGGTCCCGGCGTGCACGAATGGGAAGTGCGCGACATCGCAGAAGTTGTCGGTCATGCGTGACGCCGAGACGGTCCATCGTTCGATACCTGACGTCCAACGCGCGAACGATTCGTCTTGGTCTTGTTCGATCTGAGGGATGCCCACGCCAGCGTCGGGCTCGCCGGGGCTGAGCCAGATGACGCCGTACCGTTCGGTGACGGCCACTATGTCGAGCCGAGCGGTTGGCGGAGTCGGAGAGTTCGGCCCTGCCGATGGAATGAACGAACACGCGCCATCGGGCTCAAATGTCCAGCCGTGATAGGGGCAGACGATGCAGCCTTCATCGATGCGGCCTGCCGAAAGCGGCGCTTCCCGATGGGGGCACCGGTCCGTGCTGGCGGCGATCGACCCGTCGGCAGCACGCCACAGCACAAACGATCGGCCGAGCACCCGAACCGCAACTGGTTCGGCCATCACCTCGCTCCCGTCTGCCACCACATACCACTGGTCGAGCAGACCACTGCTGACGGCACCATCGAACACGCGGCCAACGTACCCCGGCCGACCTGATCCGGGCCGGACCAGGGCCAGATCGGGCCGAATCAGGATGGGCAGCGAACACGTGCCAGGATGCCCTATGCGGATTTTGGTGACAAACGACGACGGAATTCACGCTCCCGGGCTCCATGCACTGGCGAACGCCATGTGCGACCTCGAGGGCGGGCACGAGGTCGTGGTGGCGGCTCCGGACTCGGAGTACTCCGGCGCCAGCGCCGCACTCGGTGCTCTCCACGAGATCACCCCGGTCATCCGGCCGGTCGACATTCCTGTGTCGGCAGCGGCCTCGTGGTCAGTCAGCGGCGCACCCGCGCTCTGCGTCATGTTTGCTCGGCTCGGCGCTTTCGGCGACCCGTTCGACCTGGTCATTTCCGGTATCAACCCGGGCGCCAACGTCGGGCGTGCGGTGTATCACTCGGGCACGGTCGGCGCCGCGCTGACGGCTCGCAACGGCAAGATCTCGGGTGTTGCATTCAGTCAGGCGGTCACGGGCTATGGCGTGGAGGGTCAGGTGTGGAACCAGTTGGTTGATCAACTCGATTGGCAAGCGTCGGCCGATATTGCTCGCACGTATGTACAGGCCATGGTCGACAACATGCCGACCGACCCGGTGGTTGTCAACATCAACGTCCCTGATCGGCCGATCTCGGAGATGCTCGGCTGGCGCCACACCGATGTCGGCAGCCTCCCACCACGGACCGTCAACGAGGCCACCCTCGAGCCCATCGAAGGCGACGAAGGGGCATTCCGCGTGGTGATGGACTGGGGCCAGAAGATCAACGTGCTTCCCGAGAACACCGACGGCGGCGCTGTTGAGGCGGGCTACGTGTCGGTCAGCAATCTGAGCCGGCTGGTCCACGAAGATCGCGCTGACATGTCGGCTGCTGAAGCGGCACTCGACAGCCTCCTCCCCCGCGCCTGACGAGAATCTCCTGAAATGGAGACCATCTCTGCGCACCTGTGATGAGAGATGGTCTCGATTTCGTGAGAAGTGGGTCAGAACGGTGCCACCGTCACATTGGATCACCGTTCGACGAGATGTACCGTCGCTCTACGATGAGTTCACCGATTGATGTCGTCACCGGTTTCCTCCGGTCCTTCTCACGCAACGATCCGGAGTACATCGCCAGCTTCGTCGCCGAGGGCTTTCGGAACGTCCACGACAGCGCGCTCGGTTCGGGCTGTGTCGGACGCGAGGAATACCGCCGACGACTGCCGCACTTCCTGGCCGCGTTCTCCGACCGCACGTACACGATCCACGACATCGTCGAGCAGCAGCGTCCTTCGGTCACCGATGTCGTCGTCCGCTACCGCTTCGCCGCCACGTACGAGGACACGCCTTTCGAAATTCCCGGTGTCATGTGGTTCAGCGTTCGCGACGAAGTGATCACCAAGCGAGTCGATACCTGGGACTCGCTCACCTTTCTCCGCCAAACCAACCAAACCGATCTGTAGCGGATCAGATCGAGATAAGAGTTGTCGCCAGACTTCTCAGATCTCGAAGAGTTGGGTGGTGGGATGAAACTGACTCCACGCGAACCAGAACGCTTCGTGCGCTGCGATCTCGTCGCCGGTTGCATCGTCGATGGCTCGCAAGCCGTCGCCTGACTCGACAAGGCTGACGCCACCCAGCGACACCGTGCCGCCGATCGCCAAGATCGAGCTGGCCTGCGTCGACGGGAATGCGAGCGGCGTACCGTCGTTTGTCAATACACCGACGATGAGTTCCTGGACATCGAGACGGCTGTCGGCATCACCGATCGGGAAGATCGGCCCGTCTGCGTCGCGCCCGGCGAGCGGATCGAGGTTGTAGCTCCGGCCGATACCACCGTCTTCGGCGACGATCTGCGTGTTCGGGTGTTCTGCTTTCCATTCACCCCAGGTCGAGCGGACGACGGTTGATTCCTCAAGCTGAATGCCCTGGTCCTGTAACGGCCCAGAGACCGCCCTGCCCGTGAACGTGTCAAAGACTGACTTGGTCACGAGGTCATACATCACTTTGTTCGACCGGCTGAGCAAGCCCGACGTTCTCAGCACCGGCTGCTCATCGGCACCCGAGTTGTCGGTGTAGTACGCCTGCGCCGACCCGCAGAGCGTGCAGTAGGGCAG
>JBNMOS010000066.1:0-18344 GCA_051275435.1 Ilumatobacter sp.
GCCAAGGCGATGATCAACAGCGACACTCGCGGGTTCGTCAAGATCATTTCCGACCCGAACACCGGCGAGATTTTGGGCGGGTCGATCGTTGGCCGCCACGCCGCAGAACTCATCTCGGTGCTCGCCGTCGCCGTCACAGCTGGCCTCACCGTGACCGATCTAGTCGAGAGCATTCTCGTCCACCCAGCATTAAGCGAAGCCCTAGCAGAAGCCGCAGAGTAGCGAGCGAGACGGATCGAGCGATTGAGGATCAGAGCGCAGCGATTTGAGCCAGAGGTTGCGGCGACGGCAGTCGGTGGAGGTGGAGCTGCGCGCGTGAGCCTCAGAGCGCAGCGATTCGAGCCGGAGGCTCGAGAAAACGGTCGGAGGCGACGGCAGTCGCCCGTGGCGCAGCCACCGACGACGTCAGTCGTCGCGACCGGCTTTGGTTGCGCGCAGGTTCATCGGCCGGCGGGCGACGGGCGAGCTGGTGACGATGTTCGTGATCGTCTCGCCTTGCTCCCAGACATCGTGCAGCAGTTTTTCGATGTCGTTCATGCGGCGTAGGCGTGCCCTGATCACATGTGAGTCTGAACCGGTGACCCGGTTGGCCTCGATCACGTTGGGGATTGCCGCGATTTTTGCGTCGATGTCGATGGCGCGCATGGGGGTTTTGAGTCGGATGATGCTGAGAATCGGAAAGCCGACCGCTTCGTAGTCGACGACGGCGCGATAACCCTTGATGACCCCGGCTTCTTCGAGCTTGCGAATGCGCTCAGCAACTGCTGGCGCGGTCAGACCGATTCGGTCGCCAAGATCCTTGTACGAGATGCGTCCTTCGTGTTGGAGAATGTCGAGGAGATCGCGGTTGAGGTCGTCCAGGAAATACATGCATCTTGCCTTTCGAAAGCTGAAGTCGTCAAAGGCTACTGAATCGTTAGCACATGGGAGATTGTGAGGCCATCAAGCTGTGTAATCACGGTGGATTACTCATACATCATTCGTATCGTTTTCCTCATGATTCTCAGCGCTCTCATCCCCAAGAACTTCGCCAAGGCCGTGCGCCGGACCAGCCAGCACCGCAAGGCGACGATTGATATGAACGCCGATTTCAACGGACGCCGCCCCGCTGGCGACGCTCGTCTGGACCTCGCAGCGATCGACCGTCACTTCAAGATCTGAGTTGTTGCGGCACGCAGTGCCAGCGACGTTGATTCTCCCCTGAAAACCGCAACGGCCCGCCTCTCGCTGAGTGAGGCGGGCCGTTGCGCGTTCCGAACTGGCTCTTCGATGATGGCTCTCCGATGCTGGCTATTCGATGATGGCGAGCACGTCGCCGCCGCCGACGGTGTCGCCAGCAGCAACCCTGAGTTCCTTGACCGTGCCGGCTTTCTCGGCGTTGATCTGGTTTTCCATTTTCATCGCTTCGAGGACAACGATTCCGGCGCCGACTTCGACCGTGTCACCAACTGCAACGAGCAGCTTGACGATGGTGCCCTGCATTGGAGCTTCAACGGTGCCCGAGGCAGCGCCTCCTCCGCCACTGCCGGAAGCGCCACGCTTGGGCTTCTTGGCCGGCGCAGCAGCACCGGCTGGAGCCTCGGGTACCCACATGTTGACGCTGAAGCGCTTGCCGTTGACTTCGACGGTGGTCGATCGCTGCACGAGCGGCTCGGCATCGTCATCTTGCTCGGGAGCAGACGCTGCAAGCCCGGTGACGCCGGTCAGGTCGAGTGTTTCTTCGACCCACTTGGTTGAGAAGTTCATCGAAGCGAAGTCGGGGTGGCGGAGAATGGCGAGGTCGGCCGGGATGGTGGTGGCGACGCCTTCGACAACGAGTTCTTCGAGGGCGCGGATCGTGCGGGCGATCGCAACCTCACGGGTTCGGCCCCAGACGACGAGCTTGCCAACCAGATTGTCGTAGAACTGGCTGATCTCGTCGCCAGACAGATAACCGGAGTCGAAGCGGACACCGAAACCGTCCGGCGGGACAAGCTTGGTGATCCGGCCCGGTGATGGCAGGAACTTGCCCTCAGCGGGATCTTCGGCGTTGATCCGGACCTCGATCGAGTGGCCGCGCCGTGATGCGGTGACTTCGTCTTGGGTCATGGGAAGTTCTTCGCCGGCAGCGACACGAATCTGCCACTCGACGAGGTCGATGTCGGTGATCATCTCGCTGACGCAGTGTTCGACCTGGAGCCGAGTATTCATCTCGAGGAAGAAGAATTCGCCGTCCTGGTAGATGAACTCGACGGTGCCGGCGCCGTAGTAACCGACCGCCTTCGCGGCCTTGACGGCGGCTTCGCCCATGGCGTCTTCGATGCCGTCGGCGAGCTTGTGTGCCGGAGCTTCTTCGATCAGCTTCTGGTGGCGGCGTTGCGCCGAGCAGTCACGGCTGGAGATCCAGACACAATTGCCCTGCTTGTCGCCGACGAGTTGGATCTCGACGTGGCGGGGCCAGGTGAGGTACCGCTCGACGTAGACCTCGTCGCGACCGAAGAACGCAAGCGCCTCGCGCTGCGCGCTGGCAAAGGCGTCATCGACTGCGTCGGCGTTCTTGACGACTTTCATGCCGCGTCCACCGCCACCGAAAGCGGCTTTGATGACCGCCGGCCAACCGTGCTCGTTGCCGAAGTTGCGAATATCGTCGGGGCCCTTTGCGAATTCGGTGGTGCCCGGCACGATTGGAGCCCCGCCGCGAATTGCAGCGAGACGGCTCGACACCTTGTCGCTCATCTCGTCCATCGCTGCTGGGGGCGGGCCGATGAACTCGACGCCCATCTCGCCGATTGCTCGAGCGAAGTCGGGGTTCTCTGAGAAGAAGCCATAGCCCGGGTGTACGGCGTCGGCGCCGCTCTCGCGAATGGCGTTCAACACCGCCTCGGTGTTGATGTAACTCTCCGCTGCGGTCTGACCGCCGAGCGCATAAGCCTCGTCGGCGAGCCGCACATGCAGGCTGTCTCGATCGAGTTCGGAGTACACCGCGACGGTGGCGATACCCATCTCCCGGGCGGCACGGATGACACGGACGGCGATTTCGCCTCTATTGGCGATCAGGATCTTCTTCAGCACGAGTGCCAATGTAGAGGGCGTGGCCGCCACACCAATCATTTGGGACCTTCGCGAGGTCACTGAAACCGGGAGCACCAACACGGATCTCCTGCGGTCTGCCGAAGCTGGCGAGATTGGGTACGGCACCGTTCTGCGAACCGACCACCAGACAGCGGGTCGTGGCCGCCTCGACCGGCGATGGGATGCGCCCCCGGGAGCGAACCTGCTGGCCTCGATGTACCTTGACGTGGCGCAGTCGAAAGCGGTGGACCTCATGCACCGCGTCGGCCTGGCCATTGTCGGGGCGGTAACCGAGTTCGAGTCCACTGATTCGATGCTTGGTTTGAAATGGCCCAACGACGTCCTCCTGCACGGAACGAAGCTCGCCGGAGTCCTCGCGCAGCGATCGACCAGTGCGCCAGGGATCGTCGTCGGGTTCGGCGTGAATGTCGGGTGGGCACCACCTGGCGCGGCTCGGGTCCACGACCTCGACCTCTCCGTCACTCCGGCATCACTGCTGGATCGGATCCTGGTTGCGTTCGATGCGCTCCCTGATGACATCTCGACGTCGTATCGGGCGCGTCTGCAGACGCTCGGCCGACGGGTTCGCTTGGAGCTGCCGGGCTCGGTGAACGTGTTCGGTCAGGCGATCGACGTCGATGCCGACGGTCGGCTGATGGTCCGGCTCGACGACGGTCAGATCCGCGCGTTCGACGTCGGTGATGTCGTCCATCTCCGCCCAGCGACCTAAGCCGCCAGACGGCAATAAGAGGGGTGGGTGCCGCTTGCGTCGAGACCAACGGCGTTATCGTGCGCCCGATGCAGCAGCATCCACAGGGTGGTCTCCTTGACGAGCCGCGTCGTCGTTCTCGTCGGCGGAGCTCGGCGCCGTTGGCCTTGGTCCTCGCGATCGTCGTCGGTGTAGTCGGCGCTGCCGGAGTGATCCGTGCCGCCAACCAGCGAACAGCCAATGTCGAACGCATCGAAGGGCTCGAAGAGATTCTCGTTGCCGTCGACGGGCCGGCCGTCAACTATTTGCTGATTGGCTCGGACTCACGCGAGGGCTCCGACCCCGACTCGTCCGACTTCGGCGGCATCGGTGACACCAACGCAGTTTCGGGACGGCGCAGCGACACGATCATGATCTTGCGCCAAGAAAAAGACGGCAACGGCGCCGCCTTGATGAGTATCCCGCGCGACCTGTTCGTCACCATTGCGGGGTCCGGGAAGCAAGATCGCATCAACTCGGCGTATAACCAGGGCCCCGACGTCCTGGCCGCCACCGTGACGCAAGAGCTGGCGATCCCGATCAATCATGTTGTCGACATCGACTTCTTCGGCTTCAAAGACCTGGTCGACACGGTGGGTGGCACGACGATCTGTTTCGATTTCGTCACACGCGATGAGAACTCGGGTCTGGTGCAAGAGCCAGGCTGCAACCTGCTCGATGGGGTCCAGGCGCTGGCCTACGCCCGCTCGCGTAACTACGAAGAGTTCCGCGACGGCGAGTGGCGCAAGGACCCAACTGCCGACCTGGGTCGGATCAAGCGGCAGCAGGCATTCATCTCGACCACCGCCGATGCGACACTCGCCAAGCTGCGGGCCGACCCATTTCTCGCATCCGAACTGATCGAATCGGTCAGTTCCTCTGTCCGGATCGATAACGGGCTTGATCCGGTCGCGGCTGCGGGCACATTGCGCAAAGCATTCTCGACGGGGCTGGCCACCTACCAGCTCGATGTGCGCGGTGAAACGATTAATGACAAAGCGATTCTGCTGCTCAACGATTCGTCGCAGCCGATCCTCGACTACTTCAGGGGCCTCGGCCCACTTCCGGTCGCTCCGGTAGCCGAATAGCCGTGAAGCTGATTGTCACGGGTGCCGCGGGCCAGCTGGGTACCGATCTCGTCCAGTATGCGATGAGCGTTGGTGACGACGTGGTCGTTGCCGACCGGAGCACCCTCGACATCACCGATGCGTTGGCTGTCCGCTCGTTTGTCGAAGCACATCGCCCCGACGCGATCGTCAACGCTGCGGCCTACACCGCTGTCGATGCCTGCGAGACGAATCAGGCGCTGGCTCGTGCTGTGAACGCCGAGGCTGTTGGTTTCTTGCGCGAGGCAGCGGATGCCACCGATGCACATCTCGTGCACGTGAGCACCGACTACGTGTTCGACGGGACGCTCGATCGGCCCTACGTCGAGGACGACACGCCCAACCCCCAGTCGGTCTACGGCATCACCAAACTCGAAGGTGAAGGCCTCGCTGGCGACGGCGCAACGGTGGTCCGCACCTCGTGGGTGTGCGGTGAGTACGGGAACAACATGGTCAAGCTCATTCTTCGATTGGCCGGCGGTGACGGACCACTCGCGTTCGTTGATGACCAACGCGGGTGCCCGACCTTTACTGCCGACCTTGCTCCGGCACTGCATCGGCTGGCATCCGATCGACACGCGGGCACATTCCACCTGACCAACGCCGGAGCAGTGTCGTGGTATGAGTTCGTCAGCGACATCCTCGAGGCCGCAGGACACAGCCGATCACGCGTGACGCCTATCGGTACCGCCGACCTCGACCCACCTCGCCCGGCGCCCCGTCCGGCGAACGGTGTACTCGACAATGCTGCATGGCGGGACGCGGGTCATCACCCACTGCGTCACTACCGGGAACCGCTCGCCGAACTCGTTGCCCGTCTGGTCTGACTGACTGACGGACCGGCTGGTTGGCTCATGGGATTCACGCGCGTTGAACTGGAGTCGTACATTGGCGCCAACGTTCCCGACTTGGTCGGACCAGACACGCGGTTGTTGTTCGTCGGCATCAACCCAGGGCTCTGGACGGCGGCGACCCAGACCCATTTCGCCCATCCGGGCAACCGGTACTACCCGGCACTGTTCGAGGCAGGAATCATCGAGCGTCAGATCGATCGTGGCGTGGGGATGAGCGACGACGACCGGCGGTATTTTTTGTCCCGGCGTCTTGGCATCTCGAACATTGCGCACCGGGCAACGGCCAAGGCCTCCGAACTCAGCGCCACCGAACTCCGTGAGGGCGGCGAGCAGCTACGTGCGCTCGTGGGGGCCATGCGGCCAGCGGTGGTCGCCGTCGCCGGAATCACTGCGTACCGGGTCGCGTTCAAACGGCCGAAGGCAGTGATGGGGGAGCAGCCCGACGGTTTCGAAGGGGCCCGTCTGTGGGTCGTTCCGAACCCGAGCGGCCTCAATGCGCACGAAACAACGAGCACCCTGGCCGCGGCCTATCGCGAAGCAGCGGTGGCCGCGGGCATCGTCTCGGCTGAACGCTGACTGCCGCAACGCTGCAAGGTGCGGAGTCGCCCCGACTGGTTGACCGGCTCGTTGGCTACGTCACGGACCGCTTGACGGCATTTAGGCGTGGGGGTCTCGCTCGGCTTCGGCTCGGTTGGCGAGGTACCAGTCGATCGTGGCGCGCAGGCCCTCGTCGAAGTCCATCGTGGGTTTCCATCCGAGCACACGGTTTGCTCGAGATCCGTCGACGCCGCGGCGCGGCTGGCCGTCGGGCTTGGTCGGGTCCCAACGCAGTTCTCCGGTGAAGCCGACGAGCGCGGCGATTGTTTCGACGGTCTCTTTGATCGTGACCTCGCGGTCTGCCCCCAGGTTGATCGGCTCGACCACACCCGGCTCGTCGTCGGCCTCTGCGGCGCGGACAATTGCTTGCGCGGCGTCGTCGACGTAGAGGTACTCACGCGAGGCCGAACCCGTGCCCCAGACATCGACGTGATCGGCCCCGACTTCGCTGGCCTCGACGCACTTCTTGATCAGTGCTGGAATGACGTGAGACACCGACGGGTGGAACTTGTCGCCGGGGCCATACAGGTTGGTCGGGATCAGGTAGGCCAGACGCTGGCCGTACTGCTGTGCGTTGACCTGGGCATGAATGAGGTGGGCCTTCTTGGCGATGCCGTAGGGGGCATTGCTCTCTTCCGGGTAGCCGTTCCAGAGTTGGTCTTCAGCGAATGGAACCGGCGTGATCTTGGGGTACGAACAGACGGTCCCGATCAGCACCGTTTTGGTCACCGACGATGCATGGCGCGCCGCTTCGATGATGTACGTACCCATCAGCAAATTGGCGAGGTACAGCGGGGCTGGTTGCGCGAGGTTGTAGCCGATGCCGCCGACCTGCGCGGCGAGATGGATGATTTCGGTTGGCTGATACTTGGCAAGCATCTGATCGGCTGCGCCTGGCACCGTCAGGTCGAACTCGGAGCTGCGGGGTGCGCTCACCGAGGCTCCGGCTGCCTGAAGGAGTGCGACGACCCGGCGGCCGAGGAAACCTGCCCCGCCGGTCACGAGCACGTGGCGATCGACAAGGGAAGACATCGGCCAGACGATACTGGCCGACGGGCGCCGGTTGCCGGTTGCCGAACCTGACATGAGATACTGGCGCCGTGGACGACGCACCGATTCGAGTGGCGTATGCGCTTGAACAGTGTTGGGATCCAATCCCCGGCCAGGCCGCTACCGCAGCGCTTGGGATCGCTGCGGTCCTGCGTGGTCGGCCTGCAGATGTCACCATCCTGCAAGTCGTTGGCAAGCATGCCGATGTGCCGCCAGCTGCCTACCGCCCTGTTGGGTCCGTAGCCATGCTGCCCCTCGGGCGGCGTTGGCTCTACGAGGCATGGGCCCGGCTCAACTGGCCCAAGGTCGAGTCGGTAACCGGTACGGTCGATGTGGCTCATGCAACTGGTTTCGTCCCGTGCGGTACCTCGGTGCCGCTCGTCGTCACGATCAGCGACATCCAGTTTCTCGACGAACTCGGCAGCTTGTCTAAGCACCTCGACCGGATGATGCGGCGCAGCTTCGACGTAATCCGCGAACGCGCCGACCGAGTGCTCTGTTCGAGCGCATCGACGTTTGACGACTGTGTGCGAGCCGGGCTCGACGAGGCCAAGTTGCGGCTGGTGCCGGTCGGCGCTGACGCTGACTGGAAGTCCGCCGCCGAGCAGACGCTCGCCGTTTATCGTGAACTCGTTCCTGCCGGTGGCGGGGCTGCCGACTCATGACGGCACAAGACGGACGATCTGACAGCGCCGAGGTGGCCGACCTCGTGATTCCTCGAATTGGGGCAGCGTCGGTGGCGGTCAACCTGCTGTGGTGCGTGCCCGGTGACGTCGGTGGGTCCGAGGAGTACCTCGTCCGTCAGTTGCTCGGCCTCGCCGGGCAAGCCAGTGGCTTCGCGCCGACGCTGTACGTCGTCAAGTCGTTTATCGAAACGCATCCGGCGCTGGCCGAGATGTATCCGATCGAGGTGGCCAACGTGACCGGCATCGACCGTCGCCGCCGAGTTGCTGCCGAACACACCTGGCTTCGCCGGCGCACGCGAGGAGCCGAGGTAGTGCACCACGGTGGTGGCACGACCCCCGCCGTCGGCACTCGACCCATCGTCTTGACGATCCACGACCTGCAGTACCTCGCGCACCCCGAATACCACAGCAAGCTGAAGCTGCAGTACCTTCGGCGAACACTGCCTCGGTCGGTGCAGCGCGCAAGCGTGATCGCCACCCCAACTGATTGGGTTCGGCGGACGGTGATCGAAGAATTCGATGTTGCACCCGACCGTGTGGTCGTCGTGCCGCACGGGGTCGAAGCAGATCTGGGGGCCGAGGCTCCGTCTGAGTTCGAGCTTCGTCGCGACTACGGGCTCGGCAGCGGCCGCGTCATCGTGTTCCCGGCAATCACCCATCCGCACAAGGGACACTCGTTTTTGCTCGATGTAATGGCGCAGCACTGGGACGATCCTGATTTGCGTTTGGTTCTACTCGGCGGCAAGGGGCTGGCCGATCGGCTTGTCACGGCGAAGATTGCCGAACTGCATCTGGAGCGACGTGTGATCAGGCCGGGGCGCGTGCCGGCAGCTCACCGAGACGGCCTACTGCGGCTGGCCCATGCAATGGTTTTTCCGAGTGAGTACGAGGGGTTTGGGGCCCCCGTGGTCGAAGCGATGTCGCTTGACACCCCGGTTATCGCCGCCGACCAACCAGCTGTCTCTGAAGTGCTCGGCAACGCCGGCCTGGTGCTCCCCCGTGATTCGGAGGCATGGGCTGACGCTCTCGACGTCGTGGCTGAACAGCGCGCCGAACTGATCGATGCGGGGCGTCGACGCGTCACCGAGTTCACGGCCGCGAAATCCGGCGGAGCGCTGGCCGAGGCGTATCGCCTGGCACTCTCATGACCCGTTCAGCTCCCCGTTTATTCCGCCGACCTGCCAACCGATCGGCCAACCGGCGGGATCGAGGTCGGCCGATCATTGTCCTCTGTCCGCACTTTGCGCCGGACAACGCCCCGACCGGCACGGTGATGACCCGCATCGTCGACGAACTCGCCGACCTCGGGCATGAGGTGCATGTGGTCACCGCGCTGCCCTGGTACCGAAATCACGCCATCGAAACGGGCTGGACCGGCAAATGGGTCCGAACGGAAGCAACGCCGTGGGGATCGATCACCCGTCTCCACCCGTTCCCCGGCGACGACAAGTCGAACCTCATGCGGCGGGCCGCCGGCTTTGTCGCTTACTCGCTGCTCGCTGGGGTAATTGGGCTCAGGGCGGGCGGATGGCTCCGGCGGGCCGACGCAGTGATCGCCATGTCTCCGCCGCTCACGCTGGGGCTGACGGGCAAAGTGGTCGCCGTGCTCCGGCGTTCGCAGCTCGTGTTCAACATTCAGGATGTTTTTCCCGACGCGGCGATCGACACAGGCGCCATCACCAACCGGTGGGTGATCGGCGCTGCCCGACTGCTGGAACGGGTCAGCTATCGGTCAGCGACGGCCGTCACGGTGCTCTCCGACGATCTCGGCGACAATGTCACCGCGAAAATCCCGGCATCGCGAGCTTCGACAGTCCACGTGATCCCAAACTTCGTCGACACGGCTGTTATTCGCCCTGGCGATCGGTTGACGCCGTATCGCGCGGAACTTGGCATCGGCGATGAGCCCGTGGTGTTGTACGCCGGCAATGTCGGCTTCTCGCAATCGCTCGACCTGCTGATCGCAGCCGCACGAGAATTGCCGCAGGTGACCTTCCTGATCAACGGCGATGGTGCGGCGCGGAGCAGCTTAGAAGTCGAGGCCGAGTCACTGTCGAATGTCCGTTTCGCGGGATACATCGAGCCCGATCGACTCTCTGAATTGCTGGCCACCGGAGACATCCATGTGGTCCCGCTCAAAGCTGGGCTGGGCCGTGTGTCGGTTCCGTCGAAGACGTATTCGATCATGGCGGCTGGGCGGCCGGTTGTTGCTGCCATTGACGCCGGCACCGCTGTTCCCAAGATTCTCGAGTCATCCGGCGGCGGCGTGGCAGTGCTGCCAGACGATGCAACGGCGTTCGTCGAGGCGCTCAACGCGATGTTGACACGCACTGACCGGGGCCTTTCAATGGGGTTGGCAGGCCGCGCTTGGGTTGAACGCGAAGCGTCGCCGAAGGCCGTTGGGGTGGCGTACCACCACCTGATCGAACAGCTGGCCGGGCGCGCACCCTGATCCGGTCGAACGACCGCTAACCTTTGATCCTCGTGGCATCCTCCTCGTCCTCCACCAAAAAAGCTGCTCGGCTTGCCCAGAAAGGCAAGGGGCAGAAAATTCGCTTTCAGGGCGGAACAATGTTCCCCATGATCGTTGCACTCGTCGTCGTGCTGGGCCTTGCCCTCGTCGTGTACGCACGCCAGAGCCGGCCCGCCGCAGACGCCTCCGACCCGTCGGTGGGCGACCACTGGCACGTCGCCTACGGATTTAACATCTGTGGTGAATGGTTTTCGCTGCAGGGCGACGCAGAAGAGCGTGATGCCAACGGCAGCTTCATCAACACCGACTTCGCCCGCACAGGCGTGCACAGTCACAACGATGGCGTCATTCACTGGCACGCCAACTCGCGTGCCGCCGTCGGCCGCCGTGCCATCTTCCAGGTGCTCCTGGATGTCTACGACGTCGAACTCGAGAACAAGAAGCTCGTCTTCCCCGAAGAGCAGCGTGCTCAGATTGCTGCGGTCTTCGGCGATAAGTATGAAGATGGCGTCTTCGAGTCGGGCGAAACCAGCTGCACCGTCGATGGCAAAGAGGTCGACGGCAGTCTCCAAATGGTCGTATGGGACAACTTCACAGACATCGATGAAGGCACCACCTTCGTTGCGGCGTACGGCAGCGTCCGTGTCGACCGCGACGCAAAAGTCTTCTCGGTGGCCTTCGTCCCCGACAACACCGATGTTGGTATGCCTCCGTGGGCAAAAGACCTCCCGACGCTCGGCGCAGCCGACAGCGGCCAGCAGCTTCCCGATGGTCAACTCTTCGGTGGTACCACGGTGCCGGGCGAAGAGGTCCCGACTATCACGGCTGGTGACAACCAGACCCTTGGAGACGGCAACGTCGACGGACCTGCAATCGAAGACGAGCCGACGCCGGCCCCCGCCGAATCAGACGGCTGATGCGCGCCGTCGTTCTCGTCGGTGGGTTTGGTACGCGGCTTCGGCCGCTGACGAACCATTCTCCAAAACCAATGCTGCCGGTCGGGCATCGCCCGATGATCGCACTGTTGGTTGACCGCCTTGCGCGGGGTGGAGTCACCGACGTGGTGCTGGCGCTCGGTTTCAAACCCGAGCCCTTCATGGACGCATTTCCTGACGGAAAGTGCGGCGACGTCAACCTCACCTATGCCGTCGAGCCAGAACCGCTCGACACCGCTGGCGCGATCCGCTTTGCAGCAGAGTCCGCTGGCATCGATGACACGTTCGTTGTCGCCAATGGCGACGTGCTGACCGACCTGTCGGTTGCCGATCTCATTGCTGCACACCGCAGTCGCAAGGCCGAAGCCACCTTGCATCTGATCGGTGTCGACGAGCCGTCCGCGTTCGGGGTAGTGGCGCTGGAAGGTGCTGCCGAGGGCGGCATCGGCCGAATCATCGACTTCGTCGAAAAGCCCGAGCCCGGAACTGAGCCGAGCAACTTGGTGAATGCCGGCACCTACATCTTTGAGCCGTCCGTGCTCGATCTGATCCCAGCTGGCGAGCGAGTGTCGATCGAGCGGTCGACCTTCCCGAAGCTTGTCGAACGCGGGGGTCTCTACGGGTTTTCGACGGAGGATTACTGGATCGATGCGGGTCGCCCCGAGCTGTATCGGGCGGCCAACCTCGACCTGCTCACCGATCAGCGCGTCTTCGACCGCTGTGATGCGATTGCCCCGACCGCCGTCGTGTCCAATTCGGCAACGATCACGAACAGCATCATTGGCGACGACGTCGAAGTCGGCGATGATGCCGAAGTCATCGACAGCGTGTTGCTTTCCGGCGCACGTGTTGGTGCGGGTGCTCGTATCAGGGCCTCGCTTGTCATGGGAGCCGTCGAAGCCGCCGCTGAGGTCATTGGTTCGATGGTCGGCGCCGAGGGTGTCGTGAGTGCGGGCAGCCGCCTGATCGACGGTGCCCTGCCTGATCCCGCTGCGGTCTGACAGCTCTGGCGTATCGTCACGCCATGAACATTGTCGTGATTGGGGGAGCGGGCTTCATTGGTTCGCATCTCGTTGACCGGCTGTTAGCTGAAGGACACAGTGTCGATGTCGTCGACGACTTGTCGTCGGGAGGCCTCGCGAACCTGGCCGAGGCCCGAGCCGCTGGCGGCAAACTCAAGATTCATCACCTCGATTCGACGACGGCCGAAGGCACCTCACTGATTGGGATGCGACGTCCCGACCTCATGTATCACCTGGCCGTTTTCCCACGCCCGCAACGGTCGCTGAACGACATCGCCAACGGATTCGCGTCTGCGCTGACTGTGCTCGACGCAGCGCGCCAGTTTGGTGTCGGCAAAGTAGTTGTCGCACTCCCGGCCACAGCCCTGTACGGGCTGCCCTCGGTCAGGTCACTGCCGGTCAAGGAGACTGACCCAGTTCCCCGTGGCGTGCGAGGGGTCGTGGCGCGGGCGGTGTTCGATCTGCTGTCGACCTACCGCGAGCAGGAGATGGTTGAGTTCAGTGCGCTCGCGCTGGGCTCGGTATACGGCGCTCGCCAGAAGCATGAGAGTGGCGTGGTGGCTGCTTTCCAGCGGGCCATTGACGAAGGCAGTGCAGCAAGCGTCACCGGTGATGGTCGCCAGACACGCGACTTCGTCTACATCGACGATGTCGTCGACGCGTTGGTGCGCGCTGGTGAGCGGAGCACGGGCTTGTTGATCAACGTTGGAACCGGTGTGCAGACGTCGATTCGAGACCTCTGGTCGAAGATGAGCGGCGATGTATTGGGCGCGCCGCACCTGCTGCCGGCGCGGCGTGATGAACTGCTGTGCTTCGCCGTGTCGCCGGTGCGTGCTCGAATCCACTTGGGATGGTCGCCATGGACCGACATCGACGCAGGGTTGATTCAGCTCCGCTCGAGGAGCTGATCGACGGAGCAGTTAGTCGCGGACTGCCTGCAGCGTGGTGACAGCGAGTTCTCGGGCGATTTCCGGTGATGACATGATCGATGGGGTGATGATGCACTCCATCCCTTCGGCCACGATGGCATCTGCGAGGTGCGCATCGACAGGATCGATGACGAGCGCTCTCGCAATCGAGGTATAGAGACGTGCCACGCCGACCACCGATGCCTCGTGACCAAGTTCGGTCAGCATCCGTGCCGCTGGCCCCTTCAGCGCTTTGCCACCGACGATCGGTGAGACAGCCACGACGGAATCGCGTCGTGCGGCAAGGAGATCGTCGACCCCGTCGAGCGAGCGGATGGGCGCGATCGACACGAGCGGATTTGACGGCGCGATCACGACAATGTCGGCGTCAACGAGAGCTGACCGAGCCGATTGCGCCAGTGCTGCAGCGCCGTCGAAGCGGACGGCAGTGGTGGCGACATCGTGGCGAAGCCTGACGAAGTAGTCCTGGAACGACACGTCGCCATGGTCGGTGGTCGTGACGATGGTGGTGCGTCGGTCGTCGGACATCGGCAAGAGGCGAATCGGTAGGTCCCAGGCCATCCGAATCTCCTCGGTGACTTCGGTCAGCGTTGCCCCCTCGGCGAGGCGAGCTGTGCGGTAGAAGTGTGTGGCCAAGTCTTGATCGCCGAGGTTGAACCAGCGTGTCGCTGCGCTCGACCCGGCGGGCCTGACTCCTTCGTACCGTTCGAGCGCACCCATCGCGGTCCATGTTTCGTCGACGAGGCCCCAGCCGCGTACGGGGTCGGTTGCCCCTGCCAGGGTGTAGGTGATCGTGTCGAGGTCGGGGGAGATCGACAGGCCGTGCAGCACGGTGTCGTCACCGGTGTTCACGACGGCGGTGATCTGTGTTGGCTCGATGGCGTCGCGGAGGCCGCTCAGAAATCGGGCCGCTCCGACTCCGCCGGAAACGACGGTGACGGTGGGGTCTGTCGACGGTTGCTGTTGTTCGGTGGTCATGATGCGGCTCCGTTGGCGACGTCGATGTATAGCTGAGTGAGTTGGTCGGCGGTACCCGACCACGAGAAGCGTTCGAGGTTGCGATGCCCTTGATGAATCAGCTTCGTGCGGACCGTCTCGCTGGTCATCGCGAGGTGCAGATTGGCAGCGAGCGCATCGATATCGGTTGGCGCCGCGTAAAGGGCCGCTGCGCCGGCGACCTCGGGGATCGACCCGGCGGTGCTGGCGACCACGGGGAGACCCGCCTGTTGCGCTTCGAGGAGTGGGAAGCCGAACCCCTCGTCGAGTGAGGGGTAAGCCAGTACTGTTGCGTTGACGAGGAGCCGAGATTTCAGGTCGCTGTCGACCGGGCCGAGCCGAACGACGCGCCGCTGTACAGCATCAGGCAACTGCTGGATGGCGTGGTCGACCGCGGGTTGGTCGTTGCCCGGGGCCCCGGCAATCACGAGATGGACCGTGGGGTGTTCGTGGGCGACTCGGCCGAACGCCCGAACAGTGTGCGGCACATTTTTTCGCCGCTCGACCGTGCCGAGCGAGAGAATGAATGGGCTACCGCGGTCAATCGTCGACAGTTCGGCTGGCCAGTCGTAGCGGCGCTGGTTGCTACTCGCACCGTCGCTGGTCACGCCTTGCGGGGGAGGACCGAGGAGCACGGTGTGCACCCGATCGGTGTCGAGGAGCGCCCTGGCCTGTGCCGAGGTGGCTGCTGAGCAGGTGACGACGTGGGCACCTCGGTCGACTGCCCGCCGGAGGAGTCGTGCTGCGCGGGTGACATCGGTGCTGACATCGTCGGGATGCTCAAGAAACCAGCAGTCGTAGACCGACACGAGTTGAGGGCACCTGGTCGGGGGAACGACGTAGTTGGTGCCGTGCACGATGTCGGGGCGTCCGAGCAGGCGGTCGAGACGTGGCGAGCGACGCATCCAGAGTCGGAGTGCCAATGCTGCCGGAATCGGCAGGCGCCGTTCGGGAGCTGTGACCTTGGCCCGTGTACTCAAGACATATGGGAGCAGTTCGACGTCTGCTCGGTGCGCCAACGCGTCGAGCGTCCAAGCAACGGCGTTGCCGATACCCGTGCGTTGGCCGTGCAGCGGGCCAGCGTCGACTGCGACTCGCACACCGGTACTCACACCAGTTGTCACCAGGTCATCGGCGCCCATCGGGGCCGCAGCGTACCGCTGGCAGAACCCCAGATAGAGTCGGTCCTCTTATGCCACGCGCTTTTATTACGGGTATCACTGGTCAAGACGGTCACCATTTGGCCGAGTTTCTGCATTCCAAGGGCTATGACGTCTACGGAATGATCAAGGGGCAGAACAATCCTCGGGCAGCCAAGCTGCAAGAAGAGATGCCGTTCATCGAGTTGGTGCCCGGCGATCTTGCTGATCTGCCGTCGCTTGTTGCTGCGCTGCAAATTGCTCAGCCTGACGAGGTGTACAACCTCGGTGCGATCAGCTTTGTGGCGTTGTCGTTCACGCAAGCCGAGTTGACGGCGAACACGACCGGCCTTGGTGTGTTGCGCATGCTCGAAGCGATCCGCATGGTGGGTGGTGCACAGAACAACCCGATTCGCTTTTACCAGGCGTCATCGTCGGAGATGTTCGGCAAGGTCCGCGAGACCCCCCAGACCGAACTCACCCCGTTCCACCCTCGCTCGCCGTACGGCTGCGCGAAGGTCTTCGGCCACGACATCGTTGTCAACTACCGCGAGTCATATGACATGCATGCCTCGTCAGGCATCTTGTTTAACCATGAGGGCCCGCGCCGTGGTCTTGAGTTCGTGACCCGCAAGATCTCGAACACTGCTGCACGTATCAAGCTGGGCTTGCAGCACGAACTGGTGATGGGCACCCTCGATGCGAAGCGTGACTGGGGTTACGCGGGCGATTACGTCAAGGCAATGTGGATGATGCTGCAGCAAGACGAGCCCGACGACTTCGTCATCTCGACAGGTGAGGCCCACACCGTCCAAGAATTCGTCGAGAAGGCGTTTGCACACGCTGGCCTCGACAACTGGGAGCAGTACGTCCGCCAAGACCCGAAGTTCTTCCGGCCCGCCGAAGTCGATCTGTTGATCGGTGACTCGGCTAAGGCGAAGGCCGTGCTCGGCTGGGAGCCCGAAGTCGGCTTCGACGAACTCGTCAAGATGATGGTCGACAACGACATGATGCTCGAAAGGGCCAAAGCCGGTCTCTGACGCTGGGACTGTTCTCCATGAACGAGGCGTTGTGATTGCGGTCGGCCGATTTCAGCGGCGCCAGTAGGCCGGCGAGATGTACGACCTCCTCGGTGCCACGGTCGCGGCGTTCGGCATCGTGTTTCTCGCAGAGCTGGGTGACAAGACTCAGTTGCTCGCCGTCAACTTTGGTTCGCGCTATTCGCTCCGGCAGGTGATTGCGGGCCTGGCGTTGGGATACGGGGCTGCCAGCCTCGTCGCTGTCACCGTGGGCGGTCTGCTCGGAGCAAGCCTGCCGCAGCGTCCCATCGAAATTGGGGGCGGCCTCATTTTCATCGTGTTCGGCCTGGCTGCCCTTCGCCCAAGCGATGACGGCGAAGATGATGCGCGACGATCCATGGTTCGTTCATCGGTGGTCGCCACGATTGGTCTCGCGATCTTTGTTGCCGAAATGGGCGACAAGACCCAGATCGCAACCGCCACGCTTGCCGCGCGATCGAACCTGATCGGCACCTGGATCGGGTCGACGGCTGGCGAGGTGTCGAGTGGCATGATCGGCGTTTTGGCCGGATCGATGGTTGGCGATCGGATCTCGGCAACAACGATGAAATGGGTATCAGCGCTGTTGTTTGTGGCGTTTGGTATCGCCATGCTCGCTGGCTGGCCCTGACCGCAGCCGACTCGTCTGCACATTTTGTGCAGACCGCCACCGGATCGATCATGGGCGAACTGATCGATTTAGGACAACGACAATCGGCAGCGGGTGATTGATCGTGACCAGTGGGCCCATACATAGACTTCGCTACGAACATATGATCGTTGATAGTATCTAGTACGAACACGTGTATACTAAAGTATGTTATCGACCTTCGAGTTGGAGTGTGGGTTGGAGTGTGAGGTCAACGACATTGTTGGCGTCCTCAACTCCCAGCATGCGGCGTTGGTTGATCAGGTAGTCGTCCTGTTAGCCGATGAGCGGTTGTGGGCTGGCGAAGGGATGACGTCGATGTCGGCGTGGGTTGCGTGGCGGGCCGGGATGTCGCCCGCAATGGCTCGGTCGGTTGTGGCGATTGCCGAACGAGTCGCCGAGTTGCCTGCTTCGAGTGAGGCATTCCGGCGTGGCGAATTGTCACTCGATCAGATGGCGACGATTGCCCGGAACGCACCAGCGTGGACTGATGTGCAGTCACGTGATTACGCGATCGTGATGACGGTCACGCAGTTGCGTCATGTCCTACAGAAGTATCCGTTCCCTGCACTCGACGATGACGGCCGCGAACTCCCGGATGAGCCTCCCGCGACCGGCGACGCTGCGTCCGGCGACGTTGCATCCGGCGACGTTGCATCCGGCGATGCTGCGTCGTGCGACGACTCCGCATCCGGCGGTTCGGTCGATGATGGTTCGGGCGACGGGTCGCACAGCGAGATCGAGGACGTGGCCGACACCGTGCTGTCATCTGATTCCGAAGGGACGCCCTCGCGGTCGTCGGTTGAGGAGTTCTTGTCGCTGTGGCAGGACGACGACGGTTCGTTCCGCCTGTCCGGTCGTCTCGATGCCGATACGGGGATGATCGTGCAAGCAGCACTCGATGAAGCCCGCGACCGACTCTTCCAGCGCGGCGACTTCGGTGCCGGGCTTGTCGAGGCGCTCGTCGAAATGGCCCAAAGTTCGCTCGACTCGGTTGCTGACCCGGCACGCCGGTCACGGTTCCGGGTCAACCTGTTCATCAACACCGACC
>JBNMOS010000067.1:0-18024 GCA_051275435.1 Ilumatobacter sp.
ATCAGCGCCCAGCGCGCCCAGTTCGGCAGCGCCTTCCAACGCTCGGCGACCGATTCGGTCGGCACAGGAAGCTTCGCCGTGTCTTGCAGTGTGTCGGTCATGCCGTCACCTCCCCACTCATTGCATCCGGCCCACTCATTGCATCTGGCCCACTCATTGCATCTGGCCCACTCGGCGCTTCCGGCTCACTCGGCGCGACCGCTTCGGTGGCAAGCGCCGCCCGTCTGACCTCGTCGGACTGCTTAATGCGGTTCACCACCTCGTAGGCGATCACCGCGGCCAGCAGGATTGTGGCCTGCATGATGACGACGATCTCCGGACTTGCCGTGCCTGTCACTTGGAGCGGCGCCGAACTGGTGTCGAGGAAAGCGAAGAGCAACGCGGCAACTGCCATGCCCGGTGCCGAGTTCCGACCGAGCAGGGCAACAGCGATACCTGCAAAACCGAGCCCCTGGACGAAACCCTGGTCGTAGCTGTGATTGACAGAGAGAATCTCGGTCATCCCGATCAGGCCGGCCATGGCGCCCGATGCCGTCATCGCAATGAGCACCATCTTTTTCGGCGGGACACCTCCGGCACGAGCGGCGAATGGGTTCATGCCGCTGGCTCGCAGATCAAAGCCGAACCGGCTGCGGTTGACGACGACGTTGTAACCGATTCCCAGCAGGATGGCGATGACAAACATCCCACCGAGCTGGCGACCCTTGATGATGTCGCGGGTGAAGATCTCCAACAGTCCGTTGAGATTCGGCATCCAGCCCGACTCTGCAATCAGCGGCGTGCCCTGGTTCGGATCGGTCGGATCGTCGATCGCCAGCGGGAGCAGCGCGGCGATAATGCCGCCAGTTGCAATGAAGTTGAGCATGATTGTCGAGATCACTTCGTTGACCCCTCGGGTGACCTTGAGGAGGCCGGCGAGGCCGGCCCAGAGGCCACCAACGGTGACGGCAACGAACAAGATCAATGCGACGTGGATCGGGCCCCACAGATTGAACTGCGAGCCGACCCAGGCAGCCATGAACGACGCAAGGACGTACTGCCCCTCGACGCCAATGTTGAAGAGGTTCATCTTGAACCCGATTGCCACCGCTACGCCAGCGATGTAGAGCGGTGTGGCGCGGTTCAAGATGTCAACCATTGACTCGAGTTTGGAGGCGGTCGAGATCATCTCGCTGTACGTATCAAGCCAGCTGCTTCCCGACAGGGTGAGCACAAGCGACGAGACGAGCAGCGCAAATGCCGCCGCCAGCGCTGGAGCGGCAAGTGACAAGCCGAGACGGCGTAGTAGCGATGTGTTCATGCGTCTGTCCCTTCGTTGACCGAACCAGAGTGGCCGTCAGCTGCAGCAGTATCGAGCGTCGCTCCGGTCATGTAGCCGCCGAGTAGCCGCGGTGTCACCTCGGCCGGGTCGAGCGTGGCGACCAACCTGCCGTGGAACATCACGACGATCGTGTCGCTGAGGCCGATCAACTCATCGAGATCGGCAGAGATCAGCAGCGTCGCCAGGCCTTTTCCGCGAGCCTCGCGAATGTCGTTCCACACGTCGGCCTGCGCGCCCACGTCAATGCCGCGCGTCGGGTGCGCTGCGATCAGTACATCCGGTTCGGCGGTCATCTCCCGACCGATAATCAGCTTCTGCTGGTTACCGCCTGACAGCGCCCGGGCCGACACCTCGACGCTTGGCGAACGGACATCGAACTCACTTCGGATTTCCTCGGTCCGGGCACGGGCCCCCTTGCGGTCGATCCAGAAGCCCTTCGCGAACGGCGCACTGGTCTGATGCCCGAGCGCGGCGTTCTCCCAAAGTGATGCGTCGAGGAGTAGACCCTCTCGATGGCGATCCTGGGGCACATAGCCCAGGCCTGCTTCGCGGCGATCTCGCACCGACGCCCGGGTGATGTCATTGCCAAGGAGCGAAATCGTTCCGCCATCGGCTTCAGCGGTGCCGACGATCGCGTCGACCAACTCGGTCTGACCGTTGCCCTCGATACCGGCGATGCCGACAATCTCGCCCTTGTGCACCCGGAGGCTGACAGCATCGACAACCGGACGGCCATCGAGCCCGTTGACCGTGAGATTACGCACCTCAAGTGCCATCTCGTCAGTGACGGTCGAGTCAGACGTTTCGGGGCTCGGCAGCTCGCTTCCAACCATCAACTCGGCAAGATCAGCCGCTGTGACGTCGGCAGCATTGACCGTGTCGATCGTCTTGCCGCGACGGAGCACGGTGATCCGGTCAGCGATCTCAAGCACTTCTTGCAGCTTGTGGTCGATAAAGATGATCGTCGCACCATCACGCTTCAGCTGGCGCAAGTTGTTGAACAACTCCTCGACTTCCTGCGGAACAAGCACGGCGGTCGGCTCGTCGAGGATCAGGATTTTCGCCCCGCGATACAGCACCTTGATGATCTCGACACGCTGCTGCTCGCCAACTTCAAGCGTTTCGACGAGGTCATTGGGATCGACATCAAGCCCGTACGAGCGGCCGACTTCGGCGATGTGCTGCTCGGCGGTGGCAAAGTCGATTCGCCCGCCGCGCTTGACCGGCTCAGAACCGAGGATCACGTTCTCGAGTACCGACAGGTTGTCAGCAAGCATGAAGTGTTGGTGCACCATGCCGATGCCTTGCGCGATCGCATCGGTGGGCGACGAGAACTCAACCGTCTTGCCAGCGACGCGCATCTCGCCCTCGTCGGCTTGCTGCATGCCGTACAGGATCTTCATCAGCGTCGACTTGCCTGCACCGTTCTCGCCGCAGATCGCATGGACTTCACCCTGCTCGACCGAGAGGTTGACGTTGTCATTTGCGATGACTCCGGGAAAGCGCTTTGTGATGCCAATCAATTCGATTGCCGGTACCGACACACGTATCTCCCTTAACAGTGACCTCTTCGAACAGAACGATGTGGAACTTAGCCGCGACACGGTTGGGTCATCTAAAACTCCGCGATATCAACCCAGAACGCAAAGAGCGGGATCGGACAAAGTCCGATCCCGCTCTCACGCTCCGCAGTCTGTGTCAGACCGCAGAGATTCTCATTCAGTTGTCGTCAGGCGATCAGGCCGGAGCGGTCGGAACGACGATCTCACCGGAGATGATCTGTGCCTTGAAGGCTTCGAGCTGATCGACGATGTCGTCGAGGTAGCCACCCGTGGTGGAGTAGCCAACGCCGTCGACCGAGAGGTCATAGATGGTGTTGCCAGCGGTGAACGTACCCTCAGCCTGCGCCGTGGCGATCTCGAGGACCGAAACGTCGACACGCTTGAGCATCGAGGTCAGGATGTAGGGCTGGAAGTCAGCACCGGCAGTGTTGTACTGGTCGGAGTCGACGCCGATGGCCCAGACCTGCGAGCCGGAGCTCTCGGACTGGCTCTTGGCTGCTTCGAACAGACCAGCACCCGAACCACCAGCTGCGTGGTAGATGACGTCAGCACCTTGGTCGTACATGGTGAGGGCGATTTCCTGCGCACGGTCAGCGGCGAAGAAGCCGTCGAAGTCAGGAGCCTGCGTGATGTACTGCGGGATCACCGTGATGTCGGGGTTGACAGCCAAAGCACCAGCGGTGAAGCCAGCTTCGAACTTCTCGATGAGACCGAAGCCACCGACGCCGCCGATGAATCCGAGCGTGCCCGTCTCGCTCTTGAGCGCCGCTGCGGCACCCACGAGGAACGAACCCTGCTCTTCAGCGAAGGTCAGGCCAGCGATGTTGTCGCCGAGCGGCACTGCGCCGTTGTCGAAGTCGAGCATGGCATCGTCGATGACAGCGAAGTTGGTGTCAGGGTTCTCGGCTGCAACGGCGACGACGTCGCCGGCGAACAGGAAGCCGACAGCGATGACGAGGTCAGACTGATCAGCCTGGAGCTGGAGCAGCTGCGCACGGTCGGAACCGTCAGCGTTGGGCTCGGCTTCCGAGCCGGTCACACCGAGTGCGGCCTTGGCCTCGTCGAGGCCAGCTGCTGCGGAGTCGTTGAACGACTGGTCGCCGCGGCCACCAATGTCGTAGGTCAGGCCGACGTTGAAGCCAGCCTCGGCCGGAGCCTCGGTTGCGGCAGGAGCCTCGGTCGCGGCCGGAGCCTCGGTCGAGTCGCTCGCGTCGCTGCTGCTGTCGCCATCGCTGCCGCATGCTGCGACCACGAGGGAGAGGGCGGCAACTGCTGCCACCATGGTTTTACGTTGATTGCGCATAGTACCTCCGAAGGAATCGGCGCTCAGAAGGGCAACGGCAAGGAACCGCACCCCGGGGATCTGCGTTTTGGGCTATTTGCCCGACGTCGCGAATCCGTCGCAACAATCTAGCGGTTTCTACCAATGCACCGGACATGACCACGAATCGGTCACACGCCGGTCACGATGCACGTCGACGCGTGAGAGCCACATCGTCGACCTCACTAGAGTCGGGGCCTATGGCCACCCCGCACATCTCCGCCGATTCCGACGCCTTCGCCGACACGATCCTGCTGCCAGGCGATCCGCTGCGCGCCAAGTGGATTGCTGCCAACTTCCTCGACGACGCTGTCGAGGTCACTGCCGTGCGTGGGATGCTCGGTTATACCGGCACATTCAAGGGCAAGCCAGTTTCGGTGATGGGCACGGGTATGGGCGTTCCGTCGATCTCCATCTACGCATCGGAGCTGATTGACGTCTATGGCGTCGAGAAGCTGATCCGTGTCGGGAGCTGCGGCTCGATTCAGCCGCACATCACCGTTAACGACGTGATCATCGCGATCGGCGCGTGTACCGACTCCGGGGTCAACCGCGCTCGATTCGAGGGCAACGACTTCGCTGCGACTGCTGACTTCGGCCTCGCCCGCTCGGTCGTCGAAGCTGCTGAGGCACAGGGCCGCAACGTGCATGTCGGCAACGTCATGACGTCCGACCTGTTCTACGGACCGACAAATATCCCGCTCGCCGACATGGCCACGCCGCTTTCGCGCATGGGCGTACTCGCCGTCGAAATGGAAGTGGCTGGCCTCTACGGCGTGGCCCACGAACGTGGCGCAAAGGCGCTCGGCGTGTGCACCGTGAGCGACGACCTCCTCACCGGCGCCGACCTGACTGCCGAGGAACGCCAGGAAACGCTGAGCGCCATGATTGAGATCACCCTCGGCGCCGTCGCCTAATTCACGTTGGCGTGCAGCCGAGCCGTTGGCGTGAAATTCGCGCAGACAACGCAGACGCAAAGGCACGCAAACCAGGGATGATCGGCGGTTGACTGGTGCGGTGACGGGAGTGGAGCTGACCATTGTGCTGGTCGCAGTCGTCATTGGATCGATCTCCAAGGCGGTGACCGGC
This sequence comes from Ilumatobacter sp., assembly GCA_051275435.1. GTDB lineage: Bacteria > Actinomycetota > Acidimicrobiia > Acidimicrobiales > Ilumatobacteraceae > Ilumatobacter_A. The sequence goes on from JBNMOS010000067.1 coordinate 5,294, forward strand.
ATGGGCTTGCCGGTGATCGTGATCCCGATCGCTGCATTGTTCGTCGACATCGGCGATGCAGTTGTGGTGATCGCCCTCCCCAACCTGCTCGCCAATGCCGTGCTGGCTGTTCGAGAACGGGAACATGTCCACGAGACACGCGACCTGCCCTCGCTCGCTGTAACGGGCGGCATCGGCGCCGTGATCGGCACGCTGTTGTTCGTCAACGTGCCCGACCAACCACTCGTGATTGCGTTGATCGTTGCGATTGCCGTCTACATCGCGACATTCTTTCTGAAGCCCGACTTGCGAACGAGCCCCGAGCAGTCACGCCGCCTTTCGCCGTTTGCCGGTCTGCTTGCTGGCACATTCCAGGGGGCAATCGGCATCTCCGGCCCGGTCGTGGGATCATGGATCCACAGCTTCCGTTTGCCACGAGGCGCGCACATCTTCTCGGTGACGATGCTCTTTCTGGTGGCCGGTTCCGCACAACTGATCGTCCTGATCGTCAGCGGTGAACTCGGCGGTCGCCTCGTCGCCACGCTGCTCGCTTGTATTCCGGTGCTCGCCGTCATCCCGATCGGAACGCGATTGCGCGACCGGATCAGCGGCCGCGGTTTCGACCTTGCGATCGTTGGCATGCTCGGCCTGTCGTCGATTGCGTTGTGCGTCCGCACGTTCGCGTAGGTACTCTGTCCACAACTAAACGGGGAGCTCACGGAACGGTGGGCTGAGAGGATGACACGCTGTCGTCGACCCGAGAACCTGATCCGGATAATGCCGGCGGAGGAACCGAGTGGCCACAGCAAGCAACGCCGAACACATCGTGATCGTCACGGGGTCGTCCCCGCTCGCCGATAGAGCTGTGGCCTCGATCCCCGACGCAGCGATTGTCATTGCGGTCGACGGCGGACTCGATCATGCGCTCGCCGCCGGCCTGCATCCATCAGGGCTTATCGGCGACCTCGACTCGGTGAGCGCCGACGCCCTCGCGTGGGCCGAACAAAACGCCACGATCTCTCGCCACCCCGCCGACAAGAACGACACCGACACCGAGCTGGCACTCCGGTTCGTTGCCGGTATGACGCCAGCACAGTTGACGATGATCGGCGGCGGCGACCGGCTCGACCACACGTTCGCTGCGCTCGGCGCGCTCGGCCTCCCTGCGCTGACGTCGATACCGGTGATCGATGCGTGGTGGGGCGAACAGCATGTCGAGGTCCTGCACGGTCCGGGCCAAGCCACCCTGCAGCTGGCGCCTGACTCGATTGTTTCGCTCCTCGCGCTGCATGGCGAGTGCACCGGCGTCACGATCACCGGCGTCCGGTGGCAACTCGACGACGCGACACTCGCCCCGGTTGTCGGCTGGGGCGTCAGCAACGAAGTCGATACGGATGGCACCGTCACCATCCGACTGTCGACCGGCGTTTTGACCGTCTTCGACGTACCTGCTTCGACAATTGTCTCGAACCCTTCTCCTGACACCTCCACCCAACCCTCCGCCCAACCCTCCCCCCACCCGCCGTCAACCACAGACGACTCCCCGAAGGACCACATCGCATGAGAACCCGACCAATCATTGCAAGTGCACTCGCCCTGGGGCTGATCACTGCCGCCTGCTCCAGCGACAACTCCAACTCGGCTGACGCACCGGCCGCATCCGAGCTCTCCGCGACCGAGTCCGCTCCCCCGGCCACCGATCCAGTCAGCACCGAGTCAGCCGACACCGAGCCGACGACCAACCAGCCAGACACGGACCAGCCAGCCGAGCCGTTCACGACGATCACACTCGTCACGTACGACTCGTTCCCGGAGGCCGACACCTCAATCAATGCTGCTCTCGACGCATTCACCGAGCAGACCGCGATCGGTGTTGAACTACTCGTGGCCGGCGACACCGGCACGATGCTCTCGAAGGCTGCACTCACGGTTGGCAACCCTGAAGGTGACGTCATGTGGGGCATCGACAACACCTTTCTGTCGCGTGCGCTGAACGATGGGATTTTCGAACAGGACGTGTTGTTCGACCCGGAAAACGTGCCGGCCGAGTTCCTTGCACTCGTGCCAAACGGTGAAGCGCTCCCCGTCGACTTCGGCGACGTGTGTGTCAACTTCGACATCGGCTACTTCGCCGAGAACGAACTGGACGTCCCAACCTCGCTACAAGACCTGGCTACCCCCGCCTACCGCGACCTTCTGGTCGTCCAGAACCCCGCCACCTCGTCGCCGGGCTTGGCATTCCTACTCGCGTCGATTGACGAGTTCGGTGCCGAGGGCTGGCAGGCCTACTGGCAGCAACTCAAAGACAACGGCGTCCTGGTTGTCGACGGTTGGACCGACGCCTACTACGGCAGCTTCACGTGGGCCGGCGGCGGCGACCGTCCGCTCGTCGTCAGCTACGGATCGAGCCCGCCGGCAGAAGTGATCTTCGCCGACCCCGCACGCAACGATGCACCGACGGGTGTCATCGAGTCGACCTGCTTCCGACAGATCGAGTTCGCCGGCGTACTCGCCGGCACCGACCATCCCGACGAGGCCGCTGAATTGGTCCGATTTCTTGGCAGCGAGCAGTTCCAGGCCGAACTCGCTTTGAACCTGTTCGTCTACCCGGCCAACAGCGCCGTTGCACTCCCCCAGGAGTTCGACGATTTCGCCGTCGTCCCCGACACATCGCGAACACTCGACCCGGACCTGATCGACGAAAACCGTTCCGACTGGATCGACGAGTGGTCGACACTCGTCCTCGGCTGACCGGACGTCTGCCTCGATGAAGAACGGTGTGCGCGCGGCCAATCGATTGCCCCGTCGTGTGGTCGCCGCGCTCGCCGTCGGGCCCATCGCGGGGCTTGCTGTCTTCTATCTCTGGCCGTTCGCGACGTTGCTGGCTCGGGCGATCAACGGCAGCACCGTTGCCGACACGCTCGGCCGAGGAGCCACGTGGGACGTCGCCTGGTTCACCCTGTGGCAGGCCGTTGTGTCGACAGCCATCACGATGCTGGTTGGGCTCGCTCCGGCGTACATCGTTGCCCGGTTCGAGTTCCCCGGTCGCCAACTACTCGTCGGCGTCCTGACCGCGATCTTTGTGCTGCCGACCGTCGTGATGGGTGCCGCCTTCCTGGCGCTCCTCCCCGATTCGCTCGGCCGGACAGTCTGGGCAGTGATCGCCGCTCACGTCGTGTTCAACCTTGCAGTGGTGGTCCGAACCGTCGGAGCGTTCTGGGAACACCTCCCCATCGACATGGAGTCAGCCGCCGCCACCCTCGGCGCGTCGCGATGGCGCGTCTTCGTCGACATCTCGCTGCCGCTACTCCGACCGTCGCTGAGCGCTGCCGGAGCAATCATTTTCCTATTCACGTTCACGTCGTTCGGCGTGATCCGCATACTCGGATCAGCCGGAACCCGGACGCTCGAGATTGAGGTCTGGCGACGGGCGACCCAACTCGGTGACATCGGCGGCGCGGCGGTGCTCTCCGTGCTACAGCTCGCGATTCTGGCCGTCGTTGTCGGCTGGTCGACTCGGGCCCAGCGCCGTCACGCTCGGGCCGTCGATCTCCGACCAGAACAAGACCGGCGACGGGCCAAGTCGCCAGGTGAGCGTCGCTTCGTTGCACTCGTTGCCATCGGGACGGCCGCGGTCTGTATCGCGCCGCTCGCAGCGATGGCGATCCGCTCGTTCCGCAGTTCGTCCGGGTGGTCGACTGCTGCGTGGACCACGCTCGGCAAGGCCGAAGTCAGGCCCGGCATTCGACTCGGGCTCGACCCGGTCGAGGCCCTCGTCAACTCGATCCAGAACGCAGCGTGGGCTACCAGCTTCGCCGTCGCGCTCGGCGCCGTGGCGAGCCTGGCCATCGCCGCGGCCGGGCGGGGCGGGCGACTTCTCGACGTCGGCCTCATGCTGCCGATCGGCACATCCGCTGTCACCATCGGGTTCGGCATGTTGATCACGTTCGACACGACTCCGGTCGACTGGCGCGCCGAGTGGTGGCTCGTTCCGGTCGGCCATGCCCTCGTCGCTCTGCCATTTGTCGTCCGCACCACCGTTGGGGTTCTCCGGTCAGTCGACCCGTCGCTCCAGGACGCCGCAGCAACGCTCGGCGCATCGCCGACTCGCGCCTGGTGGAACGTCGTCGTTCCGTTCCTCTGGCGGCCGCTTGCCGTCGGCGCGGCGCTCGCTGCGGCGATCTCCCTCGGAGAGTTCGGAGCGACGAGCTTCCTGTCGCGGTCCGGCGGCGAGACCCTGCCGATTGCCATCGACGAACTGCTCGGTCGGACCGGATCGCTGCTCCAGGCCCAGGGCTATGCCCTCGCAACGATCCTGGCTGTCGCAACCGTGAGCCTGGTGGTCGGCGTGAGTCGCTTCCACGATGTGACCGGGCTCGCGCATCGACGCGCCAACGGCCAGACTGTCGATCGATGAGTCACCTCCGCGTCGACCAGATCGGCATCCGCTTCGACAGCACCGATGTGTTGCGCGAGGCAACCCTCACGGTCGAACGGGCCGAAGTGGTCGCGCTGCTCGGACCATCCGGCAGCGGCAAGACCACATTGCTGCGGGTCATCGCCGGCATCCTTCGGCCGGACTCCGGGAGCGTCTGGGTCGGCGCTAACGACATCACGTCGCTGCCGACACACCAGCGCGGTGTGGGCATGGTGTTCCAGGACAACCAGCTGTTTCCGCACATGTCGACAATCGACAACGTGGCGTACGGCCTCCGCGCCGCCGGGGTCGCCAAGGCCGAGCGGCACGAGCGTGGCGCGGCGTGGCTCGACCGCGTCGGCCTCGCTGGCTTCGAAGGTCGCAACGTCACCGAGTTGTCCGGCGGCGAGGCCAAGCGCGTTGCGCTGGCGCGCACATTGGCCACAGAGCCAAGCGTGGTCCTGCTCGACGAACCGCTCACCGGCCTCGATCGAGAGCTCCACGACCGCCTCGCGATCCAGTTGGCGCAACTCCTCGTCGAACATTCGATCACCGCGGTCCTCGTGACCCATGACCCGGCCGAGGCTGACGTCGTCGCTTCGAGGTCGGTCCGCATGGATCAGATTGATGGATCAGATTGATGGCTGAGTACCGGGTCGTCCCGATCGGCGCTGCTGACACACACGAATTGCGGCTGCGAGTTCTGCGCGCCGGGACGCCGTCGAGCGATGTCGAATGGGCTGGCGACGGGCTCGACACCACCGTGCACCTTGGCGTGGTCGACCACGCCAACAAGATCGTGGCGATTTCGACATGGCTGGCAATGCCGTCGCCCGATGTCGCCGAGGCGGGCGCTACGGGCGTACAACTGCGTGGCATGGCGACCGACCCGTCGCCCGCCACCCGCGGAACCGGCGTCGGGGCACTACTGCTCAGGGCAGGTATCGATGCCGCCCGCGAACTCGGCGCCGACCACGTCTGGGCGAACGCGCGGACTGCGGTCCTCGGCTTCTACACCCGCGCCGGGTTCGAGATCGTGAGCGACGAGTTCATCAGCGAAGCAACCGACCTCCCCCACCACCGCATCCTCCTGCACCCGCTCTGACGCCCGCTCTACCCATTGCACCGCGGCCATTGCACCGCGGCCATTGCACCGCGGCCCTGGATTTTACTCCTGAACCGCGTTGCCGTTTCCGCTTTGGCCGCAACGTCGCCCACTGGTGCAACACGACGCTCCGCTCCTGGATCGTCGCACAGCCCAGGGAGGCGCGATGCCAGGACACCAAGCGATCGAGTTACGGCTCCGGGCGCAACGCTTGCGCCAACTTGCGAGCCGCATCGAAGCCAGCCTGGTGATGTCGCTCGAGCGCCATGCTGGAACCGACACGTGGCGCGGCCGACGCCCGCTGCTCTGCGTCAATCTGCTGCGTCACAATCAGGCCCAGCTACATGCCGAAGTCGATGGCCTGCGCTGGCAGGCGTACCTCTTCGACCAGCGCGCCGCTCGCCTCGACCAGGCCGCTGCACTCCAGCCGGGTAGAGCCAGTTGAGCATCGAAACCGGATATCAGCCGCAACGCGTCGATGCGCTGAACTGGCACGCTCGAGCCGCCATCGGCGAGCTCATGTCGATCCGCAGCTCCGACCCCGCTGCGGGGCCCGCGATGCGCGCCGTCGTCCTCACTCGCCGCAACCTCGAAGACCAGTGGCTTCCGCTCATCATGGCTATCCGTGCGAGCAACGCGATGGTCACCTGGAGCTCGTCGGTGCTGAGCGGCTTGGCCGACCTCGCCGAGCGCTTCGGTCAGTGGCTCACGTTTACCGACAGCACCTCGCCCGTCAGTCGGTTCGCAACGCTGAACAACGAAGACCTGATGCACGAGCTCTACGTCGCAGGCCACCTCAACACTCGTGGCGATGGCAAGGGGTCGGTTGCTGAACGCATCGACGGCGGAGCGCCGTTCTGGTCGGACGAGTTCGCCGACCTTGCGGCCGAACTCGCAGTACGTGTGGCGATCGACGAGCGGTTCGCCCTCCGCCTCATCGACGAGATCGATCAGCATCCCCTCGCCGCCGTCGCGATCGGTCACGCCGACTTCCCACTCGCCTTCAGCCAGGCCGCCTTGCCGGGCCTCCTCGAGTCAGGTCGATGGTGGAGTGGCGTGCATGTCGAAGCGATCGAGAATGCGATGCTGCACGTCCTGACGGCCAGCCCCTCCGCGGCACTCGACCTCCTCGGCGACAGCGCTGTGCTCGCAGCGCTCGCTGGCGCCACAACGCTCGACCCGACCATCGCTCGCGACTTCGTCAGGGCCGGCCTCTACGACGCGGTCGAAGCCGACCGAGCACGTTTGATCGATGGCTGGGGCGTGCTCGAAAACCTGACCGTGTTGGCCGATGGAGAGTTCGACGACGGCTTCCATCGCGGCCTCGCTCAAGGCATTGCCGACTCGATGTTCGGCTACGTCGACACGTTGGCCTACGGCATCGGCGCAGGCATCGAAAACGACGCCATCCGAATTCACATCGACAGTGGCGATTCGCTCGGGGTGCTCGGTGATCGCGATGCCGTCGCCAATCTGTTCGGGACCGTGATGCGCAACTCGGACGCGAGGGTGACGATGGGTGTCGTCCTCGGTGCCTACACCGATCGCGTCATCAACGACCTGGGGGCCACTGTCATTGACCGCACCGGGGTGGAATCGATCGCCCGGCTTGGGCTGCTCTTGCGTGACGGGCTCAACGACGAGCAAGCGGAACTCACGCTTGCTGCAGCGGCCGAGATCGCACGTCGGCAACGAATTGGTGACCTCATTGGTTTCGGCGCTGGCTCCTGGATGTCGGCGACCGGTGTCGGTCTTGTCACCCAGACCGTTGTCAACCAGGCAGTCTCGAATGCGACAGACCTCAGTTCCGAGGTCGAACCTGACGATATCGTCGACACGTCCTTTGGGTCCGTTGCCTACCGCGGCATCCAACTCTCAATTTTGCGGTTCGTCCACGAACATCCTGACGACCACGCCGCCCTGGCAGTCGACAGCGTGTCTCGCGAACATTGGGCCGAAGTCGGACGCCGGCTCGACGCGATTGACGCCGAACCGGACGACGCCATCAGGGGCGGCCTCATTCACGACCTCGACAACCTGATCGCCACCAGCATCCCCGCCCTCGATTCGCTCTGGCGGCAGTTCGCAGGCAACGGCGACCTGACCCGTCTTAAAGAGAGCGGCCGGCGGTCCTGATGTACCGGTCTTTTTGTGACTTTGCTGACTCTGCATATCGGTCTCGGTAGGGGTTCCGGAGCCGCGCCGAACGCTTCCTGACTCCACCCGTGCGAGCGCTGGCACCAGAATTTCGTGAGACTTTCGGGTGACTCAAGTTGGCAACGGGCGAATGCGGAAATCTTCGTGGCAACCTGTCGACCATGAGCGAAACGAAACAGGTCGCACAACTCGGGATGGTCGGCCTCGGCCGGATGGGCGCCAACATGGTTCGCAGGCTGATGGCCGACGGCCACACCTGCGTGGCGTATGACGTCAGCGAAGATCCCATCGCCGAATTGGAGGGTGAAGGAGCCGTCGGCGCCCGCTCGCTCGAAGAGCTTGTCAGCAAGCTCGACGCACCGCGCTCGATCTGGATCATGGTGCCCGCCGCATACGTCGGCGGCACGCTCGAAAAGCTCGTTCCGCTCCTCGACGAAGACGACACGATCATCGACGGCGGCAACTCCTGGTACCACCTCGACGTCGACCGCTCGAAGGAACTCGCCGACAAGAACATCCACTACGTCGACGTCGGCACGAGCGGCGGCATCCTCGGCCTCGAGCGCGGCTACTGCCTGATGATCGGCGGCGACGACACCGCCGTCGGCCGACTCGAGTCGGTGTTCGACACGCTCGCCCCCGGCGTCGAAGGCGCCGAGCGCACCCCCGGCCGCACCGGCGACATCGCGCCCGAAGAACGCGGCTGGCTGCATTGCGGCCCGAGCGGCGCCGGCCACTTCGTCAAGATGGTCCACAACGGCATTGAGTACGGATTGATGGCGGCCTATGCCGAAGGCATCAACGTGCTCGCCAAGGCGAACATCGGCAAGATCGATCACGAAGTCGACGCCGAGACCGCACCCCTCGATGCAGCCGAGTACTACCAGTACGACATCGACATCCCCAAGGTCACCGAAGTGTGGCGCCGCGGTTCAGTGATCACCTCGTGGCTGCTCGACCTGACCGCCGAGGCGTACCAGATCGACGGCGAACTCTCCGCGTACTCCGGCCACGTCAGCGACTCCGGCGAGGGCCGCTGGACGATCAACGCGGCGATCGACGAAGGTGTCCCCGTGCCGGTCCTTTCGGCCGCGCTCTACCAACGATTCTCGAGCCGGGGCCGCAGCGACGTCGCCGACAAGGTCCTGTCAGCCATGCGTGCCGGCTTCGGCGGGCACAAGGAGAGCAAGGAAAGCACACGATGAGCAACGAAACCACAGCGCCCCCTCTCACTCACGTCGACACAGCGCAGATCAACCCCCACCAGCCGACCGCTGACGCACTTGTCCTCTTCGGTGCCACAGGCGACCTCGCCAAACGCAAGCTCTTCCCGGCGCTCTATCACCTGCAACATTCGGGCTCGCTCGACGTCCCCGTCATCGGCGTGGCGCGCAGCGACTGGAGCGCCGATGACTTCCGCACGCATGCCCGCGAATCAATCGAGAACCACGTCGACAATGCCGACTCCTCGGTGATCGACGCGCTGTGCGACCGTCTCGATCTGGTGCAGGGCAATTACGCCGACGAGTCGACATGGAACGACCTGAAGTCGATGCTCGACAAGCACGATTCCGAGGTTGCCGTCTACTACATGGCAATACCGCCCTCGCTGTTCCCGATGGTCGCCGAGAAGCTCGCCTCTGTTGATTTGCACCACCGTGGTCGCATCGTTGTCGAGAAGCCGTTCGGCCGTGACTACGCGTCCGCTGTCGAGTTGAACAAGACGCTGCACTCGATCTTCCCCGAAGATCACATCTTCCGGATCGACCACTACCTCGGTAAGGAAGCGGTCGAAGACGTCCTGGTATTCCGCTTCGCCAACACGCTGCTCGAGCCGGTCTGGAACCGCAACTACATACGCAGCGTGCAGGTCACCATGTCAGAGGAGATTGGTGTCGAAGGGCGAGGTTCGTTCTACGACTCAGTCGGCGCAATCCGCGACGTGTTCCAAAATCATCTACTGCAGGTCATCGCGCTCCTGGCGATGGAACCACCTGCCGGTGCTGATGCCGGTTTCCTGCAAGACGAGAAAGCCAAGGTCTTCGCCGCCATGCGGCCAATGGACTGCAACGCACTCGTGCGCGGCCAGTACGTCGGCTATCGCGACGAGCCAGGTGTGGCAGAGGGGACCGAAGTCGAAACGTTCGCCGCTGCACGCCTCGACATCGATTCGTGGCGCTGGGCCGGCGTCCCGTGGTACGTCCGCGTCGGCAAGGCACTCGAACAGGCCGCCACCGAAGTGGTCATCGAACTGCGCGATCCACCGCGGATGCTGTTCGACGAGGCTGGTGGGCCGCCACCCGGGCGCAACCTCATCCGGTTGCGTCTTGGCAAGAACGACGGCGTCACGTTCGCCCTGCAGGCCAAGACCCCCGGCCCGAATATGGACAGCGAAGAGATCGACGTCAACGTCGACTTCGCAGCAGCCCTCGGTGAGCGACAAGACGCGTACGAGCGGCTGCTCGGCGATGCGTTGCAGGGGTCGCTGCGTCGTTTCGCCCGCCAAGACGTCGTCGAGGGCACCTGGCGCATCGTCCAGCCAGCACTCGACAACGGCGGGGCCATCCACCCGTACTTCCGCGGCTCGTGGGGCCCCACCGAGGCCGACAGCATCCTGGTCAACGACGACACCTGGTACCCCGTCTCTCCGACCTGACAACGGCGCTCCCGAGACTCTCACGCGTCAACGGGTCACCACGTCACCACCACATCCAGGTCGGCACCCTCGGTCACGGATGGTTAAGGTGTCCAGATGTCGGAATGTTTGTCTCACAGTGTGAGACGCTGACATGTGGGTGCCGATCACGCTGGCAGCCGCGACATTCCAGATTTTGCGTACGTCGCGCCAGCATCAGCTGCGCTCGATCCTCAGCGTCAACGCGGCCGGCTACGTCCGCTACGCGTACGGATTCCCGCTCGCCCTGATCGCAGCTATCGCCACCTACGGGATCAGCCGGCGCGGGCTTCCGGACATCCCACTGCGGTTCTGGCCGATCATCGCCGGTGCCGGGATCGCACAGATCGGCGGGACTGTGGCGCTGCTCAAGTCGTTCGATCTCCGCGACTTCGCGATCGGTACGGTCTATGCCAAGACCGAGATCGTGCTCGTTGCGATCGTGTCGGCCGTCGCACTCGGCGAACCACTGGCGCCGCTGGGTTGGGTCGCTGTGGTCCTCTGCATGGTCGGCGTCGCCTGGCTCGCCGCTCGCGGCGGATTACGAACCGTCCTGTCAAGCGCCGGCGATCCAGCAGCGCTCATGGGCGTTCTCGCCGCCGCGGGATTTGCCGTCGCAGCCGTCGGGATCAGAGCCGCCTCGAACTCACTTGGCGACGCCCCGATCTGGCATCGCGCCGTACTCACGCTGACCGTCATGCTTGGCATCCAGACGTTGATCAACGGAACCCAGCTCGCCGCAACAAATCGCAGCGAGCTTGTCGCCGTCTACCGCAACTGGCGCGCCGCGCTCCCCGTTGGCATTCTGAGCGTCGCCGGCTCGGCTGGCTGGGCAACCGCGGTCACCCTGACGAATGCCACCAAGGTCCGCACCCTCGGCCAAGTCGAGCTACTCATGGCATTTGCGATTTCTGTGTTCTGGCTCCACGAGCATCACGAGCGCAGCGAATACGCCGCGAGTACCCTGGTGATGGCCGGCGTCATCGGCGTCATTGCCTTCGGCTGACTACCCGCCTTCCCGTCGGCGAGCCATCGCGTAGATGTCCGATCCGCTCCCGGCGCAGCGGCAGATGGACACACGGCCCGGCCTAAGTGGGAGTTCAGCAGCTGCATCGTGAGTCCGGTCCTGGGGGTTTCGTTCCGAATCGCCACGCGGAAGCGATCCGCTTAAGTGGACCCTGTCGTATCGGGATGACGAAACTGTCACGACCGGTTTACAAGGCGAATCCGGTCAGCAGGAACGCCGAGTGCCTCGAGTGCGTTGCGTTGGGCGGTGAGGGCCGGTTTGTCGATCGAGCAGCGTGCATAGCCGATCAGCGTTCCAGTCATCTCCAACGAATGTCGGATAGCCCCCGCTTACTGAGAATCGTTTTGCACTAGCTATGTGAGACGCCATCGCCCCTGGTCGGATGCCGTTGGCGTCGATGCTGCGGCGCGTACGGATGGGGAACCCTCATCGGACGCCGATCTCACGGCGCATCGAGCCGCGCCCGACCGCCCGTGCCCGGCGGAATGAACACGGTCGGCATCTTCGCGTCGACTCACCTGTGATCCGCCCTGTAGGCGCCGTGCCAACAGATCCACACGCCGACCTGTCCGTCGCCAGCCGCTCCCGCTCCGACAGGTAAGTGGCACTTCTCGAAGAGACCTGCCACACCGACAACGTTCAACCCATCAGCGAGCTGACCAAGGGCTGAGCTACACCACCGAAAGCGTCACACAGCCCCCACCGCTCAACAGGGGGAAATCCCCTGGTTTGTGTAGCCGCCGGGACATCTCGTACCCGACCAACGAGCGGCAAACAGGTTGGCCCAGTTCAGGTCGGCGCCGTTCAGGTCGGCGTTGGTCAGGCTGGCACCGGACAGGTCGGCGTTGGTCAGGTTGGCGTTGGTCAGGTCGGCGCCGGTCAGGTCGGCGCCGGACAGGTTGGCGCCGGACAGGTTGGCGCCGGACAGGTTGGCGCCGGACAGGTTGGCGTCGGACAGGTCGCAGTTGCGGAGGTCTGCTCCAGGTTGTTTAACCAGTGGGTTGCACTCCGCTCCTACGACTGGATCGAGTGCTATCGGAAACGTGACGCTGGTTCCGTCGGGACAGGTCATCGTTGCGGTGCCATCGTTGTTGTCTGCCACCGTGCAAGACGTTCCATCAAGACCGGGGGTGCCAGGGGTGCCAGCGAGGCCGGGGCTGCCATCAAGACCGGGGGTGCCGGGGGCGCCGGGGCTGCCGGGGGTGCCGGCGAGGCCGGGGGTGCCGGGGCTGCCATCAAGACCGGGGGTGCCAGGGCTGCCAGCAAGGCCGGGGCTGCCATCAAGACCGGGGGTGCCAGGGCTGCCAGCAAGGCCGGGGCTGCCATCAAGACCGGGGGTGCCGGGGCTGCCAGCGAGGCCGGGGCTGCCATC
>JBNMOS010000068.1:0-18003 GCA_051275435.1 Ilumatobacter sp.
CGTGGCTTGCGAAGGTCGTCGACGACAAGCGCCTCGTGGCGGCATCGACGATCAGCACTGAGGATTCGGTGGCCGACGTACTTGAGCGCCATGAAGCGTTCGGCGCGGCTGAGCAGATGGAGCACCGCTGGGAGTTCGACACGACAATCGAACGGGTGCTGGCTGATGTCTTGTCGCGCAGCTACGTCAGTTCGTTGCCTCCGGAACAATGCCTCGCTGTGCTGACGCGGACCCGCGAGTCCATCGAAGCCGAGCTCGGCACAGGTGTCGAATCGGTCGCGTACCCGTATCGGGCCGTCGCGTACTGGGTACCGACAGCAGGGTGAGTCGCCCCCACATTGATGCCGGTGCGGTGCTGGCGTGGGGGCTTCCCCGCATGCGCGACCTGCCGTGGCGCAACGAGCGCGATCCGTGGCGCATCCTCGTCGCCGAAGTGATGCTGCAACAGACGCAGGTCGAACGAGTCATTCCGAAGTGGCGTGCCTTTCTCGATGCCTTTCCGACGCCGCGTGACTGCGCCACAGCACCGCTGGGCGACGTTCTGCGGCTCTGGCAGGGCCTCGGCTACCCACGGCGTGCACGCAATCTGCAGGCCACCGCAGCGATCGTGGTGGAGCAGCACGATGGTGTGCTGCCTGACAGTCTCGATCAGCTGCTCGCTCTTCCCGGCATTGGTCCGTACACGGCCCGTGCGGTGTTGGCTTTTGCGTTCGAGCGGGACGTCGCTGTGGTCGACACGAACATCGCACGGATCTTGGCGCGTACGGCAGGGGAGCGGCTGACACCGAAAGCAGCGCAGGCGCGTGCCGACGCTGCCGTGCCGCTCGGCGATGGATGGGCGTGGAACCAGGTGATCATGGATCTCGGTGCCGTGCTCTGCCGATCGACGCCCACGTGTGCAGCCTGTCCGCTTGCGCCGAATTGTGCATGGAACAGTGCCGGACACCCCGACCCGGACCCAGCCATTGGGTCGGCCGGTGTCAGCGGCAAACAAGCCCGCTTCGAAGGAAGCAGCCGCCAAGCCCGTGGCAAGGTCCTGCGGGCGCTCAACGACGGTTCCCGAGCCGCATCTGACTTCGATCGCCACATCGTCAGCAGCCTGCTGGTCGACGGGCTCATCGAACAATCCGGCCTCACGATCTCCCTGCCGACCTGACGCGCGTCCGACCCACTGCGCCCACCTCACCTGCGCCCACCCCTCCCCACCCCACCCCACCCAAAATGGGGACTGTTTCTCCCACTCAGCGCATCGAAATGGTCTCCATTTCGGGGCACATGCTGGTCACACCCGAAATGGAGACCGTTTCTCTCCACTGGCGCATCGAGATGATCTCCATTTCGGAAGTGCTTGGGGCGGGGAGATAAGCGGGCCAATTACCGGTGGGTAGCTTGCGGGTTCTATCGTCGGAGCTAATGCGTCCAGCAAAAGACTTCTTCCGTCCGCTCGCCGTCGGGGCCCCTGAGCCAGTCCGCGAGATCCCGTTCCCGCCGAGCCGGATGATCCACTTCTTCCCGGCAGCCAACGAAAAGATGCGCTCGAAGGTGCCGCAGATCGCGCCGACGGTCGACATCCTCCTGGCGAACCTCGAAGACGGCGTGCCGGCCGATCAGAAGGAAGCTGCCCGTGCCGGTCTCGTCGAGATCGCGCAGAGCCCTACATTCGCGACGGACTTCGGCGCAACCCAGTTCTGGACGCGGGTCAACAGCCTCGACTCGCCGTGGGGCCTCGACGACATCACTGCCGCCGTACTCGAAGCCGGTGAGGCGCTCGATGTGATCATGATCCCGAAGGTCGAAGGACCCGAAGACATTCATTACGTCGACCGGCTGCTCGCTCAGCTCGAAGCGAAAGCCGGCCTGAAGAAGCCGATTTTGATTCACGCGATTCTCGAAACCGCACGAGGCATGGCCAATGTTGAGGCGATCTGCGCCGCATCGCCACGCATGCAGGGCCTCTCGCTCGGCCCCGCCGACCTCGCAGCGAACCGTCGTATGAAGACCACCCGCGTTGGCGGCGGCCACCCCGGCTATCTGGTGCGTGCCGACCCGCCCATGGTGACACAGCAAGACGGGTCGGCCGAGACCGACATCAACGCCGACCGCACCACCTACCAGCAAGACCTGTGGCACTACACGATTGCGCGCATGGTCGATGCCTGCGTGCTGAACGGCATCCTGCCGTTCTACGGTCCGTTCGGTGACATTAAAGACACCGTTGCATGCGAAGACCAGTTCCGTAACGCCTACCTGCTCGGCTGCGTCGGCGCGTGGAGCCTGCATCCCGTCCAGATCGACGTCGCCAAGAAGGTGTTCAGCCCGGCCCCAGCAGATGTTGCACATGCGCAGCGCGTGATTGATGCAATGGGCGACGGCACGGGCGCACTGATGCTCGACGGCAAGATGGAAGATGACGCCTCTGTTAAGCAGTGCCACGTCGTGGTCGAACTTGCCAAGGCGCTCTCGGCCAGCGACCCCGAACTTGCCGCCAGCTACGGCTTCTGAGAGATCACTCCAATGACCGTTAACCCAAAAATCCAACTCCGACCCCGCCGCTCGGTGCTTTACATGCCCGCAGCCAATGAGCGAGCACTTGAGAAGGCCAAGACGATCGCAGCCGACGCAATCATCTTCGATCTCGAAGATGCCGTGGCTCCCGATTCGAAGCCTGATGCCCGCAACAAGGCCGCCGCTGCTGTGCGGTCGGGTGAGTACGGCAACCGCGAACTGACGATCCGATGTAACGGCCTCGACACCGAGTGGGGCACCGACGACATCGCCGCGGCAGGCGCTGCCGCGCCAGCAGCCGTTGTTATCCCGAAGGTTGACACCGTCGAACAGGTCGACGCTGTCTCGGCACAACTCGACGCGGCAGGCGCACCTGCGAGCACGATGATCTGGCCGATGATCGAGACGCCGACCGCCATGTTCAACGTCCGATCGATCGCTGCGCATCCTCGCGTGGCGGTGCTGGTGATGGGGACCAACGACCTCGCCAAGGAGTTGCGCTCGCCAATCGTGGTCGGCCGCCATCCGCTCGTCCCGCATCTCGCAACCGCACTGCTCGCTGCGCGCGAGGCTGGCAAGGTCATCCTCGATGGCGTCTACAACGACGTGCAGAACGCCGACGGATTTGCTGCCGAGTGTCGGCAGGGCATGGAGATGGGCTTCGACGGCAAGACGTTGATCCATCCGAGCCAGGTCCAACCAGCCAACGATGTGTGGGCACCGAGTGCCGACGAAATCGAGTACGCGCAGCGCGTCATCGCGGCGTTCGACGAGGCAGTCGCCGCAGGCAAGGGCGTGGTCACGGTAGACGGTCGGATGATCGAAAACCTGCACGTCGACAACGCCCGCCGAGTGCTCGCCACGTCAGCTGCGATCGCAGAACTGCAGTAGGCGGGCGGCACGCCAGTTGCGGTGCCCCGACGACCCCGAGTAACTGGTCAGAGTGTCAGGGCGTCAAGAATCTGGTCGAAGGCCACGTCGGCGTATGTGAGCATCTCGTCGTCAGTGCGATCTTGGATCGGATGTGGTGTGAACACACGCGACACAGCGGGAAAGCCGAGTGCTGTCGATTGCGCCTTGGCAGCGTCGACGAACTGGTCGGAGGCGATGAACATCGAGGGAATGCCACGCAGTTCGAAATCGTTGATGTCGTGCACACTGCACGACGTGCAACTGCCTCAATCCGCCAAGGCTTCGATGACCACCTGGCATTCGGTGGCGATCTTGTGGCGAAGGTCGACCGGCGCCGGCTTGGCGAAGGTCGGTTTCATGTAGCGGTTGACGTTGGCGCCAATGCCGACGAGCCGCTCCTCGATCCGGTCGAGGAAGATGTCGCCTCGCGGCTTGGAGATGTCGAGCAGGCCGACGGTCAGGCCGGCAAGCGACGCTGGGCGTGCCAGGCGCTCGCGTTCGACGAGCGTCCGTTCGCTGGTGGGATCGAGGATCGTGCTCATGCGCCTTGTTTAGTACACGACAGGTCGTGTGACCGGCTTGGAGCCCTTGTCGCCGTTGACCCATCCGCCAATGATCTGGCTGAATAGGCCAGCGCCGCCGCCTGCGTAGGTGAGCATCAGGCCGCCCGGTCGGAACTTGGGCAGTGACTCAGCGGATGCAAACGCTTCGGGCACGCCCTCGGCAATGCCGTCTGCACCACGCACCAACTCGGCGCCCGACCGATTGAGGTGGCTGCTGATCTCGGACACGATGCGCTCGCGGTCCCACCCGGCGGCGGCGAAGACGCGGGCGTGCTCGGGACCCATCACGACGATGGCGTCGAACATCATGATCAGCTTGGGATGGTTGACACCTTGGAGCTTGGCTGCGAACGACTTCGCGAGCGACTCGGGCTCACGAGACAACTGGTCGACCATGCAGTGCGGCCCTTCTCCGGCAAAGACCGTGAGGCCGTCGACGCCGTCGTCGAGGCCGTGCTCGCCGGCGAGTCGACCGTACGGCGAGGTGTCGTCGGCTTCAGCGAAGCAGAACGAGATCTTGGCTGGGCTGCCGTGCGCGGCGCGATCGACTTCACCGGGGCGGCCGCCACCGAAGTTGCGGATCACTAATTGCAGCGCTCGACCAATGGTGAGGTTGGCGCGGTTGCCCTGACCGAGCGCGTTACCGCCTGAATTCATCCCGATCGCACGTGTGCCTGGACCGCTACACACGATGACCGGCCCGACCGGCATTGTGGTGGCGAGCAGGCCGTGCATGTTGAAGTCGTCGGTGCACGCTGCTTCGACGGCGGTCAGGACCCACGGCAGATACTCGGGTTTACAACCCGCCATTACCGCCGCGATTGCAACCTTCTCGACGGTGATGTCGACGAGGTCGGGTGGCACCGTTGCCACGATGTCCGACGGCGCTCGGCGGGTACCTCCGAGCATGGCCATCACTCGTTCTTCGGTCGGCGGGACTACCGGGAGGCCATCGGTCCAACCACGATTGAACATCATCTCCATTGGGTCTTCAGCTGCAGCGATTTCGACTCGTCGCGCCGCGAGGACCGAACCTCCGAAGCGCACGCGCAATGCGTCGACGAGGTCTGGGTCGACGCTCTTCGAGCCGCATCCGGGACGCATGGCAGGCAGATCGGGAGCGAGCGACCCGACTCCGGTAAACGATTCCCATGCGGCGCGCGACCAACCGATGGTCCGGTTGACCTCGACGCCGTTCTCGACCTTGATCAACGTCGGGACCGTCTCGATCTCGTGGTGCCAGCTCACGGCCAAGGACGTGTCGTCGATCGCAGCGGGCGACTCGGGGAAGCCCGGCTCGTCCTGGGTGTACACGGTAAGGCGCACGTTCTCGGCGAGCTGGGCAAGCGCTGGGACGACGGTCTGGCAGGTCTCGCATTCCTGCTTGACCACGACAACGAAACCGTCAGGAAGTGTGGGGGCGTCGACTGCGTATTTGACTGGAAGGGTCATGAGAGAAACTCCAAGATTCGTTGATTGATGGCGTCGGGTGTTTCGAGGTGCAGGAAGTGGCCGACATCGGGAACAATCTCGATCTTGACGTGATCGTCGACCATGGAACGAGCCGACTCAGCAACTTCGGCACCGATGCACCCGTCGTTCGCGCCGTGCAAGTACAACGTTGGCTGCGTCGGCACCGCTTGCGTGGCGGCTTGGGTGGCGTCGAGCGCTGGGTCTTTGTATCCGTCACCGAGTGCTGCGCGGTAGTAGCCGAGTGCCGCGGCGAGGTGCTCTGGCTCGCGCATCGCGTCTTTGATGGCGGACAGATCGGGAGCAGCGTCGTACCCCGGGGACCAATCGCGCCAGATCATGTCGATGAAGGCGAAGTCGTCGGCCGGGACGACCATGTCGGCCAGACCATGTTGAAAGAAGAACATGTACCAACTTTTTTTCAACTGTTCCGTGTTCGTGACGAATGCCAAACCCAGTGATGCGCCAGGTGGGACCGCCATCGCAACGACACGGCTCCAGCGTTCCGGCGCCGATGACGCTGCGCCGTAGGTAATCGGCGCCCCCCAGTCGTGGCCGATGATGACGGCGCGCTGGTCGCCGCCGAAGTGTTCGTGGACCGCATTCATATCGGCTGACGATGCACCGGTTTGGTACGCGCCGTTTGTAGCGAGACCGCTCGGCGCATAGCCGCGAAGGAATGGTGCAACGACGCGGAAGCCGGCATCGTCGAGGACCGGCATGAGGTGGCGCCAGGAGTGCGCCGAGTCAGGGAAGCCGTGAGCACAGACGACGAGCGGACGTGCGTGATCTTCGATCGACGGCGACGTCAGGCAGGCCAACTCGACCGAGTCGAGCGACAGATAGGTGAGTGATTCCGGCATGCTGCCGAACGTAGCGGAGGTTGGTGTTACGAACGTCACCCCGCGGCATTTCCGGCACAAGCGCACGATCCTCTATTGTTGTCGTATCGGGGATCCGCAGAAGTTCCACACCGCGCCATCCGGGGACGGCGACGGATTCGACGTGACGTTTCATGGCGTCCGTGGTTCAACGCCGTGCCACAGCCCGAAACTCGTCAAGTACGGCGGCAACACGGCTTGTGTGTCGATCGACATCGACGGCAACGATCCGGTGCTGTTCGATCTCGGCACAGGGCTTCGCTACTTCGGTCAGTCGCTTACGCCCGCCGCTCCGCTCCGAGCCAAGGTCTTGCTCAGCCATCTCCACTGGGACCATATTCAGGGCCTGCCGTTCTTCACGCCGCTTCTGCAAGACGGTTCACACCTCACGATCTACGGCCCGGCCCAAGAGGGTGACCTGACCTTGCAATCGGTGTTCGCCGACACGATCAAGCCGCCACTCTTCCCCGTGCACCTCGAGATGCTTCCGGGCTTGATCGACTTCGTCGATTGTTGGCAGAACGATTTCTCGATTGGTACCGAAGCGGTGCCCGTTGATGTCATGGCTCGTTCGATTCCGCACGTCGGGAACACCCTCGGATACCGGGTGACTGCTCGTGGCGCATCGGTTGCGTATCTCAGTGATCACCAGATGCCGGTCGACGGATCGCTTGGCATTAGTGACGGTGCCCTCGAACTCTGTCGTGGCGCTGACTTGATCATCCACGACGCGCAGTACACACCGAGTGAGTTTGCTCGGAAGTCCAACTGGGGTCACTGCACGATCGAATACGCGGTCTGGGTCGCCGCTCATGCCGGGGCAAAGCAGCTCGCACTGTTCCATCACGACCCAACCCACGACGACGCGATGATCGATGTGTTGGCTGCTGATGCAGAGCGGTGCGGTCGCGAGCTGGGCGTCGAGGTCTTCGCTGCACGCGAAGGGCAAACCATCCGCGTCGGCGGTTGACGTGATCGGCACGATCGCCTCGATCGTCCTGGGCGTCGTGTTCCTCGTTGCGGGCGGTTCAAAGATTGCCGCAGGCCCAGACTGGCCCGTCCAAGCTGGCGGCCTCGGTGCGCCGCGTTGGGTCATCCCGTTTGTTCCGTGGGTCGAGATCGTTGTCGGTGCGGCCCTCGTTGTCCAGGTTGCGAGACGGCCGGCAGCGCTTGCTGCGCTCAGCATTCTGCTCGTGTTCACTGCCCTGCTGGCGATTCGGCTCCGCGAGGGTCAGCGTCCGCCGTGTGCGTGCTTCGGAGCGTGGTCGGCGAAGCCGCTCGGCCCTGGTCATCTCGTTCGCAACGCTGCGCTGATCGTTGTGGCCGGCCTTGCGCTGATGTAGTGCCGCCTCGATCTCGACGGTCGTGAACTCGCCGGAGTGAGTGAACGAGACGGAGTGAACTAGACGGTGGCGAGCAGGAATGCGAGGGTGCGCGCTTCGTCACGCCAGGCGTCGTACCTGCCGGTCGGGCCTCCGTGGCCCGCACCCATCTCGACTCGGAACACGACCGGCGCGGTGCCGGTTGCGGCCTCGCGGACACGCGCTACCCACTTGGCTGGTTCGTGGACGCTCACGCGCGGGTCGTTCAATCCGGCGGTGGCGTACAAGGCCGGGTAGTCGGCAGCAACAGTGTTGTCGTAGGGGGAGTACGCAGCCATAACCGATGCGAACGGTTCGGCGCGAGGATCGCCCCACTCTTCCCATTCGGTCACGGTGAGGGGCAGGGTCGGGTCGCTCATTGTCGACACGATGTCGACAAACGGGACCTCAGCAACGACACTTGCGTAGAGGTCCGGTCGCTGTGTCATGCACGCTCCAACCAGGAGGCCACCGGCTGAGCCGCCCCGGATCGCCAGGCGGTCAGGAGCCGTGATCTTTGCGTCGACGAGATGCTCGCTGCATGCAATCATGTCGTCGAACGTGTGCTGCTTGTTGAGTAGTTTGCCGTCGAGATACCACTGACGGCCGAGTTCTCCGCCGCCACGGGGATGGGCCAGGGCGAACACCATGCCACGATCGAGGAGCGAGATGCGTGCGATCGAAAACCACGGCGCCATCGATGCTTCGTACGAGCCGTAGCCATAGAGGACCGTCGCTGCCGTGCCGTCAAGCGGCGTGTCGACGTGATGCACAATGTCGAGCGGCACGAGGACGGGATCGTCGCCCCCACTCGGCGCCCAGAGGCGGCGAGTGACGTACTGCTCGAGGTCGACGTTCGGTGTCGGAAGTTGACGCAGCAGGACGCGTTCGCCGGTCGCAACGTGTTCTTCGAAGAGTGACGGTGGCATGACCATCGAGGTGGTGACGAACCGGATCGTGTCAGAGTCCCACTCCGGGTTTGAGCTGAGGTCGACGTCGTGCGGGGCAACACCGAGTTCGACAGTTCGTTCGGGGAGTGCGTCGTCGCGGAAGAGAATGCGCAGCCGAGGCTGAGCTTCGGCCCATTCGTGCACAACGATATGCCCGGCGAATGCCTCGACGCCGCTGATCCGCAGGCCGGGGATGTGCGCAATCAACTCGGACCACGCGTCGGCAGAGGTCCAGTCGGAGTCGAGCGGCGCCGTGAGAACACGAAAGTCGACCGCGGCGTCATTGGTCGTCATCACGAAGCGGTCGCCCCAGTGGTCAACCCCGTACTCGATGCCATCGCGACGCGGACGGACGACCGTGAACGGCGCCGAGAGGTCTGACGGAGCGAGGCGAACCTCTGCACTCGTCTTGCTCGCAGAGTGGATGACGATCCATTCGTTGGAACGGGTCTCGCCAATTGCAACGAAAAATCGTTCGTCGAGTTCCTCGAAGATCAACTCGTCAGCATCGGTCGTGAGGTCGCCGACGCGGTGGCGCCAGACCTGGAACGGTCGCTCTTGGTCGTCCGGGCGGACGTAGAAGAGCCACGACCCGTCGGTCGACCACGCGGTACCGGCGTTTGCTATCCCGTCGATGGTTTCGTCGCTGTCGATGAATGTTCCGTCGTCGGCAAACGTGCGGATTCGCATCTGGTAGCGCTCATCGCCCGCTGTGTCGATCGACCACGCGAACGACCGGTGGTCGTGGGACGCATCGAGCGCGCCGAGATCGAAGTATTCGTGGCCGGCAGATTCGATGTTCTCGTCGAAGAGGACGACATCTGTTGCCGTGTCGATCGTCGGCCCGCGATGGTGGACCGGATAGCTCAGGCCTTCTTCGGTACGCGCCACGTACCACCAGTCGCCGTTGCGCACCGGCGTCGACATGTCGGACTCCTGCACTCGTGACTTGATCTCGGAGTACAGCGTCTCGATCAGCTCAGCGTGCGGCTCGAAGTAGGCATCGCTGTACGTGTTCTCGGCGGCGAGATAGTCGAGAAACTCCTGGTCATCGACATCGAGCATCCAGGCGAACGGGTCATCGACGGGCCCCGTGGGCCGGTCCCAAACGTGGGGCCGCCGGGGTGCAACCGGGGCGCCTGTGGGAGGACTGATGTGACGAGTGTTCTTGGAATTGTCTACGTTCACGATCGAGCCAATGTAGGCCCGCACCGCTACCGTTCGGTCACGTTATGCGAGTTTGGATCGATCAGGACCTCTGCACCGGGGACGGTATTTGCATCGACCATTGCCCTGACGTCTTTGTCCAGCTCGAAGACGGGATTGCCTACGTCGCTCAAGACGGTGTGTCTCTGAACGATCCGGGTGGCTCTGGCAGCCTCGCCTGGGTCAGCAATCGCAACGTCGCCGACGTCGTCCACGCTGCCGAGGCTTGCCCGGGCGAGTGCATCTTCATCGAGATTGATGTCCCCGTCGCTGAGTTCGCTGCTGACGACACTGCAGCTTGAGTTGGCACGTCACCGTGCCGTACGCCTTCGAGCCTGAGAAGGGCATTCACCGGGGTGTCGTCGAACAGATCGCCTGGTGGAAGGGCGAGCCGGAGTGGATGGCCCAGATGCGCCTCCGTTCGCTCCGCTTGTTCGACAAGAAGCCGATGGCCGAATGGTTCGCCGTCAACATGCCTGACATCGATTTCCAGGACAACTACTACTACCTCGGGCCCGAGGGCGAGCAGGTCTCCGAGTGGTCTGATCTCCCGGAGTCCGAGTCCGAGGTCGGCTACCGCAAGAATCGCGACAACCTGGAGAAGCAGGGGGTCCTGTTCTGTGACATGGACACAGCTCTGCGTGAGTATCCGCATCTGGTTAGGGAGTACTTCGGCACGATCATCCCGCCCGGTGACAACAAGTTCGCTGCACTCAACACGTCGGTCTGGTCGGGCGGCTCGTTTATTTATGTCCCGCCGGGTGTCGAAATCGAGATGCCCCTGCAGGCCAATTTCCTGATCAACTCCACAGGTACTGGCCAGTTCGAACGCACGTTGATCATCGCCGACGAAGGCTCCAAGGTGCACTACATCGAAGGCTGCTCGGCGCCGGTGTACACCAAGAACTCGTTGCACTCAGCAGTCGTCGAGATCGTCGTGAAGCCGAACGCTCGTGTCACCTACACGACCATCCAGAATTGGTCGCCAAACGTCTACAACCTCGTTACGAAACGGGCGCGAGTCGAAGCTGGCGGACACATGGGATGGATCGATGGCAACATCGGCTCCAAGCTCACTATGACCTACCCGTCCGTGTATCTGGTCGGCGACGGTGCCACCGGTGAAGTGCTGTCGGTCGCTTATGCCGGCAGGGGCCAGCACCAAGACACCGGTGCAAAAATGGTGCACGCTGCACCAAATACGACGTCCAAGATCATCTCGAAGTCGATCAGCAAGGATGGCGGCATCACCACGTACCGCGGCCTCGTTCGTGTCGACGAAGGGGCGGTCGGCGCGAAAAGCCACGTCGAATGCGACGCCCTCATCCTCGATGAGTACTCGGTGTCCAAAGCGTTCCCCCAAGAGGAGATCGGCGAACCTGACGCGCAGATAGATCACGAGGCCACGGTCTCCAAGATCGCCCACGAGCAGTTGTTCTACCCGATGTCCCGCGGGCTGTCCGAGGAGCAGGCAATGGGCCTGATTGTCAACGGCTTCATCGAACAGATCACCAAGAGACTTCCGATCGAGTACTCGGTCGAATGGAGCCGCCTTATCGAACTCCACATGGAGGGGTCGGTCGGCTGACCGCCCTGGCGCCTCCGCGCTCGGGTCCTGTCACCAGCGATTGATCGGGCTGCGACAGCTCGTTCCTCGCTGACGGTCCCTCTTCAATCCCTGGCGCCACCCGTTTGCTTTCGCCGCCTTCGAATGCTGGTCAACCGACCGCTTGAGTGCGAATTGCCACCCGTTCGTTCTGGTTGCTTGCGATTCTATGAAACGGCCCGCATGTCGAATCTCTTTGTGGTGGACGCTCTAACCTTGCCGTATGCCGATGCGGACCGAGTGCAAGAACTTCGAGAGTCGGTCGTATCCGAACGGTGACACGGTCAGAAAATGCAACATCGACCTGGCTCCTGATGCGCCGTGGCGGTGCCCGGAGAACTGCTCTGGTTACGAGCGACGCCTCGCCGATGCCGCATGGACGCACGGCACGCTCGTCGTTCCCCCGACGCCGCCCGAGCCGAAAAGCCTCGACGACGGATCGGCGGCAGCGGTGCTTGATGCAGCAGAGGGCATCCTCAATGCGATCGGCGTCGACGTGATGGCCGAGGTTGAGGCCGAGCGAGTGGCGGCTCAACAACGGCCCGGAATCATCAAGCGAATTTTCCGCAAAAAGCGCTGATCAAACTCATTTCGCAAGCCGGTCGATCTTTTCTGCCTGTCGACCGGCCAGCAACGCCGAAACGAACCCACTTCGTTACGGTCGCAGCATGCACTGGCGTGAATCCGATGGACGACTCGAACGTGACTTCAAGTTCGGCGACTTCTCCGAGGCATTCGCGTTCATGACTCGGGTCGCACTGCTCGCCGAGACACAAGATCATCATCCCGAGTGGTCGAACGTCTACAACCGGGTCAGCATCGCGCTGACGACCCATGACGCAGGGAACACCGTCACCGACAAGGACCGTCGGCTCGCGGCCGATATCGATGACCTCGTCAGTTGAGGTGAAGGCTGGCGAGGCTGCCAGCACCGGTCGATTCCCGGGTTGGTGGGTCGTCGTGGGCTGCTTCATCGTGCTCATGGTCAACTCCGGGTTCGCGTTTTATGGCCTGGCCGTCTACCTCAATGCGTTCAGCAACGAACGTGGCTGGTCGCTCGGGTCTATCTCATTCGGTGTCACCGTGTTCTTCGTCGTAGGTGGTGTCGCGGGCCTGTGGGTCGCTCGACTGATCGCTGCCTACGACGCGCGTTACGTGATCATGGGCGGCGGTGTGATCGCAGGTGGAGCGTTGGCGCTGCTCGGTCAGGTCGAGACCCAATGGCAGCTCTTCCTGGTGTATGCCCTGTTCGCACTCGGATATGCGGGCGCCGGATTGGTGTCGACGACCACCATCGTCACGCGCTGGTTCCATCAGAAGCGGGCCGTAGCGCTGTCGGTCGCATCGACCGGTCTGTCGGCTGGCGGCATCATCATCACCCCGTTCGTCAAACGCTTCATCGACGAAGATGGCCTCTCAGCCACGACGCCGTGGCTCGGTTTACTCTTCGTCATCGGCGTCGTTCCGATCACTTGGTTCCTCGTCAAACCCGACCCGATTGCGGCCGGATGGTCACCTGACGGTGCTCGACGTACGGTCGGCCAGGCCGTCGATGCGCTCCCCGGAGTGTCATTCGAAGAAGCGGTACAGACTCGGTTTTACAAAGCAATCACCATTGGTTATGTCCTTTCCCTCGGTTCGCAGGTGGGTGGCATCCAACAGTTGGTGAAGCTCGTCGAAGGCCGAACCGATCCCGCCACGGCCAGATTCGCAGTGACGACTCTCGCCGCCACGTCGGTGATCGCCCGTTTGATCGGTGGTCGTGCGGTGCAGGTAATCGAGATGGCGAAGCTGACCGTGGTGCTCGCGGCATTGCAGTGTGTGGCACTCGTTGCTCTTGCCTTCGCCACATCGACACCGCTGATCTTTGTGTCGATCATCCTGTTCGGTCTGACGATCGGCAACCTGCTAATGCTGCAGCCGCTGCTGCTCGCCGAACGCTTCGGAGTCGCCGATTATCCGAAGATCTACAGCCGGTCACAATTCATCGCGATCGCCGGCGTTGCGGGCGGACCGCTACTGCTCGGCTGGTTGTACGACGTGTCGGGCTCGTACCGGCTGCCGTACAGCGTTGCTGGTGGGCTCTGTGTGATCGGCGTGGTGTTTCTCGCCGCTGCTGGTCCCGCTACCGTTCCCGCAGATACCTGACCGAGTAACGCATGGGGTCAGGCCCCTTTCGCAACTCTGTCGAACCGGCCGTTGAGCACAGCGTGTCGCAGCGCCGCGAACGCAGGGTCGTCGGCGAGTCGCACCCGGCCTCGACGCGCTGTTGCCCGCACCGAACCAGCGCTGCTCAACTCGTAGTGGACAGCAAGATCATCTGACCCGAGAATCCGGAGCTCGACGGCCAACGTGATCGCCAGCACCCGAGCAGTGTTGTCGTGGTTGCGGAATCGGAGGTTCTCTACCGCAACCCCACAGATTGCAGCGACGAGCTCGTCCATTGCGTCCAACTGGCCGAGTGCGGCGGGGCTGCCGAGCCGCTCAGCCTGCTTGTCGGTCGGCTGGTTCACCAGTACGTACCGTTCGTAGGTAGGTCCGTTCTGGAACTGACCGCCGAGTTCGTCGGTTGTCAGCCAGTTCGGAGCGACAGATTCGGTGGTGTAGTACCGCAAACTCGACCACCGATAGAGCGCCAACGAATGGTTCGGCACGATGTCGAGTGGATTTCGATGAATGTAACGCCCGGTGAGGTGACGCGCTGCCGACCCGTCGACCAAATGGGAAGCGAAGCGCCCCTCGAACATTGGCCCGGTCCGGCCGTGATGGTGGTTGTACGACCCCACGTAGACCGACTGGATGTCCTTCATCGCTGCGGACAATCCGCCTTCCGGACAATGCATGAGCTGATGGAAGTGATTGTTCATCAGCGAATACGCGTGGATCTCGATGCCGTGGGTTGCCACAGCGTCGGCCATCAGCGTCTCGAAGTAAGCGAAGTCGGCGTCGCAACTGAAGATGTCCTGGCGATCGGCTCCACGGTTGATGACGTGGTACCAAGCGCCGTGCAGGTCAGGTCGATGAGGCCGAGGCATGCCTCAATCTTGCCTCTCGGGTGTCACAGAGTTGCGAAAGGGGCCTGACCCCATGCGCGATTATTCGGTGGAGGTGGTGCCGCCGCCGGTGTCGAGGGCCTGCAAGAACGTGTTCCAACCGAGCACGGCGCACTTAATGCGGACTGGGAATTTCATGACACCCTCGAGAGCTTCGAGGTCACCGAGATCGATGGCGTCGTCACCGGCTTGTGGCTCGATGCCTTCAATGCCCATCAGCGACTTGAAGCGGCGGGCCAGAGCACGGTTCTCGGCGACCGTCTTGCCTTTCATTGACTGAGTCATCATCGATGCCGACGCTTGCGAAATCGAGCAGCCCTGACCGCCGATCTTGATGTCTTCGATGACGGCGTCGTCGCCTTCACCCGACATTGAGAGATAGACGGTGATCTCGTCGCCGCAGAGCGGGTTGTGCCCCTCGGCCTTGATGGCCGGTGGATCGAGCTCGCCACGGTTGCGCGGTGTGCGGTAATGATCGAGAATAATCTCTCGGTAGAGGTCATCGAGTGCTGGCATGGTGGTTTCTCCCGGAAGCAGATCGGCTCAGAGACCGAAGATATCGGTTGCGTCATCGAGGCCATCGGCAAGGGCGTCGATGTCGGCGGTGTCGTTGTAGAGATAGATGCTGGCGCGCGTCGTTGCGTTGACGCCGAGACTCTGCATCAGCGGCTTGGCGCAGTGGTGGCCGGCCCGCACACACACGTTGCGCTCGTCGAGAACCTGGCTGACGTCGTGCGGGTGGAGGTCGCGGAATGCGAAGCTGAACACGCCGCCGCGCAACTCGACGTCGTCGGGGCCGTAGATCTTGATGTCGTCACCGAAGCGGCCCTTCAGCGTGTCGAGCGTGTAGCGGCTGAGTTCCATCTCGTGTTGACGGATGTTTGCCATGCCGATCTCTTCGAGATATTCGACTGCGGCAGCGAGGCCGACAGCTTCGATAATTGGTGGCGTGCCCGCCTCGAACTTCATTGGCACCGGTGCAGTGGTGAACCCGTCGAACGTGACCGTGTCGATCATGTTGCCGCCGCCGAGGAACGGTGGCATCGCATCGAGAATCTCCATCCGACCCCAGAGCATGCCAATGCCAGACGGGCCACACATTTTGTGGCTCGAGAACGCAACGAGATCGGCGCCCCAGCTCTGGACGTCGGTGACGTTGTGTGGGACGAACTGGCAGGCGTCGACGATCGACAGAGCGCCAGCGGCCTTGGCCCGCTCGCACAGCATTGCGATTGGCGTGATCGTGCCGAGCACGTTGCTCATTGCGGTGAAAGAAAAGACCTTCGCCCCGTCGAGCAGATTGTCGAGATTGGTCAGGTCGAGTTGGCCGTCAGCGGTGAGAGGAACCCAGCGGATCTGGATCTTGCGTTCCTGAACGAGCATCAGCCACGGAACAATGTTGGCGTGATGCTCCATCTCGGTGAGTACGACAATGTCACCTTCGCCAAGATTGGCTCGACCCCAGGCTTGAGCGATGAGGTTCATCGCCTCGGTTGCGTTCTTGGTGAAAACCACTTCGTCGACCGATGGCGCGTTGATCAGTCGGGCGACGGCGACGCGGCCCTTTTCGTAGGCATCGGTCGCCTCGCCGGCGAGCCGGTACGAGCTGCGGTTGATCGGTGCGTAGGTGTGTTCTTGGAAGTGCGACATCGCGTCGATGACGCGTTGGGGCTTCTGGGAAGTGTTTCCAGAGTCGAGATAGACGAGCGGCTGGCCGTCGATCTCGCGCGACAGGATCGGGAAGTCCTTGCGGATGGTGGTCTGGTCGAATGCCATTAGTTCAGATCCCAACGCTCACGGTACGGAAGGCGTCGTCGCCATGTTTTTCGAGCTGCGCAGCCAGGTCCATGCCGCCGGAGGCGACGATCCGACCGTCGACCAGGATGTGGACGTAATCGGGCGTGACTTGGTCGAGGAGTCGCTGGTCGTGCGTGATCAGAATGACGCCCATGTCAGGCTTTTCGACCCGTACCTCGCGGATGCCGTGAGCCACGATGCGCAGTGTGTCGATGTCGAGGCTCGAGTTGGCCTCGTCAAAGATGGCAATTTCGGGCTTGAGGATGGCCATCTGCAACATTTCGTTGCACATCGTCTCGCCAGCGGAAAAGCCCTCGTCGAGATGGCGGTCGACGAACGAGGAATCCATGCCAAGACGCTTCATCCAGTCCATCGTGGCGGTGCGAAGTTCGAGCACCGAGATGTCGATGCCCTTTCGAGTTGACAGTGCCTGTCGCAGGAACTGGATGACCGAGACACCGGCGATCGGCTGCGGGTTTTGGAAGGCGAGGAACATGCCAGCCTTGGCCCGCTCGTCGGTGGGCCAGTCGGTGATGTCGTCACCCATGAAGTGAATCGCGCCGCTCACGATTTCGTAGTCGTTCGAGCCCATCAGCGTGTTGCCGAGGGTTGCCTTGCCCGAGCCGCTTGGCCACATGATGGCGTGCACTTCACCGGCGTTGACCGTGAGGTCGAGACCCTGCAGGATCTCACCGGTCGAATGCTCCGCGGGCTGCACGTGCAGGTCGTCGACTCGAAACAGGGGGGAGGTCACATTTCGATTCTACGAGCCCGGCCAAATTACTCCTACCGGCGTAGGGGTAATTCGGCCAAGCGTGCAGATAGTTGCGAAAGGGGCCTGACCCCATGTGTGACCCCATGTGTGACTACTTGGCGCGTTCGATGTGACGGGCGACCAGGTTTTCGAGGGCTTCCTGACGGCCGCTGACTGGTTGCGGATCGAAGCTGTCATCGGCCATGGCACCATCGTGGAGCTGCTGCAACGTGACCGCGCCGTCGAGAATTCGCTGCTCGGCGTCCCAGCCGGCATAGCGCTCGGTGCGGCGGCGATCGATCTCGCCGTCTTCGAGGATCGACGCGGCGGCGAGCAGCGATCGAGCCATGGTGTCCATGCCGCCGATGTGGCCGTGGAACAGGTCGTCGCGCGCGATCGACATGCGGCGGAGTTTCGTGTCGAACATCAGCCCGCCGGTGGTGAACCCGCCGCCGCGCAAGATCTCGAGCATGCCCAAGGTCATTTGCTCGACCGACTTGGGGAAGAGGTCGAGATCCCAGCCGAGGCGATCGTCGCCAGCGTTGGCGTCGATCGAACCGAAGATCCCCGAGTGAACCGCGGTCGCAACTTCGTGATGGAAGTCGTGGCCCGAGAGTGTGGCGTGGTTGACCTCGATATTGACCTTGATCTCGTTCTCGAGCCCGTAGCGCTGCAGGAAGCCGTAGACCGTCGCGACGTCGTAGTCGTACTGGTGCTTCGTGGGCTCCATCGGCTTCGGCTCGATCAGGAGCGTGCCCTCGAAGCCGATGGCGTGCTTGTGCTCGACGACCATGTTGAGGAACCGGCCGAGCTGGTCGAGTTCTCGCGACATGTCGGTGTTGAGCAGCGTCTCGTAACCCTCGCGGCCGCCCCACAGGACGTAATTGGAGCCGCCAAGTCGGTGTGTCGCGTTCATGCAGTGCGCGACCTGCGCGGCTGCGTAGG
>JBNMOS010000069.1:0-18001 GCA_051275435.1 Ilumatobacter sp.
TCTCCCCCGCCCGAGGGCTTCTTCGGCGTCAAGTGCAACGTCACATCGACCGACGAGGTCGATGCCGCGTTCTCCGCAGTTGAAGAACATTTCGGTGGATCCGTCGAAGTGCTGGTCTCGAACGCTGGCGTTACGAAAGACGGCCTGCTCCTGCGCATGAGCGAAGACGACTTCGCGTCCGTCCTCGACGCAAACCTCACTGCCTCGTACCGCGTCGCCAAGCGTGCGGCTAAAGGCATGTTGAAGGCACGCGCCGGACGCATCATTCTGATGTCGTCGGTCGTCGGCATGCTCGGCTCGGCGGGCCAATCGAACTACTCGGCATCGAAAGCGGGCCTCGTCGGCTTCGCCCGCTCGCTCGCTCGCGAACTCGGTTCACGATCGATCACCGTGAACGTCGTCGCCCCCGGCCCTGTCGAAACCGACATGACTGCTGCGCTGACCGACGATCAACTCGCGAATATCACCACCGCCGTCCCACTCCGGCGCATGGCACAAGCTGCTGAAATCGCCGGTGCGGTCGCGTTCCTTTCCGGCCCCGACGCCGCCTACATCACGGGCGCTGTCCTACCGGTCGACGGTGGCCTCGGAATGGGTCACTAGCGGCGAAGCCGCTCGTGACCAGGTCGTACCTCTAGAATCTCAAATCAACACCCAACCAAATGGAGACCCTCCAATGAATGAAGAACTGTTCGCCCGTTTCCGCAAGTGCGCCGTCGAGGTGCTCTCGGTCGAAGAATCCGCAGTCGTCATGGACGCCAAGTTCGGCGACGACCTCGATGCCGACAGCCTCGACCTCGTCGAGCTCGTCATGGCGCTCGAAGAAGAATTCGACATCACGGTGCCCGAGGAAGACCTCGAAGGCGTCGAGACCGTCAAGAACGCCTACGACCTCGTCACCGGCAAACTCTGATGGCAGGCGACCGTCGGGTCGCCGTCACTGGCCTGGGTGTCGTTGCTCCGGCCGGCATCGGGGCCACAGATTTCTGGGCCGGTTTAATCGGCCCGTCCGCGCCGCAGGGCCGGACCATTGTGTTCGAAGATTGGGACCCGTCCCCCTACTTCGACAGTCCTAAGCAGTCGCGCCGCGCTGACCGCGTCGAGCAGTTTGCGCTCGCTGCGGCTGGCCAGGCCTTCGATCACGTCGGCGGCGTTGACGCCGTTGGCATCGACGCCAGCCGATTCGGCACGATCTTCGCCACCGGCGTCGGCGGCCTCCACACGCTCGAAGAACAAATCGGCATTCGCATCGCCAAGGGCGAGCGACGCGTCTCACCATTTCTCGTGCCGATGATGATGTCGAACGCGCCAGGCGCGTCGATCTCGATGCGCTACGGCCTCCGCGGCCAGAGCGAAACCATCGTCACCGCATGTGCAGCAGGCAGCCACGCCATCAACTACGCCGCTCGCCTCATCAAGTGGGGCATCCTTGACGCAGCCGTGACCGGCGGCGCCGAAGCAGCGGGCACACCGACCGGCATCGCTGGTTTCGCCAACATGACCGCATTGTCGACTGCTGGCATCAGCCGCCCGTTTGACGCAGACCGCGACGGATTCGTGATGGGCGAGGGTTCGGCAGTCTTCATCCTCGAAGAGTGGTCGGCGGCCGAGGCACGCGGCGCCAACATCATCGGTGAAATCCTCGGCGGAGCAAGCAACGCCGATGCACACCACATCACGGCACCCGCCCCTGGCGGAGTCGGTGCAATCGCCTGTATCGAGCAGGCCTTGGCCGAGTCGGGTCTCACGCCGGCCGACATCAAGCAGGTCAACGCGCACGGCACGTCGACGCCGCTGAACGACGCTGCCGAAGCCGCCGCCCTCTCGCATGTGTTCGGTGATCGAGGGGTCCCAGTCGTGTCGACCAAGGGCATCACCGGCCACGCACTCGGTGCCGCCGGCGCCCTCGAAGCCGCCGCAGCGCTGCTGTCGATAGAGCACCGCTTCATCCCGCCGACCGCCAACACGGTGAACCTCGATCCTGAGATGACCATCGACCTGGTGCACGGCGCAGGCCGTGCGTGGGAGCCCGGGCCCGTGCTCAGCACAAACTTCGGGTTTGGTGGGCACAACGGGGCTGTCGTCATCGCTCCTGCCTGATCCGCTCCGGCTCGGGCGTTGTTGTTCGCGTCCGACTCACGGGTCCGGTCGTCATCATTCCGGCCTGACGCAGCGGCCGGTCTTCCCACTCCGGCTCACGGGTCCTGTCACCGGTAATCGATCGGGCTGCGACTCCTCGTGCCTCGTCGACGGTCCCTCTTCGATCCCCGGCGCCACCCGTTCGCCTCTCCGCTCTGCCGTTCGCGGCTTTCGGATGCGCGGAGTGATGACTCTCTCTGGCTAACGCGCGACTACTTCTTTCGGCGCGGCCGCTTTGCTTTCTTTAGCGGTCGGCGAAGACGAACATCAATTCGCAGCTGGTGGCTAATTCGCCGTTGACCGTGACCTTGCCGCTGCCTTTGCCGGCTCGGGCTGACATGCGCCCAAGTTCGACCTCGATGAGCAACTCGTCACCGGGGACAACCTGGCGGCGGAAGCGGGCTTTGTCGAGGCCACCGAAGAGGGGGAGCTTGGTGGAGTAGTCAGGGTGGGCGAGGACAGCGCAAGCACCGACCTGGGCGATTGACTCGCACATCATGACGCCCGGCAGCGTCGGGCGGCCCGGAAAGTGCCCGGGGAAGAAATACTCATCGCCCGTGAGGCGCCAGATGCCGGTGGCCGAGACGCCAGGGTCAACAGCGATCAGCTCGTCGACCAACAGGAACGGTGGGCGGTGCGGCAGCAGGTCGATCGGGCGGGGCAGGTCGCTCATGAAGGGCATTCTGCCCGTCGGTTGCGTCTGCGTGATGGTTTTGGCTGGAATGACCACCAATTTCATCACGCAGACGATGCCCAGACGCGACGATGCCCGACTCGCAAGCGAGACGGGCATCGATCAGTACTTAGCTGTTCGGAGGATCAGCCAAGCAGTGCAGCAACGTCCACGTCCGACGGCACCAGGACAGCGTCGATGGCGTGGATGACGCCATTGTCTGCCGGCACGTCAGCGATGAGGACGGTGGCTCCGTTGACGGTCACGCCGTCAGCGGTCGACAGTGCAACGGTCTGACCTTCGACCGTAGCGACGTCACCATCTGCGATGTCTGCGGCGAACACTTCGCCCGAAACCACGTGGTATGTGAGGATCTTGACAAGCGTGTCCTTGTTCTCAGGGAGCAGGAGTGCGGCGACAAGGCCCTCAGGCAATGCGGCGAACGCATCGTCAGTCGGAGCGAAGACCGTGAACGGACCTTCACCCGAAAGAGTCTCGGCGAGATCGGCTGCCGTGACGGCTGCAACGAGGGTCTCGAAGCTGCCGTTCAGGACAGCAACGTCGACGATCGTGCCGAAGGACTCCATCTCTTCTGCCGGGGCATCGGTCTCGACAGGTGCTTCGGTCTCAACAGGTGCCTCGACGGCTTCTTCCTCGACCTCGGCCGGAGCGAGCAACGCAGCTGCGTCGACGTCCGGCGGGAGGAGAACGGCGTCGATGGCGTGGATGACGCCATTGCTTGCCGGGACGTCAGCGATGATCACGTTGGCGCCGTTGACGGTTACACCATCAGCTGTCGACAGTGCGACGGTCTGACCTTCGACAGTAGCGACGTCACCGTCGGTCACGTCAGCAGCCATCACTTCGCCGGATACGACGTGGTATGTGAGAATCTTGGCGAGCGTGTCCTTGTTCTCAGGGAGGAGAAGTGCGTCGACGAGGCCGGCCGGCAGTGCGGCGAACGCATCGTCAGTCGGAGCGAAGACCGTGAACGGACCGGGGCTCGACAGGGTCTCAACGAGGCCAGCAGCGGTCACTGCTGCCA
Source organism: Ilumatobacter sp. (assembly GCA_051275435.1). Taxonomy (GTDB): domain Bacteria; phylum Actinomycetota; class Acidimicrobiia; order Acidimicrobiales; family Ilumatobacteraceae; genus Ilumatobacter_A. Next base: position 3,858 of record JBNMOS010000069.1, read on the forward strand.
CGAGGGTGTCGAAGCTGCCATTGGCAACAGCTACGTCGACGATGGTGCCGACTTCGGCTGCTACTTCGGTCTCGACTGGAGCTGCGTCATTACCGTCGCTGCCACATGCGGCGAAGGTCATTGCTCCGACGATCAGCGCGGCGGACAGCCGCTTGGGGGTGTGCTTCATGGGGGTTCTCCTTGTGAAGATGAAATGTGGGGGGTTCGTTCACGCCGCGTGCTGCGACATACACACTCTTCGGAGCCCACCCGTTAGCGGATGAGAATTAGTGTTAAATGTTTCAGTCAGCTCCAGGACGACGCTCTGATTCGTTCATCGGATCGCTCGAGTAGCCAGGCGGGTAGGTCAGCGCGAGCTCATCGACGGTCGGTGTTCTCGCCTCACGGGCTTCGTCGGGCAGCTCGGCCATGATTGCCTTCATGATCCGCTTCGTGTCGGCATCGACCGACTTGCCCTTCAGATCGACCGGCCCACCAACTCGGATCCGTACTGTCGGCGGATCAGTCAGATTGAGCACCTTCGGCAACCGACTCGAGCGGGGCCACACTTTTTCGGTGCCCCACAGCCCGATCGGGATGACCGTCGCCCCCGTGTCATGGGCGAGTTGCGCTGCACCCCAGCGGCCCTTCAACATCGGATCGAAGAAGGCCGGCCCACGTGGGATGGTGCCCTCAGGCATCATCGACACCATCTCGCCGCCCTGCAGCGCTTCGATCGCAGCCTTCATTGGTTCGTCGGAACCCGTGCCTCGATCGACACGAATGCCGCCCATTGCCGCGGCGATCGGTCCGACGATCGGAGCGTCAAAAACTTCCTTCTTGCCAAGGAAGCGAGCCGTCCGGCCGCTCTTGCCGATCGCAATCGACATCGCCGAGACGTCGAAATAGCTGCGGTGGTTGGCGCAGAGAATGACGGGGCCGTCGGTCGGGATGTTCTCGAGACCTGAGATGTCGAAGCGTACGTACGGGTACGCGGCGGGACGGGCGAACTGCAGCGCCAGCCGTTGCACTTCCATGCCGACGACGGGGATCTTTACGACGCCAGGCGAGACGTCGAGATTGAGCGTGGGCCACCGGCGGGCTGCAGCCATGAACACCATCCGCGGATCGGGGTTGACCACGATCGGAAACCCAACGGCATCGAGCATGGGCGTGTCATACACGCTGTCGGAATATGCGTAGCTGTCGGCGAGGTCGATTCCGCGCTCGTTGGCCCACGCGGTAATCGCTTCGAGCTTGCCGGCAGACCAGACAAACGGTCCGACGAGCGTGCCGTCGTAATTGCCGTCGGCGTCGACGCCGTATCGAGTAGCAACGACGTCATCGAGGCCGAGCCTGTCGGCAAATGGTTTGACGAGGTCGTAGGGGGTCGTCGTTGCCAAGACGATCGGCCGACCGGCTGCACGGTGAGCGGCAAACGAGGCGTCGGCAAACGGCTGCACCATCGAAACGAGCCGGTCCGCTACTTGCTCGGCTGCGCCACTGACTGCCCGTTGGGACCGCCCCTTTGCCAAGGTGACCGCCTGGCGCGCGAGCGCCATCGACGGCAGCGTCTCGCCGATCGCGTTGAAGAGCCCGAATAAGAACTTCTCACCCGGGAAAGGTTTGGATGAGAGGCCTGCGATGCGCATCGCCTCGGAGAACACTTCGCCCGACGCGCCGGAGAGAAGCGTGCGATCGAGGTCAAAGAATGCGGCGCCGGCGCCGTGGGTGCTGCTGCTGGTCACGTCAGCACTCTACGAGCGGTCGCTGACCAGGGCCAGAAAAATGGGAAAGACCCGGATGGGGGATCCGGGTCTCTCAACCTGGGAATATCCGCTGATGGGGGATCAGCTCGTGGACTTCCCGACGAGTGGAACAATGGGGGGTGTTCTCACGTCGACTATGTTTTCAGTGTTCGTTACTACTTAATTCTGCACACAACGCGAGTGATCTGGCAAGTAGATAGAAGCGATACTTGCTATCGTTTTAAGAGATGGATGTCCGGCAGTTGTCTACACTCGTTGCGATCGCCGACCACGGCACGTTCTCTGCGGCGGCGCGATCGCTGTACACCGTGCAATCGAACGTCTCTGCACACATCAATCGCCTCGAAAAAGAACTGGGTGTGATCCTGGTCGATCGGGCCCACGGCGGATTAACAGAAGAAGGTGCCCGTGTCGTCGAGCGGGCGCGGCGCGTGTTGAACGAAATCGACGACATCGCCGCCGACATGGCCAGCCGCCACGAAGACGTCTCCGGGCAGACACGGCTCGGCGTTATCGGCACGACAGCACGCTGGCTGATCCCCCAAATGCTTGGCCGCCTCGGCCAAGACCACCCCGGTGTCAGGGCCGTCATCCAAGAGGGCGCAACGTCGGCGCTCGTTCCGAACGTCTTGAGCGGCCAACTCAACGCCGCAATCGTCCACCTGCCGATTGACGATCCGGAATTAGTGATCGAGCCGCTCTTTGCCGAAGACCTCTTTCTCCTCGCAGACGAGAACCATCCGCTTGCCAGCCGCGACATCATTCCGCTGCGCGACCTCGACCAGGTCCCGCTCCTGCTTCCCCCAATGGGCTCAGCACTTCGCAAAGTGCTCGAACGCGCAGCGGTCAACGCCAACATCACGCTCCGAGCGCAAGCCGAGATCGATGGGGTTCGCCTGCTCGCCTCGCTGGCCTTCGACGGCTTCGGCGCGGCCATCGTTCCGGCAACAGCTGTACCCACGTGGCTGAAGGGCTCGTTCGTACGAATCTCTGTCCCTGAGCTCCCTCGCCGTGTCGTCGCATTCGTCCGACGCCGCCGCCCGAGCCCGAGCGCTCCGACCACTGCGGCGCTCGAAATTCTTCAAGACCTGATCCAGCAAAACGGCCACAAGCAGCCGGGCGTTCACCCAGGGACCAGCGCAATCGCCCCGGCCCGAGGCGACTGACCTCCGCCCGTTCGAACGGTCGGGTTGGCCGCATCCGCTCCGCCTCCCCCGCTGGAAGACACTCGTCGGGTCGATGGCCTTGTACTGTTCGAGGAGATGACCACGGCGCCCTTGGAAAACGATCGATTCGGGACTGCCCGGTTCGCGGCATCGCGTGACGTCGCAGGCCCGAGTGATCGCTTCGGTCTCGACCGACTGCGACCGTCGTCTGCTCACGCCGACGTTCGAGAATTCGGCGAACGTTCGGTGGTCTGGGTGGAGTTCGAGGACTCCAAAGAACTGATCCGCCTCACCTCCGGAACGTCGTCTCTGCTCGAAAGAGCGATCGACACCGCATGCGATCAGCGCATGCCCTTGGTCATGGTGATGACTTCGGCGGGCGCCGACATAGTCGAGGGCATTGCGGCGCTGCACGGCTGGGGCCTTGTCGCCGCCGCCCTCACCAGATGCTCAGGTGTTGTGCCGACGGCGATCATCGTCGACGGGCCCGCCGTGTCTGGCCCCGCACTGTTGCTCGGGCTCGCCGACATCGCGGTCATGACCAGCGAGAGCTATGCCTTCGTGCAGGGCCCCACCATGGTCGAACAATTCACCGGCGTGGCGATCTCGACCGACGAACTTGGCGGCGCCACCAACCATGCCCGCTACACCGGCGTCCCAAGTGCGGTCGTCGCCGACCGAGCTGCCGCCATCGAGACGGTCGAAACAATCCTGTCCTACCTCCCGGGCCACGTCGATGAGGAGCCCCCGCGGTGGCCATGCGACGACCCAGCCGACCGGCTCTGCCCTGAGGCCGGAATGGAGATTCCCGAGTCGTCCACCGGAAGCTACGACGTCCGCAAAGTCGCAGCGGCGATTGCCGACGAAGACTCCATTTTCGAACTGCGTGACCGTTGGGCCGCCAACGTGGTCACCGCCTTCGCCACCATCGATGGTCGCCCAGTCGGCATCGTGGCCAACCAGCCCATCTCGCTCGCCGGCACGCTCGACATTCCGGCCTCGCAGAAGTCAGCTCGCTTCGTTTCGATGTGTGACGCGTTCAACCTGCCAATCATCACGTTGGTCGATACTCCCGGGTTCTACCCAGGTAAAGATCTCGAGTGGCGGGGCATGATCCGGCACGGCGCACAACTCGTGTTCGCCTACGCCCAAGCAACCGTCCCCCGAATCTGCGTCATCTTGCGGAAGAGCTACGGCGGTGCATACATCGTCATGGACTCCAAGACGATGGGCAACGACCTCTGTCTCGCGTGGCCCTGGGCTGAAATCGCCGTCATGGGTGCTGGCCAGGCCGCAGCAATTCTCGCTCGCCGGTCGACACCCGAGGAGAAGGCCGAGTTCGAGCGCGATTACGCCGAGCGACTGCTCAATCCCTACGTCGCTGCCGAGCGCGGATTCATCGACGCCGTCATCGACCCGGCAGAAACCCGTCGCGAGATCTGTGCGGCACTGTCGGTCCTCGAAGACAAGCGCGAAATGCTCATCGACCGCAAACACGGCAACTCACCGCTCTGACCGCACCGATAACGCCGTCGAATCGCTCTGCTCGCCGGATGCGATGAGCCGCTCGGCTGCGTCTCACCTGGTGGGATCGCGCACAAGAACTGTGAAACGATGTCACGTGGGTTGGAGCAGTTCGGTCGACGCGCAGTATCTTGATGAATTCGGACGGGGCGACCCCTCGCCCGTACCTATCTGTCTGTTCGAGCCTGGAGGAAGCCATAGTGCCCGAAACCATCACCATCACCGACGATCGAACCGGCAAGACCGTCACGGTCCCCATCGAAGGGGGCGTGTTCCCGTCATCGGCGTTGCGTGAGCTCGATCCAACGCTCTACTGCTACGACCCCGCGTACTTGTCGACCGCGTCGACCAAGTCGTCGATCACGTACCTCGACGGCGAAAACGGCGTACTCCGCTACGGCGGCTACCCGATCGAGCAGCTCGCTGAGAAGTCGACCTATCTCGAAGTTGCCTACCTTCTGCTGAACGGTGAGCTGCCCAACACGGCACAGCTCGCCGACTGGACGCACGACGTCACGCACCACACGTTCATCCACGAGAACATGCGCAAGAAGTTCGCAGAAGGCTTCCATTACGACGCACATCCCATGGGCATGTTCGTGTCGGCCATCGCTGCGCTCGGCACCTTCTACACCGGCTCCAAAGACGTCACCGATCCAGAGCAGCGGAATATCCAGATCCGCCGTCTCATTGCGAAGAGCCCGACCATCGCTGCGATGTGTTACAAGTTCTCCGTCGGCCTGCCGTACAACCAGCCCAGCAACGAGTTGTCGTACGCCGCCAACTTCTTGAACATGATGTGGAAGATCGGCGACTACGAAGTCGACCCGATCCTCGAGCGGGCCATGGATGTCCTGTTCATCCTTCACGCCGACCACGAACAGAACTGCGGCACCACCGCAATGCGCGTCATCGGATCCAGCCACGCCGACCCGTACTCATCTGCTGCAGGCGCCGCCTCGGCCCTCTACGGCCCGCTCCACGGTGGCGCCAACGAGGCCGTCGTCCGCATGCTGACAGAAATCGGCTCCATCGAGAATGTTCCGGCATTCCTCGAGTCGGTCAAAAACGGCAAAGGCCGCCTGATGGGCTTTGGACACCGGGTCTACAAGAACTTCGATCCGCGAGCAACGATCATCAAGGAGACCGCTTACAAGGTCTTCGAGGTCACCGGTAAGAACCCGCTGCTCGACATCGCTCTGAAGCTCGAAGAGGCCGCACTTGCCGACCCGTACTTCGTCGACCGCAAGTTGTACCCGAACGTCGACTTCTACTCGGGCCTGATCTACCAGGCCATGGGCTTCCCAACCTCGATGTTCACGGTCTTGTTCGCCATTCCGCGCATGTCCGGTTGGTTGGCGCACTGGCAGGAACTACTGAACGACCCGGCGCAGAAGATCAGCCGTCCCCGTCAGTGGTACGCCGGCCCCGACGAGCGCAACTACATCGACCTCGCCAACCGCTGAGTTTCAGTTGGGGTCAGACCCCAACTGAAACCTAAACTCTGCGACACCTCATCTTCATGATGGTGTTATGCCGAGATCATTGCGCCTCGACCCGATCGACGCTTTTCATCACATCACCAACCGAGGTGTAGATCGTCAAGCCGTCTTCTTCAGCGATGCTGACCGAGTCGAATTTGGTCGTCTCCTGGGCGAGATCTGCGAAATGTTCGAGGTCGAGGTGCTTGCCTATTGCTTGATGGACAACCACTTCCATCTGCTGCTGCGCTGCCCGAATGGGGGACTGTCCGACGCGATGCAGCGGCTCGGTTCGGTGTACACACGACACGTCAACGATCGGGTGGGCCGTGACGGACCGCTCTTTCGTGGCCGCTTCCACTCACGCTTGATCGGCGATGTTCGCTACCTCGCAAACGTCGTGCGCTATATCCACCGCAATGCCCTCGACATCGGCGGGGTCCAGACGGTGAGCGGGTACCGATGGTCGAGCCACCGGACGTACCTGGGTCACCGACGATGCCCGAGCTGGCTCGCCACCGATCACGTCATGGAGTGGTTCGAGGATGATCCGGCAGCTTTTGACGCCTTCGTGAATGCCGCCGACGGCCCGCCGAACAGGGCGACGCGATCGTTCGATCTCTCCGAGCTTCGAGCAGCGGTAGATCTCGCGGTCTATCAGCATGCCCCTGACGAGCTCGGAGCAATGCGCTCACTCCCCCGGGTGCTCTGTCTGCTTTTCGCTCAGCAACTCCCGATCGAGTCCGCCCAACGCCTGATGGCCGAACTCGGCCTCGGGAACGCAGCTGCGTTCAAGTCGGCTGCCTGGAGAGCAAACCGGCATGGCAACGATCCCTGCGTGCAACACCTCGTCGCCGCGGTCCACCGCCTTCTTGCCACACCAGTTTCAGTTGGGGTCTGACCCCAACTGAAACTGGTGGGTGTCAGAGGGTGGCGAGGACCGTGTTGAAGGTCGTGGAGGGGCGCATGATGGCGCGAGCCTTGGCAGCGTCGGGGAAGTAATAGCCGCCGATGTCAGCGGGGCTCCCCTGCACAGCGCCGAGCTCCTCGACGATGGTCAGCTCGCTCTCGGCAAGCGCAGCAGCCAGCGGTGCGAACTTGGCAGCGAGCGCTCCGTCGTCGGTCTGCGCGGCCAACGCCTGCGCCCAGTACATAGCGATGTAAAAGTGGCTACCGCGGTTGTCGAGGCTGCCGAGCCGGCGAGCCGGCGACTTCCCGTTGGAAAGCAACTGGCCAGTCGCTGCATCCAGCGTGTCACCGAGGATCTTCGCCGACGCGTTGCCGGTCACTTCAGCAAGGTGTTCGAACGACACTGCGATGGCGAGGAACTCGCCGAGGGAGTCCCAGCGGAGGTAGTTCTCTTTGACCAACTGCTGGACGTGCTTCGGAGCCGACCCACCTGCACCGGTCTCGAAGAGACCGCCACCGTTGAGCAGCGGCACGATCGACAGCATCTTGGCGCTGGTACCGAGTTCGAGAATCGGGAAGAGGTCGGTGTTGTAGTCACGCAACACGTTGCCGGTCACCGAGATGGTGTCTTCTCCCGCCCGCATCCGATCGACGGAGTACTTGGTGGCGTCGACCGGCGACATGATCTCGATCGTCAGGCCCTCAACGTCGCCCACCAAGTGACGGTCGGCGAGGTACGTGTTGACCTTCGTGATCAGCTGCGCATCGTGCGCTCGGTTGGCGTCAAGCCAGAAGATGGCCGGGGAACCGGTGGCCCGTGCGCGGCTGACGGCAAGGCGAACCCAGTCACGAATCGGTTCGTCTTTGACCTGGCAAGCACGGAAGATGTCGCCTTCGGCGACGGTGTGCTCCATCACGGTGACGCCCGACGCAGCGTCGACCACCCGGATCGAACCGGCTGACGGGGCTTCGAAGGTCTTGTCGTGGCTGCCGTACTCTTCGGCTTTCTGAGCCATCAGGCCGACGTTCGGGACGGTTCCCATCGTGGTCGGGTCGTACGCCCCGTTGGCGATGCAGTCGTCGATGACGACCTGGTAAATACCGGCATAGCTGCTGTCCGGGATGGTCGCTTTGACATCCTGCAGATCCCCTGCAGCGTTCCACATCTGGCCCGACGTACGGATCATTGCGGGCATCGATGCGTCGACGATCACGTCGCTCGGCACGTGCAGGTTGGTGATGCCGTGATCCGAATCGACCATGGCGAGGTCGGGACCATTCTCGAGGGCAGCTGCGATGTCAGCCTCGATCTCGGCCTGCTTGTCGGCAGACAGATTCGACAACGACGAGATGACTTGACCAAGACCGTTGTTCGGATTCGCGCCGGCTTCGGCCAGTGCTGCACCGTGCTTCGCGAAGACGTCAGCGAAGTACGCCCGCACAGCGTGACCGAAGATGATCGGGTCGGACACCTTCATCATCGTCGCCTTCAGGTGTAGGGAGAACAGCACACCCCGCTCTTTCGCGTCAGCAATCTGTGCATCGAGGAACGAGCGGAGCGCTTCGACGCTCAACACCGTGGAGTCGATCACTTCGTCGGCGAGCACCGGAATGGATTCCTTGAGCACTGACACCGAACCGTCGGCGGCGACGTGCTCGATACGGAGTACGCCAGCCTCGGACATCGTGACCGACTGCTCATTATGGGCAAAGTCGCCGTCGGTCATGGTGGCGACGTGGCTCTTCGATTCGTTCGACCACGCACCCATCGAGTGCGGGTTGGCCTTGGCATAGTCCTTGACGGCCTTCGGCGCACGCCGGTCAGAGTTGCCCTGGCGGAGCACCGGGTTCACGGCCGAACCCATTGTGGTGCCGTATGCAGCCTTGATCGCCTTCTCGGCGTCGGTCGTGGCGTCGTCCGGGTAGTCGGGCAGGTCGAACCCCTGCGCCTGGAGTTCGGCGATCGCTGCCTTGAGCTGCGGTACCGATGCGGAGATGTTCGGGAGCTTGATGATGTTCGCTTCCGGGGTGAGCGCCATCTCGCCGAGTTCGGCGAGCGCATCAACAACACGCTGCCCTTCGGTGAGGCGGTCCGGGAATGCCGACAGGATGCGGGCAGCGAGTGAGATGTCCCGTGTCTCGACACCGATATCAGCCGCACCAGCGAACGCCTCGATGATCGGAAGCAACGAATACGTGGCCAGTGCAGGCGCTTCGTCGGTGAACGTGTAGATGATCTTCGAGTTATTCATAAGGGGTCTCCGAACATGTGCGGGCGCTGACGAGCAGACGGAACTTGTCTGCAACTTGTCTTGAGCGTAGCGCAGCCTGCCACTAATCGCAGCCCGCGGCACCGCCGCCCAGGCCAAACAAAGTTCTCGAGTATCAGGCTGAGACGACGTCAGTGAGGCCAGCTCGGCGCTCTCGTCGTATCGTGGTCGGTGATGGACTTCGACTGGACCCCCGAACAGAACGCACTCCGCGAGCAGGCACGACAGGTCGCGGCCGATGCCGTTGCCAAGTACGGCCGGCACAACGATTCCTGGATCAACGGCTACTCGAAAGACTTTGCACGGGATCTCGGAGCACTCGGCTGGGTCGGCATGTGCTGGCCCACAGAATTTGGCGGTGGCGGTCGACCGCCCATCGATCGCCTCATCGTCGGCGAAGAACTGATTGCTGCTGGTGCGCCAATTGCTGCCATGTGGTTCGCCGACCGCCAAATGGGTCCGACGCTCATCGCCTACGGCACTGCCGATCAGCAGGCCGAGTTCCTGCCCAGCATGCTCAAGGGCGATACCACGTGGTGTATTGGCATGTCGGAACCAGATTCCGGTTCCGACCTCGCATCGCTCTCGACGAGTGCCGTCCGCGATGGCGATGATTTCATCATCAACGGCCAAAAGATCTGGACGAGCTTCGGTGACGATGCCGACTACTGCTACCTCATCTGCCGCACCGACGCGTCGGGCCCACCGCACCGCGGTATCAGCGAAATCATCGTGCCGATGGATACACCCGGTATCGAGGTCCGTCCGATCACCGACATGACGACGAACCGCCACTTCTGCGAGGTGTACTTCACCGACGCTCGCGTACCTGCAGCGAACCTCGTCGGCGTCGAGGGCAACGCCTTCAAGCAGACGATGGTGCAGCTCGAACACGAACGTGGCGGCATCGACCGTCTCGTGTCGAACAAGGCGCTGTACGACCTTGCACTCGAGCGCGCCGACACGAGCGATCCTCGCGTCCGACAAGAAATCGCTGATCTCGAGATCGGTTACCGGCTCGGCCGCATCCTGGTCACACGAGAGGTGCTCCGCCAGGCGCCCACCGGTTTCTCAGCGGCGACGAAGTGCTTCTGCACCGAACACGAGATCAAGGTCGCCGACTTCGTCGCGAAGACCTTTGGCGCCGACGCTCTGCTCTGGACCGACGTGACCAAGGGCTTCACATACGGGCCCGGCTACACGATCATGGGCGGCACGTCGAACATCATGCGCAACATCCTGGGCGAGCGAGTACTCGGCCTGCCACGCGAACCGCGCTGAGCTCGTTCGGCTGATCTGCAACGCTCGGCCAGGGCGCCCGACCAGAGGCGTTGGGGCTATGGGCTGATCTCGGTTCGAAGGACGACGTCGCCTGAGGATCCCTGGCCGAGGTCGTCGGGCCCGGCGGCTTCTTCGAGCGTGATCGTGAACAACTCGACGCGCTCGAGTTCGACGCCAGCCCACAGGGTCACGTCAACGCCGTCGTGGAATGTTCCGACCGGGAAGAGATCGCCGTCGACCGTCTTGAGCCAGCCTTCGTAGAACGAACCGTTGTCGCGGCGGGGCAGGCTTGCTGCGTCGAGTTCGATACGCAGGCCGGAGTCAAACGACGTGACCGTGATATCACCGGATTGGTCGCTGATCAGCCCGGTCGAAACCAATTCGGCTGAGAACGAGTCGATATCTTCGACACCACTGAGCCCGCTGAGTAACACCAGGCCGCCGAACAAGAAGGTGATTGCTGCTGCTGCACCGAGGAGCGCCGGCCGGACCCATGAGCGGCGACCGATCGGGCCCGCTGGGGCCGCGAACGTTTCCGGCGCGTCGGTTGATTCTGAACTGATGGCCTTGACGATGCGATCGCCGAGGTCGTCACCTGGCGAGTCCCACATGGTCGGGTCGGCCAGCAGTGCGCTGATCTGTGCATCGAACTCCGCGCTGGATTCCGCGCTGGATTCCGCGCTGGATTCCGCGCTGGATTGATGGTCGAACTCGCCGGTGTTGTCGTGCTCGCTCATCGCCGCACCCAGTCCATTGTCAACCCGTTCGTTGAGAGTGTCATCAGCTTCCACTGTTCACTACGTCGTTCGAGTGTGTTTGGTTCCCAGATCATTGCCTGGCTCACGACTGAGGCTCCTGGATGTGGGCAAGTCGGTTTGCCAAGCGTCGATGGGCACGATGTGATCGCGACTTGACGGTGCCGACGGCGAGGTCCAGACGTTCGGCGATTTCGGCATGCGTGTGGCCGTCGATGTGCTGCATCTTGACGATCTGGCGTTCATCGGGTTCGAGCGCGTCGATCGCAGCGCGGACGCTCCACACCGTTTCGATCTGTTCGGCACTCGGGGGCAGCGTGACCAGCGCGGAGTCGGACGGATCGGCAACTTCGAGTGATCCGGCGGGCCGACGCTGCTCGCGTCGCAGCACGTCGATCGCTGCACGCCGCGCAATGGTCGCCAGCCATGGAGCGAAGTCGCGGCCCGGCTCGAACTGCTCGGCGTTGCGCCATGCCTGCAGGAACACGTGCTGGGTGACTTCTTCTGCCCGCTGCCGATCTTTCAGTATGCGGTTCGCCACAGTGAAGACCAGCCCGCCGAAACGCTCGTACAGCGTGCGGACGGCAGCCTCGTCACCCTCGCGTAAAGCCAACGCCAGCTCCGCGTCTTCTTGCACGACGTGCACTGGGCGAAACTGTTCCATCAGATCGCCAGCGTATTCGGCCAGGTCTACAACGGAGGTGACCTGGCTCTACTCTCCGATCATGGAACATGTGCGATTCGGCCGAACCGGCCTCAAGGTCTCCCGCCTCTGTCTGGGAACGATGACGTTCGGGTTCCAGGCCGACCGCGAGACATCGTTCGCAATCATGGACGCGGCAGCCGAAGCGGGCATCACGTTCTTCGACACCGCCGACATGTACCCGAATGCCGGCACCTTCGAATCGATGGGTGCAACCGAGACCATCATCGGCGAATGGATGCGCGGCCGACGAGACGAGTTCATCCTTGCCAGCAAGTGCTTCTTCCCGACCGGCAAGCAGCCATGGGAGGCGGGCAACAGCCGCCACAACATCGTGCGCTCGATCGAGGCATCGTTGCGGCGTTTGCAGACCGATTACCTCGATCTGTACCAACTGCACGCATGGGACCCGACGACGCCGATCGAGGAGACGCTGAGCGCCTTGGACGATCTGGTCCGTTCGGGCAAGGTCCGCTATGTCGGCTGCTCGAACATGATGGCCTGGCGGATTGCCCGTGCGATTGGCCACAGCGAGGCGCTGGGCCTCTGCAAGTTCGAGAGTGTGCAGCCTCGATACAACCTCCTGTTCCGAGAAAACGAACGCGAGCTCTTCCCGCTGTGCGCCGAGGAAGGCCTTGCGGTGATGCCGTACAACCCACTGGCGGGCGGGCTCCTCACGGGCAAACACCGGGGCACCCCGACCGCAGGCACCCGATTCACCCTGGGAACGGCGGCTGAGCGCTACCGGGAGCGCTACTGGGACGATGCACGACTCCGCACCGTCGACGCCTTCCAGCAGATTGCCGAAGATTCCGGCATTCCAATGACCACCTTGGCCATCCGCTGGGTCCTCGCCAACCCGGTCGTGACCGCACCGATCCTCGGCGCCAGTCGGCCCGAACAGCTCACCGCGTCGATCGCGGCGCTCGCAACGCCGCTCGACGCCGAGGTTCTGCAGCAGTTGAACGACCTCACCCACGAGTACCGCTTCGGCGACAGCGAACGCTGATCCAGAAAACGACAAAAGGCCTGGTACCGAGGTACACAGGCCTTCAATCTTGTGGGCACGACAGGAATCGAACCTGCGACCTCTACCGTGTCATGGTAGCGCTCTAACCAACTGAGCTACGCGCCCGTAGCGGCAGACAAGATACCAGTTGCCGACGCCGTCCCCACACGGGATCTCGACGTGATTTCTGATGGCAACATCTGACTACCGTGGGTGGGTGACCGAATACGACCTCGCCCTCTTCATCCTTCGAGTCGCGCTCGGCCTCACATTGGCCGCCCACGGTGCCAACAAGTTCAAGTCTGGCCTCGATGGCGTTGCCAGCTGGTTCGACAGCATGGGGATGCGACCTGGCGCCATGCACGCCCGGTTCGCGGCCGGTGGCGAAGTGTTCGCCGGGCTCTTTCTGGCTGTCGGTCTGCTGACCAGCTTCGCCGCACTTGGCTTCGTCGGCCTGATGACGGTCGCTGCGGTCACCGTGCATCTCTCGAAGGGGTTCTTCATCCTCGACGAAGGCTGGGAGTACGTCTTCATCTTGGGTGTCACCGCTGTCGCCATTGCACTGCTTGGCCCTGGTGGCTGGTCGATCGACCGAGCCATTGGCATCGACGACAACTTCGACGGCTGGATCGGTCTGGCCATTGCTGCCGGCGGCGGCCTGGCTGCTGCCGGCGGCCTGCTCAGCGTTTTCTATCGACCACCCAAGGGTGGGTAGCTCACGCCTACCGGATCAGTCGCGCAGACGCATTGAGATCTCGTTGGCCATCAATCGGCCCGAACGAGTGAGTACGACGCGGTCAGCATCATCAGCATGCGGCACCAGCATCCCGTCGAGCAGTTCGATCGTCGACTCGTCGAACGCTGAGCGTTCAATGCCGTCGCGCGTCCGCAACACCAACTGCTGACCTTCGACCCGACGAACATTGGCGTCGAGAGTCTCTGATGCGGCCTCGACCGACTCGCCTGCTGCCACGAGGTCGATGTAGCGGTCGGGCGTCCGAACGTTCCACCAGCGCCGGCCGTTGTGGTGTGAGTGCGCTGCGCAACCGAAACCTCGGTAGTTCTGCTGACGCCAATAGAGGAAGTTGTGCTTCGACTCGTGACCGGGCCGAGACCAGTTCGACACCTCGTAGTTGACAAGGCCCGCCGCAGCGAATCGCTCGTCGACCATCTCGTACTTGTCTGCTTGGTCGTCATCGTCAGGGTGCCGGCCAGGCTGGCCGGCGAGCGGCGTTCCAGCCTCGACCGTGAGGCCGTAGGCGGAGACATGCGGCGGTTTGTGGCTGAGCGCGCCCTCG
>JBNMOS010000070.1:0-17952 GCA_051275435.1 Ilumatobacter sp.
GGCCGAGGCCCCGGGCTCTTTCAGTTGTTGATCAGAAGATCAGCAGAAGTCTGAGTTGATCAGACCTCGACCGAACCCTGGACCGAACCGTCAACGAAGATGGTGCCGGTCTCATCGAATTCCAGGATGAGGATGGAAGCCTGTGTGGGCTCACCTTCGTCACGGAACTCGAGCGGGCCGGAGACACCGTCGTAGTCGAGGTCGGTGCCGGCCTCGGCAAGGACGAGGCAATCGGCGTAGGTCGTGCACTTCTCGCCGCCACGGGTGACGTCGTTGATTGCTGCGCCGACGGCAACACCGTCGTCGGAACCGGCAACGGTGGCTGCCAGTGCCAAGATGATCACAGTGTCGTACGACTCTGCGGCATAGGAGAAGTCCTCCAGGGCAGGATCGACAGCGAGGAGCAGGTCGCGGAACTCTGCGAGCTGACCATCAACGTCGACGCCTGGGAGCGTGCCACGCATACCAGCGAGGACCGAGGGGTCGTCGAAGGCGTTAGCGAGGGCGTTACCCATGTTGCCGTCGGTGCCGTAGATCAGCTTGTCAGCCGGGCCAGCGCCGTTCTCGATCAGACCCGTGAGGATCTTCGAGGTCTCGTCGAAACCGATGATGACGATGGCATCTGAGCCAGCGTCGACAGCCTTGCCGACTACGTCGTCGAAGTTCTCAGCCTTCGGATCGTAGATTTCGGCGAGGTCGGTCACGCCACCCTGAGCCTCGAACGGGCCCTGGGTGAACTCGAGCAAGCCGGTGCCGTAGGCATCGTTGAGCACGAGGAACGTTGCCGAAGCAGCGCCGTCAGCGATCATGATGTCAGCAAGTGCTGCACCCTGAACCACGTCGGACGGAGCGGTACGGAAGTACAGACCGTTGTCGTCGTAGTCAGTGAAGGTCGGCGAGGTGTTCGCCGGGCTGAAGTGGACCTTGCCAGCCTGCGTGATCTTGTCGATCACGGTCAGGGACACACCGGAGCTTGCAGCACCGATGAAAGCGTCAACGTCTTCAGCGAGGAGACGGTCAACCGTGGCGTTGGCCACTTCACCGTTGTCGCCGGAGTCGCCCGGGAGCCATTCGATGTCGTTACCGAGAACGCCGCCAGCGGCGTTCACGTCTGCGATACCGGCTTCGACACCAGCAAATTCCGGCGGTCCGAGGAACGCCAGGTTGCCGGTCTCGGGCAGGATGCCGCCGAGGCGGAGGATGCCGTCGGAGCCAGCAGCGGGTGCTTCGGTCTCGGCGGGTGCTTCGGTCTCGGCCGGAGCCTCGGTGGCGGCAGGAGCTTCGGTCTCGGCAGGAGCTTCGGTCTCGGCCGGAGCCTCTGTCTCGGCGGGTGCTTCTGTTTCGGTGGGTGCCTCGGTGGTTGTCGCTGCCTCGTCGCTACCGCAAGCTGCGGCAACGAGTGTGAGACCGACGAGCAACGAACCGACGCGTGTCACGCGTGATTTCTGCATGTTGGGTTATTCTCCCCCTGTTTGGACAGGTGCGGGATGCACCTGTTCTTTAGGAAGCTTTCATACTACTACGGTTTATGGATGGTGAATACTCCGCGCCTCGTCAGGGTGGCTTGCCAAAGGCTATTCTCAAGCTTATGTCTGTTTCGGGAAGGACTCCGAAGGACGTCGGGCTGCTCGAAGCGCTCGCAACGACCCGGGCGATACGCCGATATACCGATGATCCGGTGCCAACGAGCGACCTTCAGCAAATGCTCTGGCATGCAGGCCGCGCTCCGTCTGGTTCGAACCGACAGCCGTTCAGGTTTCTGGTGCTCCGCGATGGGTCGAAGGCCGAGGCGGCAAAAGCGCTGCTCGGTGCGGCCTTCCGGGCCGGCTGGGCAGAGAAATGCTCCGGCGATGGGTACCGACCGTCTCGGTTCGCCGATTCGATGCAGCACTATGTCGACCACTTCGAAGCGACGCCGGTTGTCGTACTTGTCTGTCTCGACCGGTACCGCGAGGCAAGCCCGTATGAAGGCGCGTCGGTGTATCCGGCATGCCAGAACCTCCTACTGGCAGCGCGCGCGCTGGGATACGGCGGCGCACTGACTATGTGGCATCTCGGAGTCGAGGACGAACTGCGCAAGATGTTGGAAATTCCGGCGACGGTGGCGCTTTCCGCATGCATCACACTCGGGGTGCCCGCTGGCCGGCACGGGCCGCTCAAGCGCAAGCCGCTCGAAGACGTGGTGTTTGATGGCCGGTGGGGTGACCGGCCGACCTGGATCACCGCGTAGGTTTCGCGTATGCCACTCATCGCCGGAGTCGACTCCTCGACACAATCCACCAAGGTCGAGATCCGCGATCAGCACACCGGTGCCGTCGTTGCATCGGCATCGGCCCCACACCCGCCGGTTACCGCGCCGATCAGCGAACAAGATCCAGCCTCATGGTGGATGGCGTTCGAACAGGCGTGGGCGCAGGCTGGCTCGCCAGAAGTTGCAGCCATCAGCGTCGGCGGTCAGCAACATGGAATGGTCGCGCTCGACGCAGACGGGCTGGCAGTACACCCCGCGAAGTTGTGGAACGACACCGAGTCTGCAGTCGACGCCGATCGGTTAACGAGCATTGTCGCGCCCGCCGATTGGGCAGCAGCGGTCGGCAGCGTTCCGGTTGCCGCCTTCACCATCACGAAACTTGCGTGGCTCGCACGAACACGCGCCGATGTGTGGTCGAAGGTGCGCCACGTAATGCTGCCGCACGACTACATCACCAACCGGCTCACCGGTCAGTTGACCACAGGCAGCACGACCGACCGCGGCGACGCATCCGGCACCGGCTACTGGTCGCCGGCCGAGGGTGGGTACCGGACCGACTTACTCGACCTCGTCGACAGCACTCGTGAGTGGAATTCGATGCTGCCCCGTGTGCTCGGCCCAATGGACCATGCTGGTCTGAGTACTTCGGCGTCGATTGCCATGGGCGCACTGGTCGCTCCGGGCACCGGAGACAACATGGCCGGTGCGCTCGGGGTTGGACTCCGACCTGGTGATGCCGTGATCTCGATTGGGACGTCCGGCACCGTCTACGCAGTGTCGAACACCCCGACATCAGACCCGAGTGGTGCGGTCGCGGGGTTCGCTGATGCCACCGGCCGTTTCCTTCCTCTTGTGTGTACGTCGAATGCTGCAAAGGTCGTCGACGCTGTGGCGCGGCTCCTCGGCACCGACCACGCCGAATTCGACCGTCTCGCGCTGGCAGCATCGCCAGACGGGCCGACGTTGTTGCCGTACTTTGACGGCGAACGAACGCCCAACCGTCCGAACGCCCGTGGGGTGATCGGCGGCCTCCGTACCGATGTCACTCGTGAGCAGTTCGCCCGCGCCGCCGTCGACGGCGTGGCATGTGGTTTGCTCGATGGCCTCGATGCGCTGAGGGCGCTGACCGTTCTTGACGGCCGGGTGATGCTCACCGGCGGGGGAGCGCGGTCGCAGGCAATGCAGCAGGTCGTTGCATCGCTCATTGACGCGCCAGTCGTGCTGAGTTCGGCTGAAGAGGCCGTTGCGACCGGTGCTGCAGTCCAAGCCTGTGCGGTGCTCGAGCAGGTCGATCATTCGGTCATCCAAGATCGTTGGGGCCTCGGTGCCGGTGCCCAAATCGATCCGACCATCGCGCCCGATACGACGACGCGCTCACGCTACGCAGCCCTGCGCGACGCATCGCCGTCCGATGGATGATCCGTTCCGGCTGCTTGGGCTGAGCACAAATGCCTCTGCGGCCGAGGTCCGTAAAGCCCGACGTGACCTCGCCAAGGAACACCATCCTGACGCCGGCGGAAATGCCGACCTGATGCGTGTGATCAACGTCGCAGCCGGTGCGGCACTCCGGATTCTTGCCGATCCGTCTGTGGGCACTCCGCCACCGGCCGACGCGCCAACCTACGCGGCGCAGGAACCTGACGATGCCGGAATGACCCGCGATATTCCGTCGTTTACGGTCGAGGCGTTACCTGTCGAGACGTTCGAAGCGCTGCTCGTCGTCACGTCATGGATCGGCGAGGTCATCGATGACGAACCGCCGTACCGACTGGATGTTCTGATCCACACCCATGCCGGCATCGAGTACCCGTGTTGGTGCCGCCTGGAATTGGTGCCTGACGCGGGCGCCTCGACCGTCAGCATTGGGGTCGGGAGCTACGACGACCAGCCCACGCCATCGATCACAGCGCTCCGTGACCTCTGGGTTACCCACCTGAACCGCTATGACTGGACGTAGCGCATCACCGAGGTCGGGGAGCAGCGGCCTTTGTCAGCCGGTCGCGGAGCGCGAGTCCTAGCCCTATTGCCGGGGGGAGCACGACGATGAGCATTTTTGCCCCACGAGCGTCGGCCGCCCGCAGTTCGGAGTACAGCGATCGAGCCGCTTCGGCGAGGTCATCGTCGAACTCGAGGATCTCCGCCCCCGGCGTTCCCGCACGAAGCGCCCAGGCATCGTCTGCGTTGTCGACCAGGCGAACCTCGCACTGCGGTGCGTAGTGCGATTCGAGCATCCCGCTGGCGCGGGACGGCCCGGACGCGTGAGCGAGATCGCTGACGAGGGCTGCGACATCGTCGGCCGTGATCGCGCCTGCTCGCAAGAGTTGGGGCGGATCGACCGTCGTGTCAATGATGGTGCTCTCGAGCCCGACCGTGCACGGCCCGCCATCGAGGATCGCATCGGTTGCCGGATCGAGCATGTCGCCCAAGTCGTCGAGGACGTGCTGCGCCGTGGTCGGGCTGACAGCGCCGAACCGATTGGCCGAAGGCGCAGCGATTGCCAATCCACTCGACCGGAGCAGGTCGAGCGTCAGTGGATGTGCTGGCACGCGCAAACCAACAGTGGTTCGGCCGCCGGTGACCGCATCGTGCACTCGATCAGATCGTGGCACGATCAACGTGAGCGGGCCGGGCCATCCAGTGGCCGCCAGACGACGTGCGACGTTGCTTGGTTCCAATGACCAGACATCGAGTTGGTCGGTGTCGGCGATGTGGACAATCAACGGGTGGCCGGTGGGCCGTCCCTTGACAGCGAAGATGCGTGCGACTGCGTCCGGATTCGAGGCGTCAGCGGCCAGCCCGTACACGGTCTCTGTGGGCACGGCGACGAGACCGCCAGCACGGAGTTTGCGGATCGCGACGTCGACGTCGGTGGTCACCAACGATGGTGTGTTCATCTGCGAGGCAAATTCAGATGGCGTCGAGGAATTCGAGCGTCGCATCGAAGAATCCGAACGCCTCGGGCGTTGCGAAGTGGTCGACGTTCTTCAGTGTTTCGCAACGCCCGTCGGGAAAGAGGTTGGCCAGCGGGTCGCCCGGGTGCACGAAGTCGCGATCGCCGACGACAACGAGAACCGGACAGGTGACGGCCGCAAGGTCGTGGGGCTCGAAATCGCCAGTTGGCGGTCGACGCATCACCGCAGCTAGTGCCCGAATGTCGTTGCCAGGTTGCTGCGCGTACTGCACGAAGAGCCGCGCGATCTGATCCATTTCGTCGAGATCTGGGGAAGTACCTGCGTTTTCGGCATCGATGACCCGCTCGAGCCCTTCGACGATGCGGGTGGCGCCGGCATGGTCGCGCTCGATCACGTTCTGGCCGATACCGGCAAGGACGATGCGGCTGAAACGTTCGGGCCGGGCAATGGCCGCGCGGAGCAGCGTGAGCGCTCCGAGCGAGAACCCCACCGCCTCGACAGGTTCGTCAGGTGACTCAGCATCGATGGCATCAAAGACCCGTTCGGTCAGGTCGGCGTACGCCTCGGGGTCGTGTGGCTTGGGTGCCTCACCGTGGCCGAGCAGGTCGACACCGATGACGTTCTTGCCGCCATCGCTGAGCAAAGCGGTGAATCCGCTGCGTTGCCATGTGGTTGAGAACGCTCCGCCCCAACCATGAACGAGTACCACGGATCCCATACAGCGGGCAGGTTAGGCCGTAACGTGGCGCGGCCAAGAAAATATGCGCCCCCAGAATCTTCAGCGAGCGATTGAGATGCGACTTCTTCACGAACCACAGCACGACCTGACGTACAGCGACGTCTTCATGGTCCCCCGTCTTTCCGACGTTCCGTCGAGGATGAACGTTGACTTGACGACGCCCGACGGCATCGGGACCACCATCCCGCTGGTGGTGGCGAATATGACCGCTGTCGCAGGCAGGCGCATGGCCGAAACTGTGGCTCGGCGTGGTGGTATCGCAATTCTTCCCCAGGACATTCCCGTCGATTTTGTCGGTGGCGTCATCGCCTACATCAAGTCTCGGCACCCTGTGTTCGAGACGCCGATCACGCTGCCTCCAGAGGCAACGATTGGCGACGCGCTGTTACTGATCCACAAGCGGGCGCATGGTGCCGTCGTGATCGTCGACGAGGGTCGTCCCGTTGGTGTGTTCACCGAGAAGGACCAAGAAGGGTTTGATCGCTTCACGCAGTTGCGCAACGTGATGAGTACCAACCTGCACCTACTCACAGCCGACACAGCACCTTCTGATGCATTCGAAATGCTTGAAGAGAGTCGACTGCACGTCGCACCTGTCGTTGACGCCGAGGGTGATGGCCAACTGCTCGGCGTGATGACCCGCAAGGGTGCGCTGCGTTCGACGATCTATCGCCCGGCGGTTGATGCCGACGGCAAGTTGCTCGTCGGCGTGGCCGTCGGGATCAATGGCGACCCTGCAGCACGGGCTCGGGAACTCGAAGCGTTCGGTGCCGACGTGCTCGTGATCGACACGGCCCATGGCCATCAGACGCGTACGTTGCGAGCAATCGAGGCGGTCCGGGCTGCATGCCCGCACGCCAAGATCGTGGCTGGCAACGTCGTCACAATCGAAGGAACTCGCGAACTCGTCGAAGCTGGCGCCGACGTGATCAAAGTCGGCGTCGGTCCGGGCGCGATGTGTACGACTCGCATGATGACCGGCGTCGGTCGTCCGCAGTTCTCCGCAGTGCTCGAATGTGCAGCGGAAGCTACGCGGCTGGGCAAGCACATCTGGGCCGACGGTGGCGTCCGTTTCCCGCGTGATGTGGCACTGGCCCTCGCCGGCGGCGCTGCCAGCGTGATGTTTGGTTCGTGGCTCGCTGGAACATACGAATCGGCAGCCGACACGCTGCGTGACCCCGATGGTCGCCTCTACAAAGAGAGTTTCGGGATGGCCTCGAACCGGGCCGTGAAGAATCGCACCCGAAGCGAATCGGCGTTTGACCGGGCGCGCAAGGAACTGTTCGAAGAGGGCATCAGCACGTCGCGGATGTACCTCGATCCCGAACGCCCGAGCGTCGAAGACATCATCGACCAGATCGTCGCCGGATTGCGTTCCTCGTGCACGTATGCGGGGGCAGCGACGATCAACGAGTTCCGTGAGCGAGCCGTCGTCGGGGTCCAGAGTTCCTCCGGCTACGACGAAGGTCGTCCGGTCGGAGTGAGCTGGTGAGCAACATGTTGGTCATTGCGATCGATGGCCCTGCAGGCGCCGGGAAAAGCACCGTGGGTCGGGCGGTGGCTGCGCGGCTCAACCTTGACTATCTCGACACCGGTGCGATGTATCGTGGCGTCACGTTCGGCGTGCTGCGTCGTGGGCTCGACCCGAGCGATGTTGAATCGGTCGCACGTGTTGCTGCTGCAATCGACATGCGGCTCGACAGCGAAGGCCTCACGGTCGATGGCGTTGACGCGACGATCGAGATCCGCGGCCGCGAAGTGACTTCGGCAGTCAGTGCGGTTGCTGCAAACAGTTCGGTCCGTGCAGAACTTGTGCGTCGACAGCGTGAGTGGGTTGCTGCCCGCGGCGGTGCAGTCGTCGAGGGTCGCGACATCGGGTCAGTCGTGTTCCCTGATGCGCCGCTCAAGCTCTACATCACCGCCTCGCCGCGAGTACGCGCCGAACGCCGAGTTGCCGAAATCGGCGGTGATGTCGAAGAGGTCGAAGCATCGATCATCGAGCGTGACCGGAAAGACTCGACGCGCGACGACAGTCCGCTGACCGAGGCATCCGGGTCGATCGCCGTCGATACGAGCGGCCTGTCAATCAACGAAGTCGTCGAACAAATCCTCGGACTGTTGCCTCATGGCCAAAGTTGACACGGGCTTCGCCGGGCAGTCGCTTGGCAGTAGGGCGCTGTATCGGGTGTTCAGGACCCTCGCGTGCGGCTTCACGCAGCTCTACACGCGAATGTCGATCGAGGGCCGTGAGCACCTCCCAACCACAGGTGGGTACGTCATTGCGCCGGTGCATCGCAGCTACGTCGACACGCCCATCTCGGCATGTATTAGCCGTCGCCGGATCCGGTACATGGGAAAAGACTCGATGTGGAAGTTCGCCAGCCTCGGAAAGTTGATCTCGGCGCTCGGCGCATTCCCGGTTTCTCGTGGAACTGTCGACCGCGAGGCGCTGATGCGCTGCCTAGCGGTGCTCAATGCGGGTGAGCCGCTGGTGCTGTTCCCGGAAGGGGAGCGCAAGGACGGGCCGACCGTCCAGCCGTTGTTCGATGGTGCTGCATACCTGGCGTCGAAGGCAGGTGTGCCGGTCATTCCTGTCGGAATCGCGGGCTCGGACCGCGTGATGCCGCGTGGCGCGAAGTTCATCTTTCCGCGGAAAGTGAAGATTGTGATTGGCGCTCCACTTCGAGTCGAAGTCGCCGAGAACGGCCGCGCGTCACGCAATGCCATCAAAGCCACGACCGCACAACTCCACGTAGAAATCCAACGGCTCTACGACGAGGCCCAGTCCAAGATCAGCTGAGACCGCTGACACTCAGTCGAAGAAAGCGGTCAGTGCGTGAGCGAGATGGGCGGGGTCGTCAGCGCCGCAAAGCTCGCGAGCTGAATGCATCGACAGCTGCGGCACACCGATGTCGACCGTGGCGATACCCAGGCGGGTCGAGGTGATTGGACCGATGGTCGAGCCACACGGCATGTTGTTCCGCGAGACAAACACTTGCCACGGCACGTCGGCGGCCTCGCAGGCCCGTTGGAACGCCGCAGCCGTCTCGGCGGAGGTCGCATAGCGCTGATTCGAGTTGACTTTGAGGGCTGGGCCGGCGTTGATGATCGGGTGGTGCTCTGGCTCGTGGCGCTCGGGATAGTTCGGGTGGATTCCGTGAGCGTTGTCGGCCGAAATACACATCGACCCTGCCGTTGTCCGGTGAAAGTCGTCGGACGACCCGCCCCGGGATGTGACCAGTCGATCAAGCACCGCTTCGAGCAGTGGACCGGCCGCGCCGGTCGTGCTCGACGAACCGACCTCTTCGTGGTCGTTGAGCACGATGACGGCGATGTGGTCTGACGGTGCCGCGGCTGTGATTGCCGAGGTGGCTGCCCAGCAGGACAGCAGGTTGTCGAGACGGCCTGACGCGAGCATCGATTGGTCTGCACCGATCACGGCGGCACCCTGGACGTCGTAGAGGCAGAGTTCCCACCATGCCGGAGTGGCGTCGAGGCCGGCCTGCTCACCGATCCAGCGGGCGAAGTCGCCGGGTGCGCCGACACCGACGCCCCAAACCGGGGTGAGGTGCTGCTGCCGGTCGAGGATTAATCCGGTGTCGTTGACACCTCGGTCGAGGTGCACTGCCAGCTGCGGCACTCGGGCAATCGGGGTGCGGACGTCGACGAGCGTGGTCGCGCCGTCGGCAGCGACCAGCAGGCCGGCGACACCGAGGTCGCGGTCGAGCCACGTGTTGTTGAGGATTCCGCCGTACACCTCGACACCGAGCTGCTTCCAGCCCACGCTGCTTGTGTCGGGCCGCGGCTTGACTCGAAGACACGGTGAATCGGTGTGCGCGCCGGCGATGCGGAACGGCATGGTCGCAGCGGCACCATCGGGAATCACCCAGGCGACGATCGCTCCGCCGCGAACGACGTAGCCACGCTGTGGAACATCGACCCAGGCTGCGGTCTCATCGACCTGGTCGAAACCAGTGAGACGCGCGACAGTTGACGCAACGGCGTGCCGTGGCGAGGGTGATGCGTCGAGGTAAGCAATGAGGTCAGCGATGTCATTCGTTGCTGGTGTGGTGTCTGACATGGTCAGCCCTTCTGGAACAGCCCCATGGGCAGCCCGCTGTTACGGAGGTGGCTCGTTTCGTTGATCGTAATGACCGATCGGTCGCCATTGGACGACGCGGCAACTCGATGGATCGAGGTGTAGTTCGGGTAGAAAAAACCGCGTCCGAACTCGCTGCCCATCTTCATGATGGTGGTCAAGTAGGCGTTGATCACTCCGCCATGGCAGACAACGGCGACGCGGTGGCCACGGTGCTCGTCGATAATTGCCTCAATGGTGTCGACGGTCCGCTGGTGGAATTCTTGCGGTGACTCGTCGGCGTCCCATTCGCCGTTGAGGAGTTCCTTCCAGCGCGGATCGCCGGATGCCTTCAGCTCCTCGACAGGGATGTATTCCGAACTGTGCTGGTCGAACTCGGCCAGGCCGTCACGGAAGCGCAATTCGAGGGCCCGATCAGCAACGACCGGCTCAGCGGTCTGGCGCGCACGGTTCATTGGGCTCGCATACACGGCATCGAGATGCTCCGATGAGAGATACTGTGCGAGAAGCGCTGCTTGCGCGACGCCGTCATCAGACAGTTCTGGGTCGGCAGCGCCGTGCTCCAGTTCCTTCCGAATCGGTAGGGCATGACGAACCAACAACAATTCCACGAAAGATAGACAAGCAGATATGACTCGCAGAACAAAGATCGTGGCCACCATCGGTCCAGCCAGCGACACGCCGGTGGCGCTGCAAGACCTGATGCGTGCGGGTGTCGACGTCGTTCGCTTGAACCTCAGCCACGGAACCATTGATGAACATCTGGTGCGACTCGCAAGTGTGCGGGCAGCCGCTGAGGCTGTTGGCAAAGAGGTGGCCGTGTTGGCCGACCTTCCCGGGCCAAAAGTCCGTTCCGGTCGATTCCCGGAAGGCGGCTCGCTGTTGGTCGTCGGTAAGGACATCCAGCTTCGAGCTGGTGACGAGCCGAGCGACGAGAACTGCATCTACGTCCAGTACGAGACGCTCCTCGAAGATCTGATCATCGGCGGCCACGTCATGCTCGGCGACGGTGCGATTTCGATGTCTGTGCAGTCCGTCGGCGACGAGTTCGCGCTCGCTCGCGTCGAAACTGGTGGAATGGTGAACGGCCAGCCTGGCGTTCATTTGCCGTCCGAGAAGCTTCGGCTGACCACACCGACCGAAGAAGATCTCGTTCTCGCGGAACAGATGGCGAGCGCCGGCGTCGAGTTCATGGCGGTCTCCTTTGTGCGCCAGGCCGTCGACGTACAACGTGTTCGCGAGGTCGTTGGTACCCGCGCTCGGCTCGTCGCGAAGATCGAGACGAGTACGTCGATTGCCAACCTGACCGAAATCGTCGCTGCGTCCGATGCGGTCATGGTCGCTCGTGGCGATCTGGGCATCGACTGCCCGATCGAAGACGTCCCGCATCTGCAGAAGAAGATCATCCGGCACTGCGTCGAAGTCGGCGTCCCGGTGATCACTGCGACGCAAATGCTCGAATCGATGATCACGTCGTCGGCTCCGACTCGTGCCGAAGTCAGCGACGTTGCCAACGCCGTGTTCGACGGCACCGACGCCGTGATGCTGTCGGGCGAAACGGCCATCGGCCGTGATCCAGTTGCCGTTGTCACCACGATGGGCAAGATTGCCGAACGCGCCGAGTCTGAGGCCAGCTATCGCCAGTGGGCCAATCGTTTGGGTCGGGTGCAACTCGACGGCCGTTTCGAACCAATGGAACACGGCGACCGAGTCACCGCGGCGCTCACGCACGCAGCATCACAGGCAGCGCTCGATTCAGGGGCGTCAGCGATCCTGTGTTGCACGCAGAGCGGCCGCACGGCTCGGGCAATGGCACGGTTCCGCCCCGATGCTGCGATGGTGGCGCTCTCACCCGATGCGGCGATGGTCCGCAGCCTCGCCCTGACCTGGGGCGTTACTCCGATGCAGGTTGACACGTACGAGTCGACCGATGAGATGGTGTGGTTCGCTGTCGAGACAGCGCTGCGCGCCGGGATCATTCACCATGGCGAGACTGTTCTGGTGCTGGCTGGTTCGCCCAACAAGAATCAGCAACTCCCGGTCGGCGACTCAAAGCGTTCCTGGGTCGGTCGTGCAGCGTCTGACGTCATGCGCATTGTCCATGTCGACTGACCTCTGGGCTGAAACGTCCGGCGATCCAGCCCTGCCGCTGGCCGTCCTTGTCCACGGAACGATGGACCGTTCTGCGGGCATGCTGCGGCTGAGTCGCCGCCTCGACAAACAGTTCTACGTGTTGCGTTACGATCGCCGAGGGTACGGTCGATCACGCAACGTCGGTGGGCAGAGCACCGTCGAACAGCACGTCAACGACCTGGCAGATGTTCTCCAAGCGCACGCACCTGGCCGAGTCGTTGACCTTGCGTTCGGCCACAGCTTCGGCGGCAACGTCGTACTCGGTATAGCCGAACGTCACCCCGATCTCATTCAACATGCTGCGGTCTACGAGACGCCGCTGTCGTGGCTCGACTGGTGGCCTGGTGGAACAGCCGGGGGAGCGGCGGTGGGTGCGACCGACTCGGCCGAAGCCGCAGAGACCTTTATGCGTCGCCTCATTGGCGACCAGCGCTGGGAGCAGCTCCCGGCCGGCACGCGAGCCGATCGGCGAGCCGAGGGCGCAGCGATGGTCGACGAAATCACCGATCTTCGGCGTGGTGCACCGTGGGCTGCCTCATCAGTGGTCATTCCGCTCCTTGCGATGGGCGGCGAACTCGGCCGGCCCCATCATCAGCGCGGTATGCAGTGGCTGAGTGAGCAGATCCCAACGGCGAGCTACGTCCGCCTGGACGGCGCCGGCCACGGCGCACCCAACACGCACCCCGCCGAATTGGCAATGCTGGTTACGGAGTTCGTGGCCTGAGAACTCTTCGGGCGTCAGGACTTCGTCGCTACCGAAATTCATGGAACAAGTGTCGGTAAAGAGACGGAAGTTCCTGCCGAAAACAGATGCGTGAGTGTCGACAAGATTGCAGCGCCGTTGGTCGGGATTGGTGGGCCTCTGACCGATACGTGTGATCCGACGTTGATCCTCGACCTGCTGTCTGAGATGGTAAATCAATTTCGCGTGTCCGATCATGTGATCACCTACTGCAACGCGTCATGGGCCGCTCAGTACGGAGTCGATGGGCGCGACGCGATTGGGCGCCGTCTCGACGATTTCTTGTCGGACGATGAGCGGGCTGGTTTGAGCGAGCAGTTGGCGATGCTGAGCCCGATTCGACCTGTCTTGGTTGATTCGATAGCACGGGCGGTTCCTGGCGACACCGAACGATGGGTGGAGTGGGTTGATCGGTACGTGACAACAGACCACGGGCCAGAAGTGCTCTCCGTCGGTCGAGATGTGACCGACCGTCATATGGCTGAGCTCAGGTTGCAGGAGAGCGAAAAGCGGTTCCGAGATCTTGCCGACATGTCTTCCGACATTGTTTGGCGAGTCCGGACCACGCCGGTTCCGCACTTCGATTACGTGAGCCCGTCGGTGGAGCGAGTGTTGGGTTACCCATCGTCGTACTTTCTCGGTGACTTTGATCGGCTGCTCGAAATTGCCGAGACAGGCACTCGAGGTCTGATTCTTCGTTTGCTGCAGAGTGATCAAGCCCCGGAACGGTTCGACCTGCGGTTTCGGCATGCGAACGGCTCTGTGGTGGTGTGTGAGACAACCACCACGATCGACCAAACCGGCGTACAAGGGGTGATTCGCGACGTCACCGAATTGCGCCGGACTCAACGCGCGACGGCGGCCCTGGCCCTTCGCGATCCATTGACCGGTTTGTCCAACAGACGCGGGTTCGATCAATTGGTCGGCCAGGCGCTGGGACGAGCAGCGGAGCGCAGGACAGAGGTGTCACTTGCTTACCTCGACCTCGACGGCCTCAAGCGCATCAACGACCGATTCGGCCATAATGCCGGCGACGCTGTTCTGCAAGAGACTGCTCGACGGTTGGAACGTGTGGCCACGGGCGTGAGGAGTGCCGTCGTCGCCCGGCTGGGTGGCGATGAGTTCGCAATGGTGTTCGAACCAGCCGACATCAGTGCGAGTGATCTCCTCGACCGGATCGATCACCTGATGAGTTCACCGATTTCCATTTCTCATTCCTTCAACGTGCGGTGTGGCGTGAGTGTCGGTGTTGCCAGCACGGCCACAACAGGGCGGCGAGCGGTGGACC
The DNA here is from genome assembly GCA_051275435.1 of Ilumatobacter sp. GTDB lineage: Bacteria > Actinomycetota > Acidimicrobiia > Acidimicrobiales > Ilumatobacteraceae > Ilumatobacter_A. Next base: position 14,165 of record JBNMOS010000070.1, read on the forward strand.
TCGTCGCAGCAGCGGACCATGCGATGTACGCCGTCAAACGCTGCCGGACAGCTACCGCTGAAAGGGTTGAGCGGAGTGCCTCGGGATCCCGGACTGACCCCGCAGCGCCGCTCAGAACCGGCGGCTGAGAACGAAGCAGGTTGCTGCGGTGACGGCGGCTGCGGCGGACAAGGCGGCGGTGCCAGCAATGCCATGGATTCCGTAGAGCCAGCCGCTCAGAATTGTTCCGCTGCCACGGGCAAGTGTTCCAACGGCATTACCGACCGCGAGTGTTGAACCGCGTGCTTGGGGCATCGCTTCGCTGACGAGCGAGAGTGACGTGACGAACCCGTACTCGAAGCCAATGAGCAGCATGAGGATCCCGATGACGCCGACAGCAAGGCGATCACCAGCACTGAGCATCACGAGGAGACCGCATGCCAACACGACGAGGCCGCCAAGTGCCGAACGCATTTTGCCGATCCGATCAGCGAGGGCTGCCGACCCGCCACTGGCAATGAGTTCGAACGCACCGAAGCCCATCACGATGAAGCCAAGCCCACCGGTCGACACACCGAACTCATCATCGAGCCACGAGCCCGAGATGACGAACACCGACAGGCCGGCCATCGCCATCGTTGCCGACCCGATCACGACGAGCCAGGCCCGCAGCGTCAAGCGCGTCGCACCGGTGGCCGGTGACTCTGTGCGCTTCGCGGCAGGCATGGCGGCGGGCAGCGTGACTGCGACGAGGAGCGCTGCGAGCGCGCAACCGACGGCCATAAAGACGAACGGTGCTCGCCAGCCCCAGAGGTTGATCAGCACCGCCACGATCGGCCCACCGAGCAGGAGTGCGAACGCCCAGGAGGTCTCGAAGATGCCGATCGATCGAGCCCGCCGGTTGTAGTGGACGCGGTGGCTGATCAAGGCGTGGCCGGCGACGGTGAAGTTGGCAACACCGAGGATCAGCATGGTGAAGGCAATCGCGAAGGTCCAGATCGAACCACCGAGGGCGATCACGGACGACAGCGAGATCGCTGACAGGCCGCCGATCATGACGAGTCGCTCACGACCGCGGTCGAGTTGCTTGCCGACGATCATCGTCGACAGGCCAGCAGCTTCGCCGAGGCCAAGCACGGTTGTCAGCTGCGTGGTGGAGACGCCAAATGCGCGCTCGAGCGTCGGGAGGAACGGAGGAATCCAGCGCAGTGCGGTGTTGGCCATCGCCTTGGCACCGGTGAGGCGGACCAGCGTTGACCGGTCGAGTGTGCCGACCTCAGGCCGCTCGGATGTTCCGGCGCTCACGCAGCGTCTTCGTCAACGCGCGGGTCTTTCACCGTGATCGTCATTCCGAAGAACGAGCAATCGGTATCGGTGACCGTGACGTTCGTGCCGACTCGATCGAAGTTGCCCTGCACCTTGTCGGCGCAGTCTTGCAGCGAGGTGCGTTGGGTATAGACCGCAAATGCCAGCAGCGCAAGCACAAAGACCGTTGCGACCTTCTGGACAATCGTTTTCATGACCCAGGCGGCGAGAAAGGCCCCGACGACAAAGACGACGACGACTGCAATGGCGAGTTGCTTGGCAGATTCCAAGGTCAGAGCGAGCACCCGGCAAGCCTAGGTCTTCGGGTCCAGGTGTCGGGCTGACCGATACGCTCGGCTCCAATGAGCGACATGTCGATCAACTTCTCTTCAGGCCTTCCAACCACCGTGCTGCCCGCAGCCGATGCAGCCGACTCCGCAGGGCTCGCCGCCGCGCTCGAACTGTCTGGCGACGATCGCCGCGCAGCCGTTGCTGCCGTGGTTGCTGCGTCACCGCGTTTCCTGGCCGGCTGGGCCGAGCTGGGCGATCTCGGTCGTGACACCATTGAGCGTTACGCCGCCTATCGCGTCGGCTACCACCGCGGGCTCGACACCTTGCGGGCCAACGGCTGGCGGGGGAGTGGCTACGTGCGCTGGGCTGCACCGACCAACCACGGGTTCCTTCGGGCACTCGTCGGCCTGGGCGCAATGGCTGCCGAGATTGGCGAACAGGACGAAGCCGAGCGCATCCATACCTTCCTGCTGCAGCTCGACCCGACCGGCATCCCCACCGCCTGATCAATGGACGTCGCTGGAGCAGTCTTGGCTGGCGGCCAGAGCCGTCGTATGGGGCAGACGAAAGCGCTGATCGACGTCGGAGGGCAGCCAATGGCCACCAGGGTCGCGCACGCGTTGGCGATGGCTGGCTGTCGTGACGTCGTACTCATTGGCGGTGACTCGACCGAGCTTGCGGCCCTCGATCTTCCGGTGATTGCCGACCAACACCCCGGCGCGGGGCCTGTTGGCGGCGTACTCACGGCGTTACACCACCACCTGCTTCAGCGCAGCGGCGCTACCCATGTGGTGATTGCAGCGTGTGACCTACCAGGGCTGACCGCCAGCGCTGTCGAACGAATGCTCAACGCAGCGACGGAAGCCACGAACGTTGTCGTGGCCAAGACCGATCGTCTCGAACCGGTCCTCGCTGTCTGGAATGTGCAGACGTTCACCCCGATCGAAGCGGCCTTCGAGACCGGGATCCGAGCGTTGCATGAGGTCCTTGCATTGTTCGACATCGTGACCGTTGCGATCGATCCTGGTGAGATGCGCAACATCAACCGTCCAGAGGATCTCCTGGAGGGAACGCTGCGCGACGGCGAGGGCGGCCAGTAGGGTCGCGGCGTGGCGATCTCGGAAATATCGGTAGAACAACTACACATCCTGCTCCAAGCGGATGAGTCGACACGCGTTGTCGACGTGCGCGAAGCCGACGAGTGGGCAAACAGCCACATCGGTCGAGCCCGGCACGTCGTGCTCGGTACGGTCCCCGAAAACCTCGATGCGTTCGGCCCAGACGGTGCCGGGCAACCGACCTACGTGATGTGCAAGGTGGGCGGCCGGAGCTTTCGTGCGTGCGAATACGCAGAGGCGCAGGGCAAGCATGTCGTCAACGTCGCTGGCGGCATGATGGCCTGGTGGGCCGCTGGCTTCGACACAGTGACGGGAGCCTGAGATGGCAAGGTCAGGGGTCCGCCCCGAGCGCAAGAAGCAGTCGGGTGGCGGCAATGCCCCCGCCGAGATCGACTACCAGTACGTCGAAGAGCAGGCCGATCTCGATGCAATTATCGATGTGCTCGTCGGCGTCGACCGGTACGCACTCGATACTGAGTTCCATCGTGAACGCACCTACTTTCCGAAGCTCGCTCTTATCCAGATTGCTTGGCACGAGACCGAAGACGACGGTACAAAGACGCAGCGTCTTGCACTGATCGATCCGCTTGTGGTCGACGTCAGAGTGTTCAGCCGGGTCTTCGACACCGAAGCACTGTGCGTGATCCACGCTGCCCAGCAAGACCTCGACGTCATGATGCACTCCATCGGCTCGGTGCCGAGGCGGATGTTCGACACGCAGCTCGCGGCTGGCTTCGTCGGGTACGGCACACCGTCACTCGTTGCATTGCTGCAAGGGGAAATCAACGTCGCCCCGGCAAAGGGCGATCGTCTGACCGACTGGCTTCGTCGGCCACTGACCGAAAACCAGTGCCAGTACGCAGCCGTCGACGTCGAGTACCTCCTCGAAGTTCACCAGCTTCTTGTGGCCAAGCTCGCCGAAGCAGGCCGGCTCGAATGGTCAGCCGATGCGTGCGAAGAACTGCGTACTCGGCCAGTCAGCGGCGCCAACCCTGAAAATGCGTGGCTTCGTCTCAAGGACGCACGCTCGCTTCGCCCGAGTTCGCGAGCAGTTGCGCAATCGATCGCGGCGTGGCGTGAACGGCGTGCGATGCG
>JBNMOS010000071.1:0-17869 GCA_051275435.1 Ilumatobacter sp.
CATGACCCGACCATACCCAAACCAACGTGAGCTCAAACGGTCAGCCTGAAGACGCCCCAATGTGCGCCACCTCCGCCATAACCCCTGTCGTGATGACTGGGTTCACGACTGGTGTCACGACTGGGGTCAGGCCCCTTTCGCAACTATCTGGCAGCGTGGGCTGACAAAATATGGGCCACAGCCATCGTCAGCTTGCGAGCCGTGGGGACGTGCAGGTATTCGTTGGGCCCGTGGGCGTTGGCGTCCGGGCCGAGCACACCGGTGATCACGAATTGTGCTTCCGGAAACTTTTCGCCGAGCATGCCCATAAAGGGGATCGACCCGCCCTCTCCGAAGTTGCGCGCAGGCTGACCGAACGCTGCAATCGACGACGCTTCGAGAGCATCGGCCAGCCACGGCGCCGTTGCAGGTGCGTCCCAACCGGGCGCTCCGTCAACGTTCGAGAACGAGACGCGTGCACCGTACGGCGGATCCGCTTCTAACGCCGCCGTGAGCGCTGCCGCGGCCGCTCTCGGATCGGCGGTGGGAGGAAGTCGGAACGAGAGCTTGAGCGACGTCGACGGACGAAGCACGTTGCCGGCCCGATTTGTGGGCGGCAGGCCGTCGGCGCCGACGACGCTCAGCGTGCCGTACCACGTGCGGGCAAGTAGCTGTTCGGCGGGGTCCTCGACCGCTGCCCGGGCACCCTCAACCAGCGGATAGTTATCGGCATAGGCGCCCACCAGTGGCGCCGTGTCGTTCGCTTCGGCGACACGGCCCGGCGGAATTTCGACGATCAGTTCGGGCAACAACATCGCTCCGGTTGTCGAATCCTCGACGCGGTCGAGCAGCGAACGGATAATCCGGAACGACGACGGAATCATGCCCGACACATCGCCCGAGTGCAGGCCGTCGGTCACGATGTCGACAGACAGGGTGCCCATCACCATGCCGCGCAGCGACGTGGTGACCCACATGCGTTCGTAGTCGACGCAACCCGAGTCGAGGCAAACCACAAGGCTGGGCGTGCCGATCGTGTCGGTGAGCGCTTCGATGTAGGCCGGAAGATCCGGTGAGCCCGACTCTTCGCTCGCCTCAATCAGCACAACACAGCGATTGTGGACACCTCCGGCAGCCTGCGTGGCTTCGATGGCGGTCAGGCTGGCGAACGCTGCGTAGCCGTCGTCGGCACCGCCTCGCCCATACAGCCGGTCGCCTTTGAGGACGGGCGTCCACGGCCCGAGATCGTCCCGCCAGCCTTCCATTTCTGGTTGCTTGTCGAGGTGCCCGTAGAGAAGCACCGGGTCGTCGTTTGAGCCACCGTTGAAAGCCGGAACGTCGATCACGATCATCGGCGTCCGCTCAGGCAGCTCCATCACTTCGACCGTCATTCCGGGAATCGGCCGGTCTCGGCACCATCCGGCGATCAGCTCGACGGCCTGAGCCATGAAGCCATTTTCACGCCAATCAGGGTCGAAGTCCGGCGACACGTTCGGGATCGCGATGTACTCGTGCAACAGCGGGACAATCCCAACCCACGCGTCGTTGGCATGGTCACGGATGATGTCAGCAGGCGAAGACTGGGTCAGCGGCATCCAGTGAACAGTACCGGTCACGCTGCATCAGGCACCGTGTGACCGGCTCGCGAATTGTCAGGTCAGCAAGAGGCGTTCGATGCGTCGTGCCGCTACTGCGCTGCCAACGATGGTGATCACGACGAGGACTGCAATATGGGCGAGCAGTTCCAGTCGCCACTCACCGAGATTCGCGGCACGAATCAGCTCAACGCCGTGATAGAGCGGGCTGAGTTGCACGACCCAGCCCCATTCGCCGTACTGCGAGACCGGGTAGAACGTGGCCGAGAAGAGGAACAGCGGCAGCGTTGCCGCCGGGACATACTCGAAATCTTCGAACGAGCGCATGAACGTGGTCAGCGCCATTCCGATCGAGGCGAAAGCAAATCCGATCAGCACGCACGCCGGCACCGACAGCAAGAACCAGGGCGACTCGACCATTCCCATGACCCACATGGTCACCATGAACGCGGTCGAGTAAATGGCGCCACGGATGACGGCGAACATGATCTCGCCCAGCGCAACGTCGCCCGCAGAGAGCGGGGTGCTGAGTACCGAGTCGTAGAGCTTGGTGATCTTCAGTTTGAAGAAGACGTTCATCGTCGAGTCGAACACCGCACCGTTCATCGCCGATGCCGCCATCAAGCCAGGAGCGACAAACGCGTCGTAGGCAATCAACTGGCCGCCGACTTCGATGTCGCCGACGAGTGCCGAGAGCCCGATGCGGATCGACAGGAGGTAAAAGAGCGGTTCGAAGAAGCCGGTGACCATCGCCATCCACGCCCGGCGTGTCACCATCAGGCTGCGTTCGACGAGCAGGTGTGGCCGTTTGATGTCGAACACCACGGCCGGCACGATCCGGGTATGGGCGGCCGGGTTCAGCGTCGCGCTCATGCGCGCAACCTCGCTTCGAACGTCTTCGTCATTGCGACAAGCCCAGCGATGCAGAACCCAAGCAGCACGCCCGCGTGCAGCACAAAGTTCCCGATCGACAGACCACCCAGCACCAAGCCGCGACACAACTCGACGCCGTGCCACAACGGAGTGAGCCACGCAACGGGCTGCAACCAGTCAGGGAGTTGTTCGATCGGGTAGAAAGCGCCACCGAACAGGAACATCGGGATCACACCAAATCGAAGGATCACCGGGAACGAAGTATCGGTGGTGCGCGAGCCAGTCCACGCCGCGATTGGCAACCCGAATGCCAGGCCCGTCAGGACACTGCCGAACGGTGCAAACAGCAGGCCGAGTCGACGTGTGTCATCGAAAAGCGCGAGCACCAACGCGACCCCGACGCCGGTCAAGATCGCCCGCATCGCAAAGTGCAATGCTTTGCCCAATGCCACATCGGTCGCGGTGAGCGGGGTGGCAATCATCGCAACGTACGCATTCGACCATTGGAAGCCGTCCATGGTCCCCCACATCGCTTCCTGGCTGAGGACGAACATCGCCGAGGTAGCGAACAGCGCAGTCGCGTAGAAAGCGAAGTAGGAGGTGTCGCCCAGCACGTTGACCGCCTCGGGTCCGTTGTCCACCAATTCACCAACACCCAGCCCGACGCCGAGCAGGAACATCAACGGCTGGATGATCGAGCCGAGCATCACCGACCACCACATTCGGCTGAAGAAGGTCCAGTCGCGCAGATACACGCGCACTGGCGCCCACGAGGTCAATGCAATCCCCGTTACTCGACCAGCGTGCGGCCGGTGAGCTTCAGGAACACATCTTCGAGACTGCTCCGGCGCACTAGCGCGCTTTCCGGAATGATCTCGCGCCGATGCAACTCAGACAGGGCAGCGTCACCGTCGTCGGAGTACAGCAGCAAGCGGTCAGGCAGAATTTCGATGCGGTCACCAACGCCGTCGACTTTTGGCACCATCGATTCGTTCAGTCCGTAGCCGAAGCGCACTTCGAGCACCTCTCGGCGCACGTGCTTGGAAATCAATCCCTGCGGTGATCCCTCGGCAACGATTTTGCCGGCATCCATCACGACCAGTCGGTCACACAATTGCTCGGCCTCGTCCATGAAGTGCGTGGTAATCACCTGCGTCGCCCCACGTTCTTTGAGTTGGTACAGCCGGTCCCAGAGGATGTGGCGAGCCTGCGGGTCGAGCCCGGTTGTTGGTTCGTCAAGCAGCAAGAGATCGGGTTCGTTGATCAACGAACGAGCAATACTGACCCGGCGTTTTTGGCCGCCCGACAGCGGGTCGACTTTGCTGTCAGCCTTCTCGGTGAGTTGCACGAACTCCAACAACTCATTGGCCCGCGCAGCAGCGGCCTTGCGCGACAGATCGAAGTAGCGGCCGTAAATCACGAGGTTCTCGAGCACGGTGAGGTCGTTGTCGAGCTGGTCAAGCTGTGGCACCACGCCCATACGAGCGCGGATTTTTCGGCCGTCGGCGACCGGGTCGAGGCCAAAGATGCGAAGCGTGCCAGCCGTCGGAGGGGAGACGCAGCCAATCATTCGCATCGTCGACGTCTTCCCCGCTCCGTTCGGGCCGAGAAAACCAAACGCTTCGCCGCGCGCCACCTCGATGTCGATGCCGTCGACTGCGGTGAAGTCGCCGAAGCGTTTCACCAGCGACGACCCAACAACCGGTGACTGTTCCGACCCCATCTGTCGATTCTGGCAGCACCAGGGGTCTGCAGCCGCCTCGATTCCTGTAGGCCGACCGTACGGTCACCCTGTGCCTGGCAGAATGCGACCGCTACGGTCGGACCTGTGGCCAGCAATACCGTCCTCGCACTCGGAACCGCACCGTCGTATGGCGCCGCGATCGTCAAGCATGATGCGGTGACGCTCATCACCGACATCGGAATCGAAGGCGACCGTCACGCCGGCAAGAAGCGAGCCGTTTCGATCGTGTGCACCGGCGAACTTGCCCGGGCTGCAACCGATTTCGGTAGTGAACAGTTCGACGCGCTGCGGACTCGTCGCAACATCGTCGTCGACCTTGACGAACTCCCGCGCTCGCACGGAAAGCTGTTCACCATCGGCGAAGTCGAGTTTGCTGTCTGGCGTGACTGTGCGCCGTGCACCCTCATGGATGAGATCTTTGGCGACGGCGCCCAAGCGGCGCTCCGTCAGCGAGCTGGCATCACCGCCAGCGTCATCCGGGGCGGAATCGTTCGCCTCGGCGACACGCTGAACCTCGGCAACACGCTGAACCTCGGTTAACTCCGCTGCGCTCCCTCGATCAGCCGTTGGAGAACTGGAACCCGCAGTTGGGATTAGTGAAGTTGTCGAGCCGCAGCGATGCGATTCCTGCATCGGTTGCTGCGTCCTGCAACTCCGGTTCAGCGAAGATCCCCTGGATGTTTGCGAGGTCGTCGGCACTCTGAATCTTGGTGAATGCCTCGACGAGTCCCGGCGTCAGTCGTGCTGTGCCGTCAGCGACGGCGCGGATCTCGTCATCGATGCCCGGCGGGGCAACGGCCGCAGCGCGATCGTAGGCCGCCAGCGTTTCCGGGAGCAGTGCCTCGATCTCACTGGCGAGCGTGGCGAACGCTGCGATGGTGTCCGCCTCCGACATACTTTCCGGATCTGTGGCCACTCGCTGCAGGATCTCGTTCGTCGACGCGGTGGTCTGATCCGACAGGTCTTGGACGATCTGCAGCTCGATGCAGGTCTGCTCGATGTCGCCATCGTCTCCTGCTGCGCGTTCGGGCACCGTGGTGGCCGCAATCGAAACGGTCGAAGCGGGTGCGACGTCCGATCCGGACTCGCTTGCGCCGCAGGACGCGACGACGAACACGATCGATGCGGACATGGCGAGCAGACGCTGGGACTTCACGCTGCGAGACGCTACCCACCTCGACCGGCCGGCAACCCGATGCGCTCGTCTACGCTCGGCCCATGCCTTTGACTGGAGAATACGTCCCGAGCACGATGGACTGGGTCCGCGAACAGGTCGACACCTACGAGGCCACAAACGGCCGCGAAGCAAACACCCTGCGCGAGACCGGAATCCCCATCATCGTCGTCACCACCAAGGGTGCAAGCAGCGGCAACCTGCGCAAGTTCGCGCTGATGCGGGTCGAGCATGACGGCGAGTACGCACTCGTCGCGTCGATCGGCGGCGCCCCGCAGAACCCGTCGTGGTTTCACAATCTCGTCGCCGAACCGCTGTGCGAGATCCAGGATGGCCCCGAGCCCGGCGAGTACACCACCACCATCGTCGACGGCGACGAGAGGCAGGTCTGGTGGGACCGAGCGGTCGAGGTCTTCCCGACCTACGCCCAGTACGCCGAGAAGACGGACCGCACCATCCCGGTCTTCGTCGCCCGCCCCAACTGACGATCTGCTCGCGCAGATCTGACAAGGTCACTGGGTGACCGCAGTACACACGGAGAGCCAGCAGCCTGCGAACGCCATCACTGTTCGGCCGTTCCGGCTGCTGTGGCTCAACAACCTCTCTTTTTTCCTCGTCTCCAACGCGCAACGGTTCGTCTTCGGGTGGCTGGTCCTCGACGGCCTGAACCGCAGCGAGAGCGACCAGGGCATCGCCGTGTTCACGCTGGGACTACCTGCTGCGTTACTCGTCCTGCAGGCTGGTGCCTGGGCCGACCGTTGGGACCGCCGACGGATGCTGATCTGGACCCAGGTCGCCGGTGGCGTTGTGATGGCCGCAACCGCGTTGTTGGTCCGATCCGATGCGATCTCGTTCGGCTGGGTCATCGTGATGACGCTGTTCGCTGGTGCCGCTTCGGCCATCGGCCAACCGGTTCGTTCGTCCCTCATCCCGGTGCTGGTCGCGAAGGAACAGCTGTTCAGCGCGATTGCGGTCAACGCCATCGCGATGACGTTGTCACTGATCCTCGGGCCGGTGCTCGCCAAGGTGGTTGGTGACCAGTACGGGTTCGACGGAGCTTTCTGGTTCCAGTCCGGCCTGATGTTCGCTGGCGTCATCTTCCTCATGCGGCTCGAGATCCCGCCCCACATCGACCTGCCGCCGAAGCGGCCGATTGTCGCCGACATGAAAGAAGCCCTTCGTCACGTCCTCGGCGACGCCAACCTGCGGATCCTGTTCGGCCTGCTGGTCATGGCCAGCCTGACCGTCAACCCGGCAATCATGGTCACACTCCAGGCTCACGTCAAAGACGGTCTGGGTCGCACGGCGGGTGATGCTGCGTTGCCCTTCGCACTGATGGGCATTGGCATCGCGATCAGCTCCGTGGTGGTGATGCGCAAGGGCGACATGAAACAGAAGGGCGCAGCATTCCAACGTGCCCTGATCTGCGGTTCGACCATCACGATTTTGACGGGGCGCACCACCGACTTCTGGCAGGTCCTGGTCCTCGCTTTCTTCATGGGCCTGGCTGGCGGGTTCTACATCAACATGAACCAGGGACTCATCCAGGCGAACACGCCACAGCCCCTAATGGGCCGTGTAATGGGGCTCTACGCGCTCACATCCTTCGGCATCATGCCGTTCGGTGCACTGATCCTCGGTGCCATCGCGTCGTGGACGAGCGCTGGCGCAGCCATCAGCGGCGCCGCGTTGATCAGCCTGATCGGCGTGGTCGCCACGTACGTGAGTCAGCGCGGGCTGCGCGAACTCAGCTAGAAGTCAGCGGGAGTCAGGAGGGAATCAGGACATCGACGGCGCCAGCGTGGCGGCCGCTTTGATGTCGTCGCCGAACGATTCGAGCTGCTCGAGGCGCTTGTCGTTCGAGAACACGTCGACCGCTTTACTCGGCTCCATCTTCATCATCCGCTGCAGGATGCGAACCTGGGTGACCTGGTTGTACTCGGACAGCGTGATCGCCCAGCCATCACGGCCGGCGCGAGCTGTTCGGCCTGACCGGTGCAGGTAGTCCTTCACGTCCTTGGCCGGCTCGTAGTGAATGACTGCGCCGATGTCATCGATGTCGATACCGCGGGCGGCAACGTCGGTGGCGACGAGAATCTGCAGCTTGCCTTCGGCGAAGGAACGCATGACGCGCTCACGTGTCTTCTGCTGGAGATCACCGTGGATCGCCATGGCGTCGATGCCGAGTTCTTGGAGCCGCTCAGTGGCCTTGTCGCACTGCCGTTTGGTTTGACAGAACACGATCAGCTTCGGAATGCCTCGAGCGATGGCGCCGATGACCTTGTCGCGATCCATGTGGTGAATACCGAGGAACAGGTGGCTCATGTTGCCGACCGTGTCAGTTGCCTCGTCGACGGCCACCGTGACCGGATCGGTTTGATACGCCCGGATGAGGTGCCCGACGTCGCCGTCGAGTGTTGCCGAGAACAGCATGGTCTGGTTGCGGTTGACGCAATGACGCAGAATCCATTCGACCTGCGGGGTGAACCCGTCGTCGGCCATGCGATCTGCTTCATCGAGCGTGACGATCTGCACGTCTTCGAGGCTGACCTCGTTCGACTTGATCAGATCGATGAGACGCAACGGCGTGGCGACAACAAGCTCGATGCCCTTCGCCATTTCCTCGACCTGGTGATGGCGAGATGCGCCACCGTAGACGGGCAGAACATTCATACCTGCGTGCTGCGCGACGGGCTGGAGCACTTCGGCGACCTGAATGGCCAATTCGCGTGTCGGGACGAGCACGAGGCCAAGCGGCTTGGTCGGCGCAGCTTTGTCGGTGATGCGGGCGAGCATCGGGATACCGAAAGCAAGCGTCTTGCCGGATCCGGTCTTGGCTCGTCCGCAGACGTCGTCGCCGCGCATGGCCACGGGAATTGCTTCAGTTTGGATGTTGAATGGCTGGGCAAAGCCGCATGCAGCAAGGCCGTCGTCAATCCGTGCCGGGACACCGAGGTCAAAAAAGCCTGTCGGCGCTTCGACCGGCGGCAGGATGTTGACCGTTGTCAGATTCGATGTGTTGACGTGATCGCGGGACGAGTCATCAGACTCTCGTGGCGTCCGCTTGCGACGAGGCGCTCCGCGTCGTGCTGTATTTTCTGTCATTGTGCTCGTCAGGGTACCGCTCACAGCACCCGTCAGCCGGTTTCGGCCACATGCTGTTGGCGAGTTGCGGGTTCCCACACTCGCCGACCGGTGCTAGCATCGCATTTGTGCAGCGATCGATCACCGCCAGCTTTCTTCTGCTTATGTAGGGCAGCCGCACATCGTCGCGCCTGCCCGCACCCTCCGCCCCTCCGGCCGGGGGGTTTTTGCTTTTTCGACCCCGACCGACGATCGCCACATCAACCCTCACGTTCCCATTGAGAGAAGTTATGCCTCCGACACCCAGCACGCCGAAGCAGATGCCGTTCGACAAGTACGCGCCGTTTGTCCCGATCAAGCTCACCGATCGCACCTGGCCCGACCAGGTCATCGACACGGCACCACTCTGGTGCTCGGTCGATCTGCGCGATGGCAACCAGGCCTTGATCGATCCAATGGACCCAGCCCGCAAGCTCAAGATGTTCACCGAGCTCGTCGCCATGGGCTTCAAAGAGATCGAGATCGGCTTTCCATCGGCGAGCCAGCCCGACTTCGACTTCCTCCGACTGCTGATCGAAGATGACCTGATTCCTGATGACGTCTGGATCCAGGTACTCGTGCAGTGCCGCCCCGAGCTGATTGCGCGTACCTTCGAGGGCCTACGCGGCGCTCCACGCGCGATTGTCCACTTCTACAACTCGACGAATCCGCTCCAGCGTGACGTGGTGTTCGGACTCGACCAGGAGCAGATCAAGCAGATTGCGGTCACCGGGGCAACGCTGTGCAAAGCGCAAGAGGCAGCGCTCCCAGACCGAGCCGACGGTTCAGCCACCGAAATCCGCTACGAGTACAGCCCCGAGAGCTTTACGCTGACCGAGCCCGACTACGCCGTTGAGGTGTGCGAGGCCGTCATGGACGTGATCGCCCCGACGCCTGACGATCCAATCATCTTGAACCTGCCGGCCACCGTCGAGTGCTACTCCCCCAACGTGTACGGCGATGTCATCGAATGGTTCGGCCGGACGATCCGTGACCGCACGTCGGTCCTCATCTCGCTCCACCCGCACAACGATCGCGGCTGCGCCGTCGCTGCTGCCGAGTTCGGCGTCATGGCCGGCGCCGATCGCGTCGAAGGCACGCTCTTCGGCAACGGAGAACGCACCGGCAACGTCGATGTCGTCAACCTGGCAATGAACCTGTTCATGAACGGTGTCGACCCGAAGCTCGACATCTCGGACATCGATGCGCTCCGCCGCACGGCCGAGTACTGCAACCGGCTGCCGGTCTCACCTCGCCACCCATACGTGGGCGACCTCGTCTACACCGCCTTCTCCGGGAGCCACCAGGACGCCATCAAGAAAGGCCTCGATGCCCTCGATGCCAGTCGGGACGAAACATCAGGGGAATACCCGAAGTTCGCGGTGCCCTATCTGCCAATCGACCCGAAACACGTCGGCCGTACGTACGAGGCAGTCATCCGGGTAAACAGCCAGTCCGGCAAGGGCGGCGTCGCCTATGTCATGAAGACCGAGCACGGCTTCGACTTGCCACGTCGACTCCAAATCGAGTTCTCCAAAACAATCCAGCACATCACCGAAGACACCGGCACCGAGATCACGCCCGGGGTGATGTGGGATGCGTTCCAGGCCGAATACATGCCTTCTGAACCCACGATGAAACTGCGGAGCCACGAACTGCACAGCGCCTCCGGTGATGCCGGTGCGACCACGACCATTCAGGTGCAACTCGAGGTTGAAGGTTCTGCGCATTCGTTGCACGGAACCGGCGATGGACCGGTCGAAGCCTTCGTCGCCGCACTCACCGATGAGTTCGGTGGATCTGTCGGCGGCGATTTCGACGTGCTCGACTATGCCGAGCACGCCATCGGCCAGGGTGCTGACGCACGCGCCGTCGCGTACCTCGAGACCGTCGATGGAAACGGCAACATTCGCTGGGGCCTCGGCACCGATCCGAACATCACCACTGCCTCGCTGCGAGCCGTCCTCGCAGCATTCGAGCGCCAGCGTCGATAGCGGCACCGTTCTGCCAATCTCCTGTTTGCGTGATGTCTTTGGTGCTCATTTCTACCAAAACCATCACGCAGATGCTGTAGGACCGAACGCAGGTCTGACTATGTTGGGGCCATGACCTGGATGGTGACAGCGGCTCGTCGATCCCTCTGGCTGGTGCTGATCGGTGCCGTGGGCGGGGTCACGTGGTCGTGGTGGCGAGACCGCACCGCGCCGCCGACACCTCCATCACCGCCGGAATGGCCGCCACTCGAAACGGTCAGCAGCCCGACCTCCACGACGTCCGGCACCTTGCAGCGCAGCGCGCCGGCAAAGTCGTCGGTTGTCAACGCTCTCGTCGACTCGCCGGACGCGCGTTCCGATGCGGCAACCGGCGCATGGTTGCCGCCGACAGCTGACGGTTCGTGCCCCGGCTCCCACCTCATCAAGGCGAACGACAACTCGGGGATCTTCCACGTTCCCGGCGGCCGCTTCTATAACCGCACCAAGGCCGAGCGTTGCTATGCCACTGCGGCCGACGCCGTTGCGGACGGCTACCGTCCGGCCAAGGCCTGAACGGCCTGCAGGGCACCTCGAACAACACCAACACCTCTCACAACACTTCGCACAACACAGGAGAAACACCATGAAGGTCACCGTCGACTTCGACAGCTGCGCATCCACCGGCGCATGCATGCAGGTGTGCCCCGAAGTGTTCGAGGTCCGCAACGACGGCTACCTCTACATCCTGCAGGAAAATCCTGGGCCCGAGTTGGCCGCCAAGGTCAACGAGGCAGCCGACATGTGCCCGACCGCAGCAATCACGGTCGAATGACCCCCAGTCGGGCGGCGCTGATCAACGGGAGTCCGGCGGACGGAGATTCCGCCGCGTCGGTCCATTATCGGTAGGTTGCCGACGTGGGATTTCACGCTCAGCTCGAACGTTCGTGGGCAGCATCGTCATCGATGCTCTGTGTTGGCCTGGACCCTGATCCGGCCCGGATGCCGAGCCCCCTCGACGGCGCCCCCGATGCAATCGAGCGGTTTTGCCGAGCAATCATCGATGCAACTGCCGACATCGTCTGCGCGTTCAAGCCGCAAATCGCATACTTCGCCAGCCAACGTGAAGAAGGTGCACTCGAACGGATCTGCACGTACATCCGGGAGACCTATCCCGACGTCACACTGATCCTTGACGCAAAGCGCGGCGACATCGGCTCAACTGCCGAGCACTACGCCCGCGAGGCATTCGATCGGTATGGCGCACATGCCGTCACTGTCAACCCGTACCTTGGGACCGATTCGGTGGAACCATTCTTTCAACACACCGGTAACGGTGGCGGCGGCGTCATTGCCCTCTGTCGAACGAGTAACCCTGGCGGCGACGACTTCCAGTCGCTGGTCACTGCCGATCAGCACGGTGGCAAGCCGATCTACATGCACGTGGCTGAGCGGGTCGCCAACGAGTGGTCCCAGCTCGGCGACTGCGGCCTGGTCGTCGGTGCCACCTACCCGGAAGAACTCGCCGAGGTGCGCGCCGTCGCACCGGGCATCCCGTTCCTTGTGCCCGGCGTCGGAGCACAGGGCGGCGATGCAGCGACCGTCGTCGAACACGGCTCCAACGCTGCACGTAGCGGGCTGATGGTCAGTTCCTCCCGAGCGGTGCTCTATGCCAGTAGCGGCGACGACTTCGCAGAAGCCGCCCGGGCAGAAGCGCAACGCACCGCAGCAGCACTCAGGATCAGCCAGCCATAAACACCGAACTGTCACACTTTGGTCTGACCGGAGCGTGACGTTCCGCCCGAAATGATCAGAGCGTTTTGATGTCGATGATGCCGGGGGCGGCACGCAGCGCAGCGAGCGTGGCCTCGGGGATCGCCGCCGTCGGCGCGATCAGCATGACCGCCGTGCCGGAACCTTCGACGCGGCTGACGTCCATGTCGGCAATGTTGACCTCGGCGCTACCGAGGAGCGTGCCGACGGTCCCGATGACGCCTGGGCGATCGTCGTTGGTGATGACGACCATGTGGTCGGCCGGCGGCACGTCAAACGGGATGTTGTCGATGTTGACGATGCGCTGATCGTTCCGCGGGCCTGTCAGCGTGCCCGAAATCGAATGCTCATCGCCGCGCACGGTCAAGAGATTGACGTAGTCGGCAGCCGTAGCGCAGTTGACGTCACGCACTTCGACGCCGTGTTCCTTGGCGAGCTGTGGTGCGTTGACGTACGTGACCGGTTCGTCGGAAATGGCCCCGAAGAAGCCCTTCAGCACAGCAAGTTCGAGGATCCGGGTGTCGTAACCGGCGATTTCGCCCTCGGCGCAGACCTCGAGCGTCTTCGGGAGCGAGCCGTTCAGCGACACGAACAACGCACCGAGGCGCTCGGCGAGGGGCAGGTACGGACGGATCGTCTCGTTGGCTTCTGCGGCGTCGACGTTGACCGCGAACGGCACGAACTCGCCAGCCAGAGCGAGCTCGACCATGGTGGCAATGGTGTCGCCAGCCTTGTCTTGGGCTTCGTTGGTGCTCGCACCGAGGTGTGGGGTAACGACAACGCTCGGCAGTTCGAACAGCGGCGACTCGGTCATCGGCTCGGTCGAGAACACGTCAATACCGGCGCCGGCAATCACGCCGTCACGGATGCAATCAGCCAGGTCGCCCTCGTGGACGATGCCGCCGCGGGCCACGTTGATGACGCGCAGCGACGGCTTCGCCTTGAGCAGCAGGTCACGGTTGATGAGGCCCAGCGTCTCTGGCGTCTTGGGGAGGTGGACCGTCAAGAAGTCCGATTCGGCAACCAGCTGATCGAGGGTCATCAGTTCGACGCCCATCGCCTTCGCGCGATCTTCCGAGACGAATGGGTCGTATGCGGCGATCCGCATGCCGAACGCCTTCGCACGGTCAGCAACCAGCTTGCCGATGCGACCGAGGCCGACGACACCGAGTGTCTTGTCGACCAATTCGACGCCGGTCCAGCGGCTGCGCTCCCAGCGACCAGCGACGAGGGCGGCGTGAGCCTGCGGAACGTTGCGCGCCGAGGCAAGCAGTAGTGCCATCGTGTGCTCGGCGGCCGACACGATGTTGCTTTGCGGTGCGTTGACGACCATGACACCCTGCTTCGTGGCAGCAGCGACGTCGACGTTGTCGAGGCCAATGCCTGCACGGCCCACGACCATCAGATTGTCAGCGACTGCGAGCAGTTCGGCAGTGACCTGGGTTGCAGAGCGGATGATCAGCGCAGCGGCACCCGGAACAATCGCGAGGAGTTCTTCGGCTGACTTGCCGACCTGAATGTCGACATCGTGACCGGCTTGACGAAGCCGTTCGAGTCCACCGTCAGCAATTTCTTCTGTCACCAGGATACGAGCCATCCGGAATGCTTATCGGCACCCCGGTCCCCCTTCCACGGGATTTGACGAACCGTTTGCGTCGCTGTTCACCACGTCCACTGACCGCAGAGGATGTACCGTGCGGCACGTGTCCGATGACCACTCCGAGCAACCTGATCTGAGGGCGATCGAGCTCTGGTTCGTCGAACGCGGTGTTCCTCACTTCGTCGAGCGAAAATCAGACGGATCCGTGCTCGATGCATGGACTCGCGCACTCCCGCTGCTCGTCGTTGCCTACCTGCTACAGGGACTCAATGCACTGAATCTGGCGGAGTGGTCGCTCCGACGAAATCTCTTTGTCGCTGTGGTCGTCATCACCATGTTGTTGGCCGCCTGGGTGCTGTCCAATCGACTGCGTGGTGTCGCGGCCTTTGCTCGGCCGACTGATATCGATGCGCCAGAACTCGCGCTCTTCCTCTTTGGCCCAGCAGTCCCAGCACTGCTGTTCGAGCAGACCGGCGATGCAATCGAGAGCGTCCTGTCCGCCACCGTCCTACTCGCAGTGATCTACATCTGGTCGTCATACGGTCTCGGCCCGCTCACCCGATGGGGCCTGCGTCGTGGCCGGAATCAGTTGACCGGTCTGGGTTCGCTTGTCGCCCGGGCACTCCCTCTGCTTCTGCTGTTCAACACCTTCTTGTTCATCAACGCCGAGGTCTGGGAGATGGCAGGCACGCTGAACGGGTTGGCCTACGTCGTGGTGATCCTGACGTTCGCATCCCTCGGAGTGACCTTCGCCTTGAGCCGGGTCCCCGGAGTGATCCGCTCGATGCGGTCGTTTGAGTCATGGAGCGACATTGATGAGCACCTGCAAGGAACGCCAGCGGCCGGGCTGCCAACCCCAACTGGCGAGCTTGTCGAGGATCGGCTTCGCCTGCGCCAGCGGTTCAACATTGGTTTGATCGTCTTGTTCGGACAGGCCCTCCAGATCACCCTCGTCACCGTGGCGCTGACCGGCTTCTTCGTCGGTTTCGGCTTCTTCGCCATCACCGAAACCACCACCCTCGGCTGGACCCGGCTGGAGGAAATCCGCATCCTCGCCGAATGGTCCTTCGGCGGCCGTCCGCTGATCCTGTCCGAGCCGTTGCTTCGGGTGTCGGTATTCCTCGGGTCGTTCTCTGGCATGTACTTCACTGTCGTCCTCACCACCGACGACACCTACCGCACCGAGTTCGCTGACGACGTCGGACCCGAGGTTCGTGAGGCGCTTGCAGTACGCAGCGCGTACCGTGTCGCACGAGGAACCCATCCACAGTCGGCGCTTGCAAAAGTGACGCCGACACCAGTTCCGCTGGCGTCAGGCGACGCTGCGGAGGAAGTCCAGGCATGAGCACCATCGACGCTGCCAACGACGAAACTCCGACTGCCGGCTCGGAACCGCCACCGTCCAAATCCGCGATCCAAATCCGGGCGCTGACGATCGCTGACGAGATGGTCGTGATGGGCGACGTGTTCCAGCAGGTGTGGGGTTCGGCAACCGAGATCATCCGGCTTGAGATGCTGATGGCAATCTCTCACGCCGGCGGCTACGTCGTCGGAGCATTCGACATGAGTCGCGGAGACGACGGCCGTGGCGAGATTCTCGGTGCCTCCGTCGGCGTGCTCGCTGTCCATCATGACCAGCCCGCCTTGCATAGCCACGTCACCGGAATCTTGCCCGGCGCGCGCAGCACCGGTCTCGGTCGGGCAATGAAACTGCATCAACAGCAATGGGCGCTCAACCGCGGCATCGAATGGATCGTCTGGACCTTTGACCCGCTTGTCCAGCGCAACGCCTGGTTCAACATCGCAATCCTCGGGGCCGAGGTGCACGAGTACCTGCCGCATTTTTACGGGACGATGACCGATGCGATCAACGCCGGCGACGACTCCGACCGTTTACTCATGGCGTGGTCGACTGCAACCGATCCCAACGCGGCTCCCCGTGACGGCGCTGCATACCTTGATCAGCCTGGCGTCATCTTGATCCCGACGCCAGACGACATCGTTGCACTGCGCCGAACCGACCCAAACGAAGTCGCTCGATGGCGCGGATCCACGCGGTTCGCGTTGACTGAGGCCCTCACGGCAGGTTCGCAGATTGTCGGTTTCACTCGTGACGGCGATTACGTGGTGGCATCATGAGCAGCGCACCGACCTTCACACTCGGAGCCATCGAGCTCCGCCGCATCGCCCTTCCCCTCGTTTCACCGTTCCGCACCAGCTTCGGCGTCGAGACCGACCGCGACCTCCTCCTGGTGCGTGTCGAGCTCATCGACAGCGACGGCGCCACCACCGAGGGCTGGGGCGAATGCGTTGCACTCGCCAAGCCGACCTACTCGCCCGAGTACGTCGATGGAGCCCAGCACGTCATGCTGTCGCACCTCATTCCAGCTGTGCGCAACGCCGGTCCGATCGATGCTGCCGGCGCGACAAAAGCAATGGCCCACTTTCACGGGCATCCAATGGCGAAGGGCGCCATCGAGATGGCGATCCTCGATGCCCAACTCCGGTCGGCGGGCACCTCGTTTGCCGACTTCCTCGGTGCGACCGCACTCACGATTCCGAGTGGCGTCAGCGTCGGCATTCACGACACCGTCGACGCGTTGTTGACAACCGTGCAGGGCTACATGGACGACGGCTACGTTCGCATCAAGCTGAAGATCGAGCCCGGCTCCGACATCGAGCACGTCGCTGCGGTGCGCGACCTCATCGGCCCCGACACGCCCCTGCAAGTCGATGCCAACACGGCATACCGACGGACCGACGGCGCACATCTCGCACGCCTTGATGCCTATGACCTGCTGCTCATCGAGCAACCCTTGCCCGAGGCCGACATCATCGGTCACGCCCAGTTGGCTGCCGAGGTCGAAACACCGATCTGCCTCGATGAATCGCTCGTTTCAGCGGCAGGAACCGCCGATGCCATCGCATTGGGCGCTTGCGAAATCGCGAACATCAAGCCCGGCCGAGTCGGGGGCTACCTCGAAGCGGTCCGGATCCACGACCTGTGTGTGAGCGCCGGGATCCCGGTGTGGTGTGGCGGGATGCTCGAAACGGGCATTGGACGAGCCGCCAACGCTGTCCTCGCGTCGCTCCCCGGTTTCACACTGCCAGGCGATATCAGCGCCTCGACCCGCTTCTACGCACAAGACATCGTGACGGACCCCATCACGATTCACGACGGCCAGGTGACGGTCCCTCGATCAGCCGGCCTCGGGTTCGACATCGACCAGCCGTTCCTCGACCAGGTCACCACGGCCACCACCCCCGCCTGACCCTGCCCCTGCGCCTGTCAGGGCGCCGATCAGCAGGTCTCGAAGGAGTAGTCGGCGTCGTGGCGCCCGAGTGCCTCGGCGCGTTCACGCACTTCACGGAACTCCGGATACTGGTCGAAGAAGGCGAGCTTCGCGTCGAGCGCTGCGCTGGCCTCGACGTCGAACACGTAGGCCGAGAACACCTCGGCGATGTCTTCTTCCGGGTTACTGGCGCCATAGGAGCCGGTGTACGGAGCGTCGATCACGCAGCGCGCTTCGCCTGCCTCCTCGTTCACACCACCGTCTTCAGGGATCGTCGCCAACGCCTCCGCGTCCCAGAACTGCTGGATCCATTCCCAGGTGTAGGAGCCCTCGCGGAAGCAACCGCTTCCGTTGTAATACGTGGTGCAGTCCTCGGCGCCGATCGAAATGTCGAGCTGCGTCGCCGGGTCTTGGGTGAACACATGCGTCAGCTCGTGCTGCATCGTCAGGGCGAGCTCGTTGAGGTCGTCAACGCCGGCCTGGACGTCGATCGCCATCACGAAGAATTCGGCAGCCTCGTCGAGGGTGGTGACGAACGCGAGCGTGTCGCAGGTGTCGCACCCTTCAAAACCTGCCAGGAGCGAAATGTCGGCAAGCAGTGCAGCCGGCGTCACGTCGGCCATTGCGGTCCAGGCTGCATCAAGGCGGGGGTCGGCCTCGCCTGAGCAGGGCGGCTGCACCTGACCATCGACGACGAAGTGCATGGCTGTGACGACGCCTCCGTCTTCGATGTCGGCTGGATCGC
>JBNMOS010000072.1:0-17787 GCA_051275435.1 Ilumatobacter sp.
CCACGCAACACAATCGCTGCGACGTCGCGCGACTTGGTTGCGGCATCGATGCCGTCGGCAACGCCTTGGATCATCGCGTCGGTCAGCGTGTTCTTCTTGTGTGGACGATTGAGCGTGATGATCGCGATGTCGTCGCGCTCTTCGTACAGCACAACGGAGGCGCGTTCGTCGCTCATGCGCCGACCAGCTGTGTGTCATCGACTGCCGACACGACGTCGAGCGGCGACGCGTCGTTCAGCGGGGACGACGTGCACGCGTTGCGGATCTGATTCACCATCATCTGCACCACTTCACTCGGTTCAGGAGATGCCACACGAATTACAGGTAGTTGGTGGCCCTTGTGCCAGCGAAAATCTTGGCCAAAGGCGATTCCTGCGCAGAATTCTGATCACGTCTACGCGTGCCGCAGGGAGCGCCACGCTCACGGCTGATGAACGCCGTCGGCGTAGCGTGTGCCGCGTGCCGCTGATCGGGGTCCGACCGCCCAAACCAACGCCGATCGTGCTCGCCGCGTACTTCGGCTACGTCATCGTTGGCTGGTTCCTCAACGGGCTCGGGTCCGTGCTCCCCGAGCTGGAAAACGAAATCGGCAAGCGGGCGTCGGCCTACACGCTTCTACCGGGCATCGTCCTGCTCGTGTGGGGATCAATCGTGGTGCGCCGCCACCGCGGCGCCGCTCCGGCCAACCCGCACACCAGCACCATGCTTCTCGCCTCGGTAGCACTGGCGGGTGGCGTGCTGGTGATGGGCATCACGCGTTGGTTCGGTGTGAGCGCACTCGGTGCTGGCATCAGTGCGACCGCTGCTGCTGCCCTGATCCGGCTGATGCCAGCGCTGCTCGCTTCAGCCCGGCCCGATGACACCGAACGCGTCCTGATCCGAGCCAATGCCTATTCGAGCCTGGCAGCCATTGCCGCTCCTCTGGCGGTGGGCGTGTCGATTCTGCTCGGTGGCGGGTGGCTCCCGGGCATGGTCGTGCCGATCGGTGGCGGCGCTCTGGTGATCGTGCTAATGGCACGCGGCAACGCCGCCGGCCAGAACGCCGGCGGCCAGAACGCCGCGGCGCCGCAACCTACCCAGCCGATACTCGACGACGAGCCGGTGGTGCCACCGTTCGCACTGTGGTGGCGCGAGGTCACGGTGCTGACATTGTGCATCATGGTCGAGTTCTGCTTCTCGTACTTCGCCGCCACTTTCCTCCACGAGGAGGTCGGGATGTCGACCGCCGGGGCGGCGGCGGGCGCTGCAGCATGGGGCTGCGGCATGGCGTTTGGACGGTTCGCCACCAGCACCTGGCCACCACCGCGATCGATCCTGGCCAGCGTCGCCCTGATCGCCTTCGGCTTCGGCCTCATGTGGGGAATCGCCACGCCGGTGTCATCGATTGCTGGGATCGGCCTCGCCGGCCTCGGCGCCTCGCCGCTGTACCCGACCAGGGTGACCGCGTTGCTGCACCGATTCCCGCGCTCACCCGATCAGGCCTCGACGCGCGGCTCGATCGCGTCGGGTGTCGCATTACTCAGTGCGCCTGTGTTGATGACCGGGCTGCGCGCGGCCACCGATGTTCGCAGTGCGTACCTCGCAGTTCCGCTGTTGCTCGCCGTGCTGGCCATATTGGCACGGCCGACCGCAGCGCCGACATTGGCCACGGCGGCATCGATCCAACCGGCTCTGCGCGACTGATCGATGCCCCAGGCTCGTCAACAGCCCTCCTCCAACGCTTACTCTGGCGAAATGACGGAGCCAGTTTCACTTACGACTTCACACGCCATCGGGGATTCCACACCTCCGATCCGAGATCTCACGATTGGCGACCTGCTCCGCGCAGCCGCCGCAGCGGCACCCGATCAGGTCGCCTTGATCGAAGGTATTCCGCTCGCTGACGGGGTGGTCCGTCGTCAGTGGACCTACGCCGAATTGCTCGCTCAGTCCGAACGCACAGCTCGAGCGCTTCTCCACCGGTTCGAGCCGGGGAGCCACATCGCCGTCTGGGCTCACAACATTCCCGAGTGGGAACTCCTCGAGTTCGGCTGCGCGTTGGCCGGCATGGTGATCGTCACCGTCAACCCAGCGTTCCAGCGACACGAGTTGCAATACGTGCTCAGACAGTCGAAGGCCAGGGCAGTCTTCGTCGTGCCATCGCATCGCGGCAATGCAATGCTCGCCACAGCCCAAGACGTTCAAGGCGAATGCCACGAACTCCAAGACATCATCAGCTTCGACAACTGGGACCATTTCCTCACCGGAGCCGACCAGTTCACCGGCGATCTCCCACAGGTCGCTCCGACCGACCCCGTGATGTTGCAGTACACATCGGGCACGACTGGATTTCCGAAGGGTGCGCTCCTGCATCACCGTGGGCTCGTGAACAATGGACATCATGTTGTCGATCGGCTCGGCATCGCCGATGGCGATGTGTACGTCCAGACCATGCCCCTGTTCCACACGGGCGGCAGTGCGATCGGTGTCCTCGGCTGTGCGTCAAAACACCTCACCCAGGTGCTCGTTCGAGAGTTCGAACCCGGCCTTGTCATTGAGTTGTCGCAGACCTACAAGTCGAACACGATGCTCGGCGTGCCGACCATGCTCGTCGCCATCCTCGAACATTCCGACTTCGCCGATGCCGACCTTTCGTCGCTGAAAGCCCTCTGCTCCGGCGGCTCACTCGTTCCCGAACACCTCGTGCGTACCTTCGAAGAAAAACTCGGTGCTCCATTCACGATCGTCTTCGGTCAGACCGAATGCTCACCGGTTGCATCAATGACGCGGCCGACCGACACGATCGAAGACAAGGCCGGCACCATTGGCCCGCCGATGCCGAACGTCGAGGTGCGCATCGTCGACCCCGAGTCGGGCGAGACCCTGCCGATCGGCGAAGTCGGCGAGTACGTGACCCGCGGCTACCACGTGATGCACGAGTACTTCGAGATGCCAGAGGCAACCGCCGAGACAATCGACGCCGACGGCTGGTTGCACACCGGCGACCTCGCTGCAATGGACGATCGCGGCTACTGCACCGTCGAGGGCCGCCTGAAAGACATGATCATTCGCGGTGGTGAGAACATTTATCCCAAGGAACTCGAAGAACTCCTGTTTGCCCATGAGGCAGTCGGCGAGGTTGCCATCGTCGGCCTGCCGGACGACAACTGGGGCGAGACTGTCGGCGCCTTCATTCGACCAGCCCCAGGCACCACCGTCGACAAGCAGCAGTTGTTCAACTATCTGCGTGAGCACCTCGCACCGCACAAGACGCCACGCCAATGGTTTGCCGTCGATGAGTTTCCATTCACAGGGTCAGGCAAGATTCAAAAGTTCAAGCTGCGCCAGCAGTGGATCGACGGCGAATGGAACGAATTATGAGTGACAGCGAAGAACACATCGGCATCAGGTACGCATCGGCCGAGCGTTTCGAGTCGCCGATCGACATCGCCTACGACGGATCATCGACGCAGAGCCCAGTTCGCGCCCCACAGGTCCCCGGTCCGCTCGACCAGATGATGGGCGGCAACGCGCCGCCAATGGATGAGCACTGCCTGCAGCTCAACGTTTTCACTCCGGCCTCGGACAACGGTGCTCGACCCGTTCTTGTCTGGATTCACGGCGGCGCCTTCACCAATGGCACGGCGCACATGCCGTGGTACGACGGAACTGCGCTTATCGAACGGGGCAACGTCGTGGTCGTCTCGATCAACTACCGCCTCGGCGCCCTCGGCTACCTCGGTGATACGAACTGCGGAACGCTCGACAAGGTGTCGGCCTTACGTTGGGTCCAGCGCCACATTGCCGATTTCGGCGGCGATCCGAGCAACGTGACGGTGTTCGGCGAGTCAGCCGGCGGGGCGGGCATCGTTGCCCTGTACGCGACACCGGCAGCCAATGGTCTCTTCCACCGGGCTTGGACAATGAGCCCGTCGATCCTCCAGCTGCGAACTTCTGAGCAGGCTGCTGAGTACCAGCGGATATTCCTGGACCTCCTCGGTGCCGACTCACTCGCTGCAGCAAAGTCGGCATCGCTCGACGACATCCTCGATGCACAGAACCGCATGCCACTCAGCGGAGCCGGGCTCAAGAACTTCAGCCCCACCGAAGGATGCGCGAGCATCCCCGAACCAATCCTCGGTGCCGCTGCGGCGGATTGGCGGCCACTCGTGATCGGCACGACGCGTGACGAGATGCTGCTTTTCACCACCTTCGATTCGTCACGTGCGGGTTGGACCGATGCCGATGTCGACCGCCAGTTCTCCAAGCGGTTCGGTGCGACATCTGACGAAGCAGTCACCGAGTACCGCCGGCTGCGACCCGACACCAATCCGAGCCAACTGATCTCGGCGATGCAGACCGACGAGATGTTCCGGGTACCGGCGCAGCAGCTGGCTTCCGACCGGACCGCGGCCACCTGGATGTATCTCTTCGATGCGCCATCGACAGCGTTCGGTGGCATCCTCGGCAGCTGCCATGGCGGCGACATCCCGTACATGTTCGACAACCTCCCCCAACCGGGCGTCTCGATGTTCCTCGGCGACGATCCGGCCCAAGACGTTGCTGAGCACTTCAGCGAGGCACTGATCGAGTTCGCCCGAAGCGGCGAACCAAATTGGCGCCAGTACAACGGGGATCAGCGCAACACACAGATGTTCGGCACGGACACCAGCGTCGTCGGCGACCCGGAGGCAACAATTCGCCGGCTGTGGCTCTGATGTCCGAACTCCCCTTCGGGTCAATCACCGACGTTGCCGGCGTCACCGTCGGACACCATCAACGCACCGGCCGCGGCTGGCAGACCGGCACCACGGCGATCATCATCCAATCGGGCGCGACCCCCGGTGTCGACGTTCGGGGTGGCGGGCCCGGAACTCGAGAAACTGACGCAATCAATCCGCAGAACTTGATCCAGGAAATTCACGGCATCTGCCTGACCGGCGGCAGCGCCTATGGCCTCGCTGCAGCACACGGCGTGATGGAATGGCTCGAGGGCCGGGGCCTCGGGTTCCCGATCGGGCACATGAACGGGTCACCACAGGTCGTCCCCGTCGTCCCCGGTGCAGTGATCTTCGACCTCGGCCGCGGCGGTTCACCGGCCAATCGCCCAGATGCCACGTTTGGTGCCAAGGCTGCGGGCAACGCACGGCGCGCGCAACAGCGTTGGGGCTCGGTCGGCGCCGGCACCGGGGCGCGTGCGGGCGGGCTACAAGGTGGCGTCGGCACGGCTTCGACAACAGTCAGGCTTCCCGAGAGCGACATTGAAGTCACCGTCGGCGCACTCGCCGTTGCGAACCCAAACGGCTCGGTCATCGATCCGACAACAGCGCTGCCCTGGGAGCCGAGCGGGGCCCGGCTCCGCCGACCTCAATCGGACGAACGGCGTGCGCTCATCGCTGCACTGACCGGTCAGGCCGCACTCAACTTGAACACGACGATCGGCGTCGTCGCGACGTCGGCACGCCTCGATAAGGCAGAGACTTCGAAGATGGCCTCAGTCGCCCACGATGGGCTCGCTCGCGCCGTTCGTCCAGCGCACTCAATGACCGATGGCGACACGATCTTCGGCCTCGCCGTTGGTGATACCAAACTTCCCGATGTCGGCCGGCACGTCGCCTTCAACGCAGTACTCAAGGCTGCATCCGACACCTTCGCCGCGGCCTGCACACACGCCGTACTGGCGGCATCGACGATCGGAGAGGCGCTCGCCTACTCCGACGTGTGCCCGTCCGTCTACCGTTCCCGCCGATGATCACGTTCTCCTCTCCTGCTGGCATGCGTGCCTGGGCTGACCAGCAACGCTCGGCCGGCAAGACCATCGGGTTCGTGCCGACGATGGGCGCGCTGCACAGCGGCCACGTCGCACTCATTGCCGATGCTGCACGACGAGCTGACCTCGTCGTCGTGTCGATTTTCGTCAACCCATTGCAGTTCAACGAGTCCGCTGACTTCGACGGCTACCCGCGCCCGATCGACGATGATGTCGCTGCATGTGCTTCTGCCGGCGTAGCTGCCGTCTTCGCACCGACCGCCGTCGAGATGTACCCGCCGGACTTCCAGACGCGCATCGTTCCCGGCCCCCTCGGCGACGTGATGGAAGGCCCCAATCGGCCCGGCCACTTCGAAGGCGTCGTCACCGTCGTGGCCAAACTGCTCGGTGCGGTTCGACCACACATCGCGATCTTCGGCCAGAAGGACTACCAACAGCTGCGGATCATCACGCAGATGGCTGCCGACCTCGAACTCGGTGTCGAGATCATCGGCCACCCAATCGTCCGGGACCACGACGGCCTTGCTCAGTCAAGCCGCAACGTCCGGTTGTCGCCCGATGAGCGCGCCGCTGCGATCGCTGTTCCCCATTCGCTTGACGCAGCAGTTCGTACCGCGAGCGACACCGACGACGTCGAACGAATCGTGGAGGCTGCCGTCGCTGCCATCACCAACGAACCACTCGCCAAGCACGAATACACCACGGTGTTCAACGCAATAACTCTCGAAGCGATCGACACCCTCACCCCGGCGCACCGCTCCCCCGGCGCCACGCGCATCGCCACCGCCGTGTGGTTCGGCGACGTCCGTTTGATCGACAACCGCGAACTCTTCCCGGCCTGAACTGTCACACTCCGGTCTGACCAAAGTGTGACAGCGGCGCGCGACCGTGCTCGCCGTCGTGAGGCTCGTGGGCTAATTTTGGAAGCGGTCAGCAACGCCACTGAGGATGAGGAGCAACACCGCGCCGTTGAAAATCGCGTGGGCAACGATGGTCGGACCGATGCGCCGCAGCAAGTAGGCCGCGCCACCAAATGCGATCCCGACGCCTGACAAAATGACTGCCAAGCCGATGTTCCCCGCACCGCGGACCGGATCGATATGCGCCACACCAAACAGCACACCCTGCAGGATCACGGTCGGCACTGCAGCCATCTTGCTGCGCAACCCACGCATGACCACGCCACGAAAAACGATCTCTTCAACGAAAGGCGCAGCGATCACTGCGGTGATCACGAGCGACACGATGTAGGTGCGATTCTCGGTGAGGTCGCTGATCCCTTCCGTGTTGTTCGAAAGTGGGACACCGAGTGCGAGCACCATGGCGCCAATCATGATCTGGGTTCCGATCGCAACGAGCCAGACCACAGGCCCCCAGCCAAGGTCAGCCCACTCCGGCTGCAACCCGACATCGTTGAGGAACTTGCCGGTTCCCCATCGTCGGCTGGCGAACTTGCACCAGATAAGCGATGGGCCATATCCGACGAGGCCGAGCAGTGCGACGTACGCGACGACCGGCCACTCAAACCGCAAGAGCGCGTCCAGCAGGTACTTCGACGCGAGGAGCGAGAGAACGAGAACAACAACCGCGCCAATTGCGGCGTTGATCGACATCGTTGCATGCGGCTCACGCCTGGGTGCGAACGTCGGGTGTGCATCGATCCACGTACTGGATGTGACTGGCGGACCCGTAGGTGGTGGAAAGTCAATCATCTCGAACAGCCAGCGGCGAAGGTTCCAGCGTAGGCGATCACGCCGCGGATATCGGTCCGCATGGGCCCATCACCGCCTAGTCTCGGAAACGTGACTGATGAGCAGCGACCCTACGGCGGCAGCAACAGCGACCCGGCGCTCAAACAAGTCCGGACACGCCACTTCAAGCGTGCCAAAGAAAACGGGATCAAGATCACCGGCCTCACCAGCTATGACTTCATGTCAGCATCGATCTTCGATGAGGCAGGCGTCGACTTCCTCCTCGTCGGTGACTCGGCGGGCAACACCGTGTTCGGGTACGACACGACAATTCCTGTCACCCTCGACGAGCTCCTCCCGCTGACTGCTGCGGTTGTGCGCGGTGCAAGCCGAGCTCTCGTCATTGGCGACATGCCCTTCGGTTCGTATGAGAACGGTCGGCGTCAGGCGCTCGAAACCGCAATCCGCTTTATGAAAGAGACCGGCTGCCAGGCAGTCAAACTCGAAGGTGGAATCCGTAGCGCCCCGCAGATTGAACGGATCGTCGATGCCGGTATTCCGGTGATGGCCCACATCGGATTCACACCCCAGAGCGAACACGGCCTCGGAGGTCACATCATTCAGGGCCGTGGCGACAGCGGCGCCGAGTTGCTGGCTGATGCCCACGCCGTCGAGAACGCCGGCGCATTCGCTGTCGTGCTCGAAATGGTGCCATCGGAGATTGCTGGCCAAATCACCCGAGAGCTGTCGATCCCAACGATCTCGGTCGGCGCAGGACCGCACTGCGACGGTCAGCTGATGGTTTGGACCGACTGGGCCGGCTTCGGAAGCGGCCGCATCCCACGCTTTGTTAAGCAGTACGCCAACATCCGAGAGACGTTGCTCGATGCGACCCGTACGTTCCGCGAGGAAGTCGAATCCGGCGTGTATCCCGGGCCCGAGCACGAGTACACCGAGTAGTCGTCAGCCCTGCGGAAACGCTTCCGGCAGGCTGGTCGCATAGAGCCAGGTAGTAAAGAACTCGCCGAGGTCGGCGCCTGTCAGGTCTTGTGCCAGCGAGATGAACGCGTCGCTGGACTGCGACGTTCCGGTATTCATTCCGATCCACTCGGCGAGCAGTCTAAAAAAGGCATCGTCACCGACTTTGAGCCGCAGCGCGTGGACCACGACTGAGCCACCGTCGTAGCTCTCGAACCCGAACATACTCTCGAGCGTGGGCGTGCCCGTGGCGACGTCGCCGGTTTGGCGCGCCAGCAGTAACTGGCTCATCTCGGTGTCGAGATCGATGAGGCCGATCTCGTCGAGCCACAAGAACTGGGCATACGTTGCGAAGCTTTCGTTCAGCCAGATATCCGACCACGTTGCGGGGCTCACGGCATTTCCGAACCACTGGTGGGCCAGTTCGTGGGCGAGCAGGAGGTGCTGCAGGAAGTTGATCTGCGCCCCATCACCGCCGAGCCCGAAAGCTTGGAAGTCGAATTGGCTGAACAGCGACCGCCCCTGCGTTTCCATCGCAAGGCCGGGGATACTGTCGACGAAGGCAAGGCCGTAATCGTCGAGCGGATACGGGCCGAAGCGTTCTTCGAAGAAGTCGAACTGCTTCGGCGTCTCGTCGATAAACCGTTGGAACGCGGCCTGTTCACCTGCGGGAACAAGGTGCGTCAAGTCGATGTCGTCACCGTCGACCGAGGTGAGCACACCGCCATCGACGACGTCGTAGGCGCCCACTACAAGGTGGACGAGATAGGTCGGCATCTCCTCAGACATCTGCCAGATCCACGGCTCGCCCAACTGCCCTTCTTGCACGAGGCCACCGTTGGCCGACACCGTGACGCCGTCCGGCACTGTGATCTCGAAACGCCACGTCGCCTTGTCACTCGGATGATCATTCGAGGGCAGCCATCGACGCGCGCCGTCAGGCTCGTTGAGTACATAGGAGCCACCGTCGGTCTGGAACCAACCGGCGGGTAATCCCACCGCGGAGAATGCCTCGTCAGGAGCTGCCGAGTAGGTGATCGTGGCATTCACCCGTCGGCCAGAATCAGCAGGCAGTTCGATGATCAGTTCGTTGCCGGGCTGTTGGAATGGGGCATCGTCACCGTCAATTTGCACAGAGTCGACTGTGAAGCCTGCCGCATCCAGCGACATCTGGCGGACGGAGATGTCGACGTCGGCAATGACGTCGACCACAGCATCGAAGCTTCCGGCATCGACATCGATATCGAGCTTGACCAGATACGAAACGACATCGACCGCGGGCGCACCCAGGTCGGGAAAGAGTCGATCGGCGAGACCGGTCTCAGCTAACTGGGTGCCTCGGACGTCGCGCGCAGTCGTGACCTCTGTGGATGTCGACGCGGTCGGCTCATCCACTGACCCAGGCGCTGGAGTCGTCGCTGACTCGTCGGCTTGACCAGCGTCGGTTGTAGCGACAACTGCATCGTCAGAGGTCGAATCGGTCGCCTCAGTGACCGGAGACGAGATCGGGTCGGCCCGCTCAGCGGTGACGTCGGCTTCGGCAGCGCAGGCCGTCGCGACGAACATCCCTGCGACCATCAGCACTGCCGTTCGCCGCATGAGTCAAACCGTACCGTTGCGCCAAGTCGCTGGCAGCGCGGCTACCGATGTGTTGTGTGGTCGTTCACCGTGGCTCGATAGCGCACGGTGTGGACGGAGTCGCCCGAAAGAATTGCTCCGCGGCCGAGCATGCGCCCGCCCTGCCAGTTCGACAAGCCCAGTTCGGGCGCGTTCAGTGCATATTGCCCGTCGACCCAGCGGGTAAAACCGTTGCCAACGAACGGTGCGTCGACTGCGGCATAGAAGCCGTCGTGCTCGGTCTGATCATCGCTGACCATCGACACCGCGAAATGTGGGCTGTAGCTGTTGCACAGCTCGACCGCGGAGCGCACATCGTCGGTAACGACGAGCGTGATTTCCGGTGAGTTCTCCCATTCCCACTCGGTCGCCAGATCGGCTTCTTCGAGCATCGAGGCGAACGGCTCATCGTGCGGCCCGTCGGCCCGGTCGATCGCAACACGCCGATCGAAGTATTCGGCAGGGACGTGCACTTCGGATCCGGCCACGACGTGGAGTCGCGCCGACGTGCCACGGGCCGAGCCAGCTGCCTCAAGGCCGGCGAGTACAGCGGGCACCAAGTCGTCGGCCCGGGAGGCTGGGATGGCACAGACGTTGAGCGTGTTGCAGACCTTGCGGTCGAGTGAATGCACGACGATGGCCGTCAGTTGTGCCGCGTTTGCTGACTCACCAGCAACCACCCACGCGCCGCCGGTACCGTGCAAGCTGACCGGCACCCCTGACTGAGTAGCCACGGCACCGAGCTGGGCGACGGCCGGCCCTGACCCCCGCGCAACAGCGAGCGCAAGACGTTGGTCACTGAACAGTGCGTGGCCAGCAGAATGCGCGGCTGAGTCGACGAGCTGCACCAACCCACTCGGCAGCGCTGCTGCTGCGAGCGCAGGTTCGAGGGCATGTTCGACGATCGCTCGTGCTGTGCCGAGCGCATCGGAGCCGATGCGAAACACGACGGCGTTGCCGGTGCGGACCACTCCGCAGGCATCAGCAAAGACATTCGGTCGGCCTTCGAACACGAATCCAACGACTCCGAGCGGCGCACGGCGCGCCTCGACCGACCAGCCTTCATGATCGACACGGTGCAGTGCCACATCGCGGCCTGTCGTGGCATCGCGCCAAACCCTGAGCCCGTCGATCATGTCCGAGCGCATCGATTCGCCTATGGCCAGACGCGTTGTCGAACGGCCTCGTGCACGGGCCCGCTCGACATCGCCGAGATTGGCTGTGGCAATCGGAGCAAAGACCTCATTGTCAGCAAGCAGGTCGGCAAACCGGTCGAAAAAGTGGGTGATTTGGGCATCGCTGGAGTTCGCCAGTTGGGCGAACCCAGTGGCCGCGCTGCCGACGGCAGCTTCGACGAGCTGGTGTTCGGCCGCGGGGATGTGCAGGAGCGCTCCGTCGGACTGGACAACCACGAGCCGGTCGCCCTCCACGAACGCCGCTGCAAGCTCTTCAGATACGTGGGTGACTCGATCGCCACCGAAGATAATCGGTTGACCAGCTGTCAACGACGACAGCCGGCTCACGGGCGAAATTCCAACCCGGCGACTTGGGGAAGATCATCGATCATGACCGGCATGCCGCTGTCGAGCGAGAGGTGCGCTGCAAAACCGATCGCTGCTGACCAGAGGCCGTCCAGCACCGTCACGGCGGCCGGTTCGCCAGCACGGATGGCCGCTGCGAAGTCGACGTGTTCCAAGTAGCTCGCACCGTGATGCAGCCCCTGGTGCTTGATCGAGCTGTCGACGACCTTCTCCTCGGTCACGACGTTCACGCCGCTGATGATGTCGTCGGTCCGGACCCCGATACGAACGATGCTCTCGGTATCGAGCGCCTCGACCTTGCCGGCGGTGCCGGTGACGACAATCTCACGCTCGTTCTTGCTGGCCTCGGCAAACATACAGAGGTCGAGCAACCCGCGGCTCCCGTTGGCGAAGTCGACAATGACGTACGCGTTGTCGAGAATGTCCGATTGCTTACCGTCGTACACCTCGTCGAGATGGTTGACGTCCTGGGCACCGGACGCGTAGACGCGCACCGGGCGACTCTGGGTCGCCTCGATCATGAGGTCGAAGAAGTGGCAGCACTTCTCGACCAATGTGCCGCCGGTGTTCTTGCTGAAGCGGTTCCAGTTGCCGACCTTGACAAGGAACGGGAATCGGTGCTCGCGGATCGCGACCATCTTCACGTCGCCGACGGTGCCCTTTTCGATCTCGGACATCACTCGCTGCAACGGCGGCATGTAGCGGTACTCGAGCCCCATCCAGATCACCTGTGACGTGGGTCGGTCGGCGACGAGGTCGACGACTTCGCGACAGTCGTCCAGCGTGGTGCACAGCGGCTTTTCGATCAAGAGGTGCAAGCCCGACTCGATGCACGGAATCAACACGTCGTGGTGCGTGTGGTTGGGCGACGCGATGACGAGGGCGTCGCACAGATCTGCCGCGATCAGATCTTTAGCGGTGGCAAACGTGGCAAGTGGCGTTTCGGCGCCAACTGCCTCTTGAGCCGACCGTAGCGAGGTGGGCTCCGGGTCGGCCACAGCCGTGACCACGCAGTTATCGAGCGCCAGGATGTTCTGGATGTGCTCGATGCCCATCATGCCGGTGCCGATCACGCCGTATCGGATCTGTTCTGGCCGGTCACTGGTCGACATGAGCGTTAAGCGTACGCTGGGCCGGGTGAACAGCGCACCCGAAAATGATCGTCTCTACTTCCGTCAGCTCCTGTCCGGACGTGACTTCGCGCAGGGCGACCAGCTCGCCCAGCAAATGGTCAACTTCGTCTACGCAATCGGCGACCGGGCCACCGGACAGTGTGTCCTCGTCGATCCGGCGTACTCCCCCGCTGAGCTCGTCGACGTGGTCGCAGCTGACGACATGACCGTCACCGGTGTCCTCGCCACTCACTACCACGCCGACCATGTCGGGGGTTCCATGATGGGCCTCTCGATCGACGGCATCACCACGCTGCTCGACAAGGTCGACTGCCCGATCCACGTGCAGTCCGAAGAGACCGAGTGGGTGCGCAAAACCACCCACATCAGTCCCGACCACCTCGTTGAGCATTCGTCCGGCGATGTGCTCACGGTCGGCGAGATCGAGATAACGCTGCTACACACACCGGGCCACACGCCCGGCAGCCAGTGTTTCCTCGTCGACGGCAAACTCGTCGCCGGCGACACGCTGTTCCTCGACGGCTGCGGGCGAACCGATCTCCCCGGTTCAGACGGCCGCCAAATGATCGAGAGCCTCCAGCGCCTCGCCAAGGTCCCCGGCGACACGATCCTCTACCCCGGTCACAAATACAGCGAAGCCTCGTTCGCTCCAATGAGCCAGGTAGTCAAAAACAACTACATTTTTGACGCCATCTAAGGCGCCGGGACTAGCAATCGGCTTTGGCGGGGATCACAATCTTCAGGCCTGGGTAGAAAGCGCTGTAGCCGCTGGTGCCGGCGTTCGCAGCGTCGAGGGCCTCGACGGTCACATCGAACTTCGAGGCAACCTTGGTTCGTGCGGTGTCGCCTGCTTCGATTGTGTACGAGCCTGCGGGGCAGTTCGATCCGGAGTCGGGAATCGTCTCACCGACGGGGGCCGTAGCTACGGCGTCGCCTTCGACCGCGGGGTCGGCTGCGCCGGAACCCGCGGCGATCGCGTCGGCAGATACTGCACCCGGCGGGATCTTGACGTCTTGGCCTGGGAACGGGAACTCGCTGCCGGTTGCCCAGCCGTTGAAGGCAAGGAGATCTTCGAGCGGGACACCGAACTGGTCGGCGACTTTGATCGCGTAGTCACCAGACTGCACGACATAGACCTGCGAGCCGGACGAGATGGGATCGATCTCGGTCACGAGTGGTGCAATCGTGGTCGTGACCGGGTCTTTGACGATGTAGTTGGTCGCCGCGCTGTCGAGGTCGACCTGGGTCGACGCAGTCGCACCGCTCCCGGTGTCGCTCCCGCAACTGGCGAGCACGAGCGCGCCGATCAGAATCGGCGACACCACGCCCAGCTTGCGTATGTTCATTGACCGCATGAAGTCAGCGTACGCGCTCGACGCGGGCCAGTGGTGTCAGGCCTACTGAAGTGGTCGATCTGTCGGAAGCACGGGTGCCGGCAGGCGAGTTTCGCCCATCAGGAATGCGTCGACCCCTGCGGCCGCTGCACGCCCCTCGGCAATCGCCCACACGATGAGACTTTGGCCACGGCCCATGTCGCCTGCCACGAACAACCCGTGCTGGTTGGTCATGTACTGGTCGTTTCGAACGACGTTGCCACGCTGGTCGTACTCGACCTCAAGATTGTCGAGCCACGATCCCTTCTCAGGGCCAACAAAGCCCATGGCAAGGAATACGAAGTCGGCAGGAATTTCCCTGTCGGTACCTTCGACCTTGGTGAACTTGCCGTCGATCATCTCGACCTCATGGAGTTGCAGCGCCCGCAGGTTGCCCTCGCCATCGTCGATGAAACGCTCGGTGTTGACCGAATACAAACGCTCGCCACCCTCTTCGTGAGCGCTGGTGACCTTGTAGACCATTGCGAACTGCGGCCAGGGGTTGCGCTCGGCAGCCCGATGCTCGGGAGGCATCGGCATGATCTCAAGTTGCGTGACCGAGGCTGCGCCTTGGCGATGTGCTGTGCCGAGGCAATCGGCTCCGGTGTCACCGCCGCCGATGATCACGACGTGCTTGCCGCCGACATCAATTGGCGACTTCTCTTTATCACCAAGCTGCACGCGGTTCGATTCCGGCAGGTATTCCATTGCCTGATAGACGCCGACCAGCTCGCGGCCAGGGATCGGCAGATCACGCCATGCCGTTGCGCCGCATGCGAGCACGACGGCGTCGTGGCTGGCACGCAGCACTTCCATGTTGACGTTCTCTCCGACGACAGCGTTGGTGCGGAACTCGGTGCCTTCGGCTTCCATCTGCTCGAGCCGCAGATCGATGTGCCGCTTCTCCATTTTGAACTCAGGGATGCCATAACGCAGCAGACCACCAATGCGGTCCGCACGTTCCAGCACGACAACCTCGTGGCCAGCCCGCGTTAACTGCTGTGCAGCTGCCAACCCCGCCGGCCCAGAGCCAACCACGGCAACGCGTTTGCCGGTACGCACCGACGGAACATGCGGCGTGACCCAACCTTCGGCAAAGGCCCGGTCGATGATCTCGACCTCGACCTGCTTGATGGCCACCGGGTCCTGACTGATACCGAGCACGCATGCTGACTCACATGGCGCCGGACAGAGTCGGCCGGTGAATTCGGGAAAGTTGTTCGTGGCGTGCAGCCGTTCGATGGCAGCTTGCCACTGGTTCCGAAAGACGAGGTCGTTCCAGTCGGGAATCAGGTTACCCAGAGGGCAGCCATTGTTGCAGAACGGAATTCCGCAGTCCATGCAGCGGCCAGCCTGATGGTTGAGTACCTCAGCGTCGAACGGTTCATACACCTCGTTCCAGTCGCGCAGGCGAACGGGGACGGGGCGGTGTTCAGGGGTCTCACGATCCCACTCGAGAAATCCGGTTGGCTTACCCATGTTGACTCTCCTCGTTGTTCTTTCGCTCGCTCATCCGGGTCATTGCCTTGCTGATGCCATGATCGCGTCGGTTGTCGCATCTTCGTCAAGACCTGCAGCCTTGGACTGCTCGATGACTTCGAGCACTCGCTTGTAGTCGGACGGCATGACCTTGCGGAACTGGCTCGACTTCAGCTCCCAGGAGGCCAACAGCCCGGTGGCAACGGTCGAGCCCGTGAAGTCACGGTGACGCTGCAGCGTGTCTTTCAGGAATGCCCGGTCGTCGGACGTCAACGGCTCGAGCTTGACCATCTCGTAGTTCACCTTGTTGGCAAACTCACCGTTCGGGTCGTACACGAAGGCGATACCGCCCGACATGCCGGCGCCAAAGTTGCGACCAGTTTCACCGAGGATGACGACACGTCCCCCGGTCATGTACTCACAGCCGTGGTCGCCGATGCCCTCACTGACAGCAAGCGCACCGGAGTTGCGAACACAGAAACGTTCCCCAACGTTGCCGCGCAGGAAGATCTCTCCGCCTGTAGCTCCGTAGCCGATCACGTTGCCGGCAATCACGTGGTCTTCGGCAGCAAAAGTCGAACTCGGATGCGGATAGACGATCAAGCGACCGCCAGATAAGCCCTTGCCGAGATAGTCGTTCGTGTCACCAATGAGGCGCATTTGGATACCGGCTGGGACGAACGCACCGAAGCTCTGGCCGGCTGACCCGGTCAGCGTGATGTCGATGGTGCCGTCGGGCAGACCTTCGCCCCTCCATTTCTTGGTCACCTCATGGCCGAGCATCGTGCCGACCGTTCGATTGACGTTGCGGATCGGGAGGTTGATTTTGACAGGGTGACCGTCGTTGATCGCCGATTGCGCCTCGATAATGAACTGCTGGTCCATGGCTTCTTCGAGGCTGTGATCCTGGCTCGTGGTCGCATACATCGACTGCTCGTAGGGGTTCTGTGGGGCGGCGAGGATCGGGCTGATGTCCAATCCGGACGCCTTCCAGTGATCGATGGCTTCTCGGGTGTCGAGGCATTCGACGTGGCCGACCATCTCTTCGATGGTGCGGAAGCCAAGCTGCGCCATGATCTCGCGCACTTCTTCGGCGATGTACTGGAAGAAGTTGACAACGAACTCAGGTTTGCCGGTGAACCGGCTGCGGAGTTCAGGGTTCTGTGTCGCAACGCCGACCGGGCAGGTGTCGAGATGACAGACGCGCATCATGATGCAGCCGGACACGACGAGCGGAGCGGTCGCGAAACCGAACTCCTCAGCGCCGAGCAGCGCAGCGATGACCACGTCGCGGCCGGTCTTGAGTTGGCCATCGGCCTGCACGACGATGCGGTCACGCAGCCCATTGAGCATCAACGTTTGCTGTGTCTGGGCGAGACCGAGTTCCCACGGCCCGCCGGCATGCTTGAGCGAGGTCAACGGGCTGGCACCTGTGCCGCCGTCGTGGCCCGAGATGAGCACGACGTCAGCCTTCGCCTTCGAGACGCCGGCAGCAACGGTGCCCACGCCCGCCTCCGCTACCAGCTTGACGTGAATGCGCGCTGACGGGTTGGCGTTTTTTAGATCGTGGATCAGTTGCTTGAGATCCTCGATCGAGTAGATGTCGTGATGCGGCGGAGGGCTGATGAGCCCGACACCCGGCGTGGAGTAGCGCGTCTTGGCAATCCATGGCCACACCTTGTGGCCGGGTAGCTGGCCGCCCTCGCCAGGCTTGGCGCCCTGGGCCATCTTGATCTGGATGTCGTCGGCGTTCGTCAGATACTCGGACGTGACGCCAAATCGACCGGACGCGACCTGCTTGATCGCCGAGCGACGCTCGGGGTCATAGAGACGGTCAGAATCTTCGCCACCTTCGCCGGTGTTCGACTTGGCACCGATTTGGTTCATGGCTATCGCGAGCGTTTCATGTGCCTCGGCGCTGATCGAGCCGTAGCTCATTGCACCGGTCGAGAAGCGCTTGACAACCTCTTCGATCGACTCCACCTCGCTGATGTCGATCGACGGACGATCGGCGAACTGGAACAGCCCGCGCAGCGTCATCAGCTTCTTCGACTGATCGTCGACCTTGGCGGTGTACTCCTTGAAAATGTCGTAGCGCTTTGCACGCGTGGCGTGCTGCAACTTGAAGACCGTTTCCGGGTTGAACAGGTGCTGCTCGCCTTCGCGGCGCCACTGGTATTCGCCACCGAGTTCGAGCTTGCGGTGCGCGCGGTCTTCCGGGCGGGC
>JBNMOS010000073.1:0-17461 GCA_051275435.1 Ilumatobacter sp.
CCCAATGGGCCGAACCCGAACGGCCGTGCCGACGGCGCCGGTACACGTGGGACCAATGGGTCACCAAACACCCCGAACTCACCAACCTCCCAGCACCACCCCACGGCACCACCTTCAGCGACCTCCGCCCCGCCGCCTGACGACGCTTCAAAATCGCCCGATTCAACACGAGCCGCCGCGACCCGTCCGACAGAAATCGCCCGATTCAACACGAGCCGCCGCGACCCGTCCGACAGAAATCGCCACGATGGATCGCTCCGTTCTCTATGGTTGTGATTCCGTCAGCAGTGAGGGATCAGATGTACGAGCCGAAACAGATCGTGTCGACCGAAGCCGAGGTCCGTGAGGTGCTCGGCGAGGTGCTGTACAGCCAGGACACCAAAGTGATCGATCACATCGATGAGCACTGTCGGGTGTGGATCGAACGTTCGACATTTGTCGTCGTGTCAACCGTCGACAAGGCGGGCCGCATCGACGTTGCCCCGAAGGGCGACCCTTCTGGATCATGGAAGGTCTTGGACCCACACACCATCGCCATTCCTGACCGGCTGGGAAACAATCGAGCAGACACCTTCACCAACATCGTCGAGAACCCGCGGGTCGGGCTGATGTTCGTCGTCCCGAACCGAACCGAAGTCGTTCGGGTGAGCGGGACCGCACTGATCGTGAGAGATGCAGAACTCCTCGAGTCGATGGCCGTCAAGGGAAAGCTGCCGAATTTCGCGATCGTCGTCCGGGTTGAGGAAGCAATGTTCCACTGCGGAAAATCGATGATCAGGTCCAATCTGTGGAAGCCCGACAAGTGGGGCTCCGTCGACGGGCTACCGAGCTATGGGCAGGCGCTGGTCGACCACGGACAGCTCTCGATATCGGTTAACGACATGCAGGAAGGCGTTGAGGCCAACGCCCGCGAGTCGCTGTACTGAAGGTCGACGAAGGACCCGGGTGGGAAATTTTCGACCAGGCCAGCGTTCGATTTGAATCGCAATTATTCGCTGATGGTCGCCGTTGCAAGGTACGAGATGAACGGGACTCGAATCCCGTCAGCAGTGCGGTATTCGGCAAGTTCCGTTTCGAGTTGTCGGAGGGCGATGAGCTGTTGCTCCTCCGGGAGACCGAAGAATCT
This sequence comes from Ilumatobacter sp., assembly GCA_051275435.1. Classification (GTDB taxonomy): domain Bacteria; phylum Actinomycetota; class Acidimicrobiia; order Acidimicrobiales; family Ilumatobacteraceae; genus Ilumatobacter_A. The sequence goes on from JBNMOS010000073.1 coordinate 1,127, forward strand.
CGCCGACCAGGGCAGCGCCTGCAGATGTTCGGGAACATACGCCAGCACCGGAGGAAGATCGACGTCGACGGTGACCAACTCGATCGACACGTCACGGACTCCACCGTCGGCAAACCAAGCCCGCAACTGCTCCGCGGTCTCCGAGTAATCGGCCGGCGCCTCACCCCCGCAGCGGGCCAGCATCTGAGTCTCCCGAAGAAGGAACGGCGAGGGTGCCTCTGCGGACCACACCGTGACCCCGAGGCGCCCACCAGTTCGGGCCACACGAGCCATCTCTCGAATGCCAGCTGCTGGGTCAGGAAAGAACTGGAGGCCCTGTTGGCAGATCACGGTGTCGAACGAACGGTCCTCGTACGGCAACTCGATCGCCGATGCCTCTGTCCATCGAATGTCGGCGCCGGAGCCGTCGGGCACCGCTCGCGCTTGGTGCAGCATTGCCGGATTCAGGTCCGAGCCTTCGACTCGCGCACCATGGCCGACGGCAGCCGCTGCAGCTCTGGTCGCGAACCCGGTGCCACACGCGACATCGAGGACCGACCGACCGGCGGTGACCGTCGCAGCAACGAGCGCGTCAACGAAGGGCGCCATGAACAGACCCACATGCGCCTCATAGAACGACGGTGCATTGCGACCGACCTGGAATCCTGAACCTTCAGACACCATTCATCCCTCCTCCAACAATCCAGCCTGACCCCAACAACCCACCCCTGCCGCGACAGGTCATCCCCCAGGGGAAGGACGGGTGCGTCAGCGGTTCGAACACCCTTACACACCGACCTCGACGGCGGCCTAAATAGGCAGGTTGCCCGTGGCGCGGCGCGTGGAACCCTCGTCGGTGTAGGCAGCAATCGTCCGTTGGGCAATGCGCATCTGGTGGACTTCATCGGCACCGTCGGCGAAGCGTGCCCAGCGGGCGTGTTGGTACATGTGCGCCAACGGCGTGTCGGTCGAGTAGCCGAGCGCACCGTGGACCTGGATCGAGCGGTCGATCACGCGGCCCAACATGTTCGCAACGAAGTGCTTGGCCATCGAGACCTCGGCTTTGAAGTCGTGCTTGTTGTCGATCTTGTAAGCAGCGTGCAAGACCATCAGCTTCGCCTGGTAAATCTCCATTGAGCTATCGGCAATCATCCACTGGATGCCCTGCTTTTCGGCGAGCAGCGAACCGTGCGAGTACCGGTTGAGCGACCGGTCAACCATCATGTCGAGTGCTGTTTCGGCCTGAGCGATCCAACGCATGCAGTGCGCGAGCCGGGCTGGGCCGAGCCGGTACTGGCCGAGCAGATGACCCTGTCCACGCCCGCCGAGCATCTGATCGTTATGCACCCGCAGGTCGGTAATCACGATCTCAGAGTGCCCGGTGCCGCCGTGCATGGTTTCGACTTCGCGGACGTCGTTCCATCCTTCGTGTGGCAGGTCGATAATGAACGCCGAGTTCGCGGCCTGAGGGATATCGGGGTTCTCTTCAGTACGACACACCAAGATCGCGAACTGTGCTCGGCGCGCCCCTGAGATAAACCACTTATGACCGTTGATGACCCATTCATCGCCGTCCTGATACGCCTTCGTCTGGATCAGCGTCGGATCGGAGCCTGCGACCTCGGGCTCGGTCATTGCAAAGCATGATCCGCGCACCGTGCCGGCACAGAGCGGCTTCAGGTACTTCTCTTTCTGCTGGTCGGTGCCCCAGTGCAGCAGCGTGTGCATGTTGCCCTCATCGGGCGCCTGGCAGTTGAAGACCCACGGGCCGTAGTACGACTTCGCCGCCTCAGCCTGGACCATCGCGAGTTCGACGTGGCCCAGCCCCATGCCGCCCCACTCCGCGGGCATGTGCGGCAGCCAGATGCCGTCTTTGAAGGCCTGTTTGCGCAGACCGACGAGTGCGGCAATCCGATCGTTTCCGCCGAGCGGCTCGCCGACCTTGTTGCCCCCGGCGTTCTTGCCTTCGATCCGATGCTCCTCGGGCTTGATCACATCGTTGACGAAGGTACGGACCTGCATCCGGATCGCTTCGAGTTCGGGGCTGAGGGAGAAATCAATCGCCATACAATCAGCCTGGCAGGTGCCACCAGCCGATTCGCAGCCCGAAGTACGGTCGTCTGCGATGAGCACCAACGTTCTGTCAGGCACACGTGTTCTCGTCGCTGCTGCCGCCCTTCTGTTCGCTGCATGTGCCGGCTCCGACGACACCGTTGGCGATGCCGCCTCCGATTCGACCATCACCGTCGCGTCCACCATCACCGTGACCACCACCACCGTCACTCCAACGACGGCGCCTGCAGCCACGACCACCGCTCCCGCCATTCCTGCAACGACGTCAAGCACAACGACCGCGTCGACGACCACGTCAACGATCCCCAGCACCACAATCGCTCCGACCACGACGATCCCGCCTCTCGAGGACGCCCTCCCCGTCTTTGACTTCGCCAGCACGCAGCTCGCTGTCGGAACGTCGATCGAGGGCAGGCCGATCAGCGCTGATCGGTACGGCATGCCGGGCGGCCGCCGCGTCCTCGTGATCGGTGTCATCCACGGCGACGAAGACGCGGGCGTTGCGATCATCGACGAACTCCGCCAGCGCGAAATTCCTGACGGCGTCGAGCTCTGGTTAGTCGAATCAATGAACCCTGACGGCCAGGCTGCACAAGACCGCCAGAACGCCAACCGGGTCGACCTCAACCGCAACTTCCCTCACAAGTGGGGCGTTATCGGCGAGCCAGGCAACAGCCAGTACGCGGGAACGGGCCCCGCCAGCGAACCGGAAACCCAGGCCATGGTCAACCTGATCACCCAGCTGCGGCCCGACATCACGATCTGGTACCACCAGGATGCCAACCTGATTATCCCGTCAACCGGCCGCGACGGCCGGATCCGGGCTCGCTACGCCGAACTGACCGCGCTCCCGCTCGCCGACTGTTGTGGGGGCGGCGGCGTCTACACCGGCATTGCTGCGACTTGGGCTCGTGTCGAATTGAAGCAAACCAGTGACGCCGTGCCCTTCATCGTTGAACTCCCCGGCGGAGACCTCACTGCCGAGCAGGTCGATGCCCATACCACTGCTGTCTTGACCGTCGCCGCCGAAGGATGACGTGACGCCACTGCCTCGACGGTGGTGCTGATCCGTGGCAACGTGGAGGTGTGTCCGCCACGTTGAATTCCGTCAGCCCCAACCGGCACCAACAGCAATATCAACAGCGACATCATCAGCGGCACCGCCGAGCGCTGCTCGGTGCGCTCGTCCTCGTCGGCGTTGCCACTGCCGGAGTGACCAGCCACACCAATGCGCTTCCTGCGCCGCCCGACACTGCAGTCAGCAGCGCAGCCTCGATCGACGCACCCGCCGAACGTGGCGACCAAGTCGAAGTCATCGCACCCCGCATCGTCATCGGCACATCGATCGAGGGTCGAGCAATCGTTGCCGAGCGCATGGGCGTCGCCGGCGGACGCAAGGTGCTCGTGATCGGCGTCATCCACGGGAACGAGGACGCCGGTATCCAGGTTGTCGACGAACTGCGACGACGTGCGATCGACGAGCGAGTCGAGTTGTGGCTCATTGACTCGATGAACCCCGATGGCGTCGCACGCCAAGATCGGCACAACAGCAACGAGGTTGACCTCAATCGGAACTTTCCGTACAAGTGGGGGCCGATTGGTCAACCAGGGAACAGTCAGTACGCCGGAACCGGCCCGGCCAGCGAGCCAGAAACACGCGCTGCGGTCTCGTTCATCACGTGGCTCCGCCCCGACATCGTGCTCTGGTATCACCAGGACGCCAACCTGATTATCCCGTCGACCGGCCGCGACGGACGCATCCGCGCCCGCTACGCCGAACTGACTGCGCTTCCGCTCGCCGACTGCTGCGGGGGCGGCGGGGTCTATACCGGCATCGCGGCAACATGGGCGAAGAACGAACTGAAGAAAGACAGCGACGCGGTGGCATTCATCGTCGAGCTACCGGGCGGCTCCTTGGACACTCAGCAGGTCAACGCTCACGCGAACGCGGTGCTCACCATCGGCATCGAAGGCTGACCTCACTCAAACGAATCGGGCTCAAACGAATCGGGCGAATGCGTCGAGCGGCTCGCGTTCGCTCACGACGCTATTGATCGGGGCATCGGCATCGGCGGTTCCGAGCGCGACTCCACAGAAAATCTGCTGCTCTTCCGGCGCACCGACGAACTCACTGACCGCCGTCTCGTGTACGCACCACGCCTCTTGCGGACAGGTGTCAAGGCCGGCTTCTTGAGCGAGCAGCATGAACGTCTGCAGGAACATGCCGAGATCACTCCACTGCGGCGGGCCCATGATCCGGTCGACAAAGCAGAAGATCGCAGCCGGTGCGCCGAAGAAATCGAGGTTCTTTGCAAACTGCTCGAACCGCCCCGCCTTGTCCTCGCGCGTGACGCCGATCGAGGCGTACATGTCCTCACCGATCTTGTACCGCGAGGACCGATACGGCTCCGGCATCTTCGGCGGGTAGATGTCGTATGAAGGCGCCCCGGGTTCACGAGTCGAAAGGAACTCTCGGAATCGAGTCATCGATTCGCCGTTGACCACATAGATCCGCCAGGGCTGCACGTTGCCACCGGACGGCGAGCGCGACGCCATCGTGAGCAGCTCCTCGATCGTCTCGTTGCTGACTGGATTGGGCAGGAAGGCCCGGATGGACTTGCGTCGGCTGACCGCTTCGGTGACGTTCATTTGAGGAGTCTCGCAACCACCGCTCGCCCCCGGCGAACTGCGCGTACAAACGGCGCTTTTCATGAGTCTTGGCGCAGGGGTGCCGACACTGCCAACATGGCCGGGTGGCCCACGACGTAGTGACTGACGAGCGATTGATGCAGCATGCAATCGACGCGGCATGGTCGGTGCGAACAACGACCGCTCCGAACCCCTGGGTCGGCGCTGCCCTGCTCACCACGGATGGCACCGTCCATGTCGGCGCAACGCAACCGCCCGGCGGTGCACACGCTGAGATCGGTGCATTGGCTGCCGCTGGTAGTGCTGCAGCCGGGGCGACTCTCGCCACCACCCTCGAACCGTGCTGCCACGCGGGCCGCACAGGTCCGTGCACCACAGCGATCATCGAGGCGGGTGTTGTGCGGGTGCTCGTCGGCATCGCTGACCCTGACCAGCAGGTCTCTGGCGAGGGCATCGCAGCGCTGCGCGACGCTGGTATCGAGGTCATCGTCGGCACGCTGTCGGCCGAAGTCAAGGTACAACTTGAGCCGTATTTGCACCACCGCCGGACCGGCCGGCCGTACGTCATCCTCAAGCTCGCCGCCACACTCGACGGCCGAACGGCTGCACCAGATGGCGGCAGCGAATGGATCACCGGCACCGAAGCCCGCACTGACGTGCACCAGATGCGCGCCGAGAGCCAGGCGATCCTCGTCGGAGCCGGAACCGTTCGAGCCGACAATCCGTCGCTCAACGTGCGCCTCGTCGATGGGCCGAGCCCCCGCCGCATCGTGCTCGGAACCGCGCCCGCTGACGCCAACGTCCACCCCTGCACCGAATGGGTCGGACCAATCCCTGAACTCCTCGATCGGCTGGCCGCTGAGGGCGTACTGCAGTTGATGGTCGAGGGCGGAGCCAACGTCGCATCCGAGTTCCACGACGCCGGCCTGATCGATCGATACGTGCTCTACGTGGCCCCAGCAATCTTTGGTGGCAACGATGCGCATCCCCTCTTCGTCGGCGACGGCGCCCCCACGATGGCCGACCTGCGACGCGGACGGTTCGTGGCCACCCGCCAGTTGGGCAATGACATCAGGCTTGACGTACTGCTCGACAAAATCGATCGCTGAACGGTCGTCGTCGACATCTGGTTCTCACTCGGGCACGCTGCTACCGCCCCGGTCAGCAGGGTCGTCGGTCAGCAAGGTCGTCGGTGGGATCAACCGAGGTGGTTGAGTAGCTCGCGTTTCGATGCGAGATAGGCGCGGCTCTCCGCCGTGTGCGCCACGTCAATCGGCACCATCTCGGCCACCGTCACACCGTGCTGTTCGAGCCCTTGCGCCTTCGCCGGATTGTTGCTGATCAATCGGACCGAGCTGACGCCGAGGTCGAGCAAGATCGCTGCAGCCACGTCGTAGTGCCGCGCATCGACGGGAAGCCCCTGTGCGGTGTTCGCGTCGACGGTGTCGAGGCCCTGGTCTTGCAGCTCGTACGCCCGGATCTTGTTTGCCAGCCCAATTCCACGGCCTTCGTGGCCTCGGAGGTACACGACCACTCCGGCTCGCCCTGCAGCTGCCTCAGCCGAGATTGCGCGGCGGGCTGCGTCGAGTTGTTGGCCGCAATCGCACTTGGCCGAGCCAAGCACGTCGCCGGTCAGGCATTCGCTGTGCAAGCGGACCAGCACCGGTTGCGACGACGGTGTGGCCGGATCGCCGGCGATCAGTGCAACGTGCTCATGACCATCACTGGCCCGATACGAAACGATGCGAAACGTGTCGACGTCAGTCGGCAGACGCGCATCACCCACGCGCACAACTGTCGTGCTCGGGCCGAGGTCAGACCTCGGATCGAGCGTGACACCGGCGGGGCCGACGCACTCGATCATCTCGCTCACACCAGCACTCGCCCGTAACCGGTGGTGCGCTGCTCGACCGGCCGTTCGATCGACTCGGCGAACTTGGTGAAGTCCTGGACCGTCATTTCCTGGCCATGGCTTGCACCGGCGGCACGTGAGATGTTCTCGCCCATCAGGGTGCCGCCGAGGTCGTTGCAGCCGGCGTTCATCATCTGGTGCGTTCCGGACAGGCCGATCTTGACCCAACTGGCTTGGATGTTGGGGATGAGTTCGCCGTAGGCCAGGCGGGCCACCGAGTGCATCAGCACGTTCTCACGGAACGTCGGGCCGCGGCGCGCCTTGCGCTGCAGGTAAATCGGCGAGGCCATATGGACGAACGGGAGGCCGACAAATTCGGTGAACCCGACTTGCCCCAGCCGCACGTTCTCTTTCTGTAGGTCGCGCGTGATCACCATGTGGCGCGCCCAGTGGATCGGCTCTTCGACGGAGCCAAACATGATCGTCACATTTGAATGCAGACCGATCGAGTGAGCGGCCCGATGGGCATCCATCCACTCCTCGGTGTTGATTTTGTCGGGGCAGAGGATCGCCCGAATGTCGTCGTCGAGAATCTCGGCAGCAGTGCCTGGAAGCGATGCGAGGCCAGCTTCTTTGAGCCGACCGAGGTAGGTGACGAGGTCTTCGCCCAGCCGCTTCGCTCCTTCGGTGACCTCGAGGGCGGTGAAGCCGTGCACGTGCATTTCGGGCACGGCGTCTTTCACCGCACGCGTGACGTCGATGTAATAGTCGCCGTCGAAGTTCGGATGGATGCCACCCTGCAGGGTGACCTCGGTGGCACCAGCGTCCCAGCCTTCCTTGGCGCGCTCGGCAATGTCGTCGAGTGTCAGCAGGTAGGGCGTGCCACGCAAGTTGAGCGACAGCGGGCCCTTTGAGAACCCGCAGAACTTGCACTTGAAGGTGCACACGTTCGTGTAGTTGATGTTGCGGTTGGCGACCCACGTGAGCGTGTCGCCGACGATCTCCTTGCGGCGTCGGTCAGCCAGTTCCATCACGGCAACTGCTTCGGGCCCGCGAGCCGTGAACAGCGTGGCGATCTCGTCGAGGCCCGGCTCTTGGCCCATCTCGATGCCGTCGAGTACGTCGGCCACGGCTCCGGTCGGGCAGACCGTCCGTTCCCGATTGGGGTCGTCAGACAGGAAGACAGGCGGCGGATTGTCGGCGCCCGAGTACCAGGCGGTCGAGCGGTGACCGACCAGCACGAACTCGGCACCGTCAGCAACGGTGTCGGCGGCGGTGGTCTTCTCCGGCCAGAACTGACCCGGGTCGTCACGGCCCAGCCACTCGGCGTCGGCGCGGTCCATCACCGGAAAGTGCAAGCCCTCATCGAGCCAGCGCACGCGGTCGCGAACGAACTCGGGGTAGACGGTCAGCCGCGGCGCGAGTACGTGGCCCTTCGCTTCGGTGACTTCACGGAGGCGTTCGAGGTCAGGCCACGGCCGCTCGGGGTTGACATGATCGGCGGTGACCGGCGAGACACCACCCCAGTCATCGATGCCCGCATCGACAAGTGCGCCAAAATCGTCGGAAAGGTTCGGCGGCGCCTGCAAGTGCACGTCGGCAGGCAAGATCAACCGGGCTGCGGCCAGCGTCCAGAGGTAGTCGTCGCTCGGGCACGCCCTGACGCCCTTCATTGCGGTGCGCAGCTTCGGGAGGAAGTTCTGGACGATCACTTCTTGTACGTGGCCGTGGCGGCGATGGCTGTCGGCAATCGCTTCGAGACCGGCGAGCTGATCGGCACGCGTGTCACCGATACCGACAAGGATGCCGGTGGTGAACGGGATCTGCAGTTCGCCTGCAGCTTCGAGGGTGGCAAGGCGCCGCTCGGGTACCTTGTCAGGCGCGCCGCGGTGCGCCTCGAGGTCGGGGTTGATCGACTCGATCATCATCCCCTGGCTCGGGCTGAACGGTCGCAGCTGCTCAAGTTCGGCTTTGGTGAGTGCTCCGCAGTTGGCGTGCGGGAGGAGGCCGGTTTCGGCAATGACCAGCTTGGCCATCTCGGCGACGTAATGAACGGTGGAGTCGTAGCCGCGTTCGCGAAGCCAGTCGCGGGCCACTTCGTAGCGATCTTCGGGCCGCTCCCCCAGCGTGAACAGGGCTTCGTGGCAGCCTTGCCGAGCACCTTGCTTGGCAATCTTCAAGACGTCTTCGGGGTCGAGATACAGCTTCTCTACCCGGGCCGGCGGCTGCGCAAAGGTGCAGTAGCCGCACGTGTCGTTGCACAGAAACGTCAGCGGGATGAACACCTTCGGGCTGTAAGTAATGCGGTTCCCGAACGACTCGTCGCGGCGCGCCGATGCAAGAGCAAGCAGGTCGGGCAGCGACTCATTCAACAGTGGATGATTCATGTGGTCTCCAGAAGAAAGCAGGGGGCTCAGTGGGTAACGGTGTTGCCGGGTCGGCTTGCAATAGCCGACTGGGTGAATGTCTCGTCGCAGTGCCAGCAGACAAATGCCTGATCAAGCGGTTCGCCGCAGGCCTCGTGCACGAGCACGGTGGGGGGCTCGTCGTCGTTGATCCACTCGTCGCCCCAGCGCATCAGCGCAACGAGGGTCGGCGACAGAGCAGCGCCCATCGGGGTGAGCCGGTACTCGTAACGCGGCGGGCGCTCGCAGTACAGACGGCGTTCGAGTACACCGGCCACGACCAGCCTTTTCAGACGTTCGGTGAGGACCGGGCGAGCGATGTCGAGGTCGCGGCGGAAATCATCGAACCGTCTGACTCCACGAAACGCATCGCGCATGATCAGAATGGTCCAACGGTCACCGAGTATGTCGAGGCTCGCCTGAATCGAGCACGCCCGATCAGCGGTGCTCTCGGTGTCTGCCATCTCCCCACCATAGGTCAGTTCTGAATCAGAACCAAGTCGGTCCGTTTCCCGAACTCACTCCGGCTAGACGAGCAGGAGCGGCACGCCGTCGGTAGCGCCGCTGAGAAGGCGATTTGCCTAGTCGGGCAGGAGCGGCACGCCGAAGCCGACATCGGAACCAATGCGGTCGGCCCGGGTGAGCGCCGCCCCACCAAACTTGTCGCGGATGGCATCGATGGCGGTGTCGAGTTCGGCTGCCTCGGCCCGCTCGAATGGGAGCGCCAATTGCACCGATGACTCGTTCTCCAGATTGCTGACCGAGGCACCGAGCAATGTGAGGCCCCGCTCGTCGATCATCGGCCAGGCCGCAGTAAGCAGCGTGAGAGCGACACTCTCAATCACCGCCGTGGCTGCGGTCGGCGATGGCAGCGAGTGCGATCGAGTTGCTCTCTTGAAGTCGTCGAACCGGAAGCGCAACGTGACGGTCCGACCAACGCGATCAGCCGTCCGCATCCGTCGAGTGATCCGATCGATGAGGCGGCGCAGAATTCCTGCGAGTTCGGCGCGCGATCGAATTCCTCGGCCAAGCGCTTGCTGCGACCCGATCGAGCCGCGGCGCTTGCCGACCTGCACGCGCCGCACATCGACATTGCGCGACAGTGCAGCAAGCTGCTGCCCGACCGCTCCCCCGGTGATTGCCGATAGTGCTGCCAGGTCGAGCTCGGCCACATCGCGGACCGTATAGATCCCCCGGTCGTTGAGCTTCTGCGTCGTCACACGACCGACGCCCCACAGCTTCTGGACCGGTAGCGGGTGCAGAAACTCGAGTTCCCGATCGGGGTCGACCACGAGCAATCCATCCGGCTTCGACACGCCACTGGCAACCTTGGCAAGAAACTTGGTGCGGGCCACGCCGACACTGATCGGCAAGCCGACCAGGCCAAGTACGTCGGCACGGAGTTTGGCTGCGATCTCGGCTGGGGTGCCGGACAGTGTGCGAAGCCCACCGACATCGAGAAACGCCTCGTCGATCGAGATGCCCTCAACCAACGGCGTGACGTCGTCGAAGATCGCAAAGACTGCCCTACTCGCTTCTGAGTAGGCCTCGAGTCGCGGCTCGACGAAGATCAAGTTCGGGCACAGCCGCTTCGCTTCGTATCCCGGCATCGGCGTCCGAACCCCGAATCGCTTGGCTTCGTAGCTTGCGGCGAGGATCACCCCGCCTCCCCCGACTGCGACCGGCTTGCCCTGCAAGGAAGGGTCGTCACGCTGCTCGACCGACGCATAAAAGGAGTCGAGATCGGCGTGCAGGATCGATGCGGTGCGGCCGGCGGTCGAACGAACACCGCGCGCCTCGTCTCCTTTCACGATGTCGAGGCCTGTCGTCGCACGAACACATGTTCGCACCTGATCGACGTTCCCGCAATGGGCAGAATCCGGGTCACCTACGATGGCGATGTGTGCGGGCAATGCGACGGTGACTTTCAGAAATCAGCGCTGAGTCGGCGGGCGTTCATCGCCGGGGGCCTCGTCGCCGGAACCGGTGGCGTGCTCGGCGTCGCAACGCGTGCGAGCGGATCGACGCAGGCGAGCGGATCGCCGCTCTCCGCCGCGATCACCGTTGCTCCGGGCCTGGACATTTTGCCCCGAGATGCCTGGGGCGCCGATCTGGCGCCGAAGGGCCCAATGGGCATCGAAGACGTTCGTTTCCTGCTGGTCCACCACACCTCGTCCCCGAATAACTACAGCGGCACCCAACGCGATCTCATTCGTGTCGCTTACGCGTTTCACACCGGGCCAGCGAAGCGCTGGAACGACGTTGCCTACAATTTCTTCATCGGCCAAGACGGCACCGTGTGGGAAGGCCGCGCCGGGTCACTCGACGGCCCGGTCGAGGCGTCAGCTTCCGGCGGGAGCCAGGGCTTCGCTCAACTCGTGTGCCTGCTCGGCGACTTCACTTACCTCACCCCTCCCCCTGCGATGCAAGACAGCCTCGTCCGCCTCCTGGCCCACCTCGCACACCGTTACGACCTCAGCACGTGGAAGGACGCTCGAGCTCAGTTCATCTCCCGCGGCTCTGACAAGTGGCGAGCGGGTAGTTACATCGAGACCCCGACGATCTCCGGCCACCGCGACATGACCTACACGGCATGCCCTGGCGAAGCCGCCTACCGCCTCCTGCCAGAGTGGCGACGGCGCGTCCATCCACTTGTTCAGACTGCACGTGAGCGACCAGGCATACAGCGCGCCGAACGACTCAGCCTCGAAGCCCCCTGACTCTTTGACAATAGTCTCCGACGTCGCGTCGAGATACGTCTCAGCATCCCCTGCCATCAGCAACTGACGCGCTCCCCCAGCTTCGACATGGCCCTGCAGGACAATATCGACGGTTGAGAACATATGATCGTGTGTATATTTTTTTACGAACACCTGTATACTTAAATATGTCGTTGACCGCCGGGCTGGAGTGCAAAGTCATCTCGGTCGATGTGGAGGTCAACGACATTGTTGGCGTCCTCAACTCCCAGCATGCGGCACTGGTTGATCGTGTCGTTGTGCTGTTGGCTGATGAGCGGTTGTGGGCTGGTGAAGGTATGACGTCGATGTCGGCGTGGGTTGCGTGGCGGGCCGGGATGTCGCCTGCAATGGCTCGGTCGGTTGTGGCGATTGCCGAACGAGTCGCCGAGTTGCCTGCTTCGAGTGAGGCATTCCGGCGTGGCGAATTGTCACTCGATCAGATGGCGACGATTGCCCGGAACGCACCAGCGTGGACTGATGTGCAGTCACGTGATTACGCGATCGTGATGACGGTCACGCAGTTGCGTCATGTCCTACAGAAGTATCCGTTCCCTGCACTCGACGACGACGGCCGCGAACTCCCGGATGAGCCTCCCGCGACCGCCGACGCTGCGACCGGCGACGCCGCATCCGGCGGTTCGGTCGATGATGGTTCGGGCGACAAGTCGCACAGCGAAATCGATGCCGAGGACGTGGCTGACTCAGCGAAATCGTCTGGTTCCGGGTCGGCGTCGGAGCGGTCGTCGGTCGAAGAGTTTTTGTCGCTGTGGCAGGACGACGACGGTTCGTTCCGCCTCACCGGGCGCCTCGATGCCGATACGGGGATGATCGTGCAAGCAGCACTCGATGAAGCCCGCGACCGACTCTTCCAGCGCGGCGACTTCGGTGCCGGGCTTGTCGAGGCGCTCGTCGAGATGGCCCAAAGTTCGCTCGACTCGGTTGCTGACCCGGCACGCCGGTCACGGTTCCGGGTCAACCTGTTCATCAACACCGACCACAACGCACGCAACATGGCCGACGCAGCCGGCTGGAACGTGCCCGACGCGATCCGCCGCTACCTCACCTGTAACGGCACAGTCACCCCAGTGTTCGTCGACAACGGCCTGCCCGTATCGGTCGGTCGCACCCAGTACGTCGTACCAGCCCGCACCCGAACGGTGATCGAGCATCGCGATCACGGCGTATGTCGGGTTCCAGGCTGTGATGCGACGCTCGGTCTCGAAGTGCATCACCTGATTCACTGGGAGCACGGCGGCCGCACCGACACCGACAACTTGCTGCTCGTGTGCGGGAAACATCATCGAATGCATCACCGCGGCCGACTCGACATCACCGGCAACGCCGACCGGCCCGACGGCCTCGAATTCCGCAACCAACACGGCCACCTGATCACGCCATCAGGTGCTGCACCGACCCTGCCGCCAGGGCCGCCACCAAAACCGGTGGCCGTGTATGCACATCCCGACGGCGGGCGGATGGATACGGGGCAGATCTACTTCAACCCGCCCCGCACCTACTACGACGACCTCCGCCAACGCATGCAAACCGACACCGAATACCTCGCCAAAATCCAACCATCAGGCCTCCGCTAACCCGAAGCGGGCACGTGGCCTCCGTTAACCGGAAGCGTCGGTGAAGAACGGGCCGCCCGGGCTGCGCTGACCGGAAGCGTCGGCGAGGCGCTCAGGCGTTCCGCGCAGCGACCCACGCAGCGACATGATCGAGTGCCTCGGGGTTGGCGAGCGAATCGCGTGACGCTGCTTTGTCGGCCGGCATGCCCAGCAGCATCCGCTTGATCGGCACCTCGAGCTTCTTGCCCGACAGCGTGCGCGGCACAGCAGCCAGCGCGGCGATCTCGTCGGGAACATGACGCGGCGACAGTTCCGACCGGAGCGCTCGTTTGATCCTGTTGGCCAGGTCGTCGTCGAGTTCACAGCCGACGGCGGTCGCGACCAAGAGGATCAGCTCGCCCGGCCCGCCTTCGTCATCTTCGAGATGAACGACAGCACTGTCGGCGATCTCCGGCATCGAGTCGACAATCACATAGAAATCTGCAGTACCCAGGCGAACGCCACCACGGTTCAAGGTCGCGTCAGACCGACCAGTGATCTGGCATGCACCGTCGTCGAAGAAGGTGATCCAGTCACCGTGATGCCAGACACCGGGGTAGGTGTCGAAGTACGTGCTCCGGTACCGCTCACCCGACTCGTCTCCCCAGAGGCCGATCGGCATCGATGGCATCGGTGCCACGATGACCAGTTCGCCGGTCTCGTTCGGTGCGCACTGTTCACCAGTCGGCGTGAAGGCCTGCACGTCGCAGCCAAGCATTCGAGCACCGATCTCCCCCGCCCTGATGGGCAGGGTCGGCGCCGTGCCGACGAAGGCCGTACACACGTCGGTACCACCGCTCATCGAGCCGGTCTGGATATGACTGCCGACCGCATCGGGAATCCACTCGAAACCTTCGACCGGCAGCGGGGCCCCGGTGGAACCCAGATGGCGCACACGGGACAGGTCGACAAGATCGCCCGGCCGGATGCCCTCTTTCCGACACGCCATGATGAACGGCGCACTCACGCCAAGCACATCAACCTGCTCATCGGCAGCGGCGCGCCACAGCGCCAACAGGTCCGGGGCGGCAGGGTCACCGTCGAATAGGACAATCGTCGACCCGGTGATCAGCCCCGAGATCAAGAAGTTCCACATCATCCAACCGGTCGTCGTGAACCACATCACGCGCTCCCCCGGCTGCAGGCCGTAGTGCAACGACCAGGCCTTCGCATGTTCGAGCACGATGCCGCCATGGCCGTGCACGATCGGTTTCGGCAGGCCGGTCGTACCCGATGAGAACAGGACGTACAACGGGTGATCGAACGGAACCGCCTCGAACACCAGCGGAGCGTGGTCGCCAAGCAGGTCATCCCATGCGCAGGCACGCGCATCGGATGGGAGTTCGCCCTCGGGCCGGAGATAGCCGATGTGCACGATGTGCTCGAGGGACGGCAATGCTGCGGCGATCTGATCAATGTGCGCGCTGCGATCGATGCCCTTGGTCCCGTACATGTAGCCGTCAACGGCGATCAACACCTTCGGCTCGATCTGGGCCCAGCGGTCCGTCACCGCACGCACCCCAAACTCTGGCGCGCATGAACTCCAGATCGCGCCAAGGCTCGCCGTGGCCAGGAAGGCGACCAACGTCTCGGAGATGTTCGGGCTGAACGCAACCACCCGATCTCCGCGGCCGACGCCCCGTTCAACGAGGCCTGCACGACAGCGTCCAACCTGATCGACCAGCTGCGCCCAGGTGGTTTCGCGACGGTTGCGACTCTGAGACAACTCGATGATCGCCGTCTCGTCAGGCTGCTCGGAGGCCCATGCCAGCATCCGCTCGGCATAGTTGAGCGTGCCGTCGGGGAACCACGTCACGTCAGGCATGACCCCGCCAACCAACGATGCGCTGGGCTCGTCGTGCCAGCGGATGCACTGCCAGCTCGCGACCGCCGACCAAAACGGTCCGGGTTCGCCGAGCGACCAGTCGAGTAATGCGCCATAGTCTGCGCAGGTCGGCCCACCGAGCCCCACAACGTGTTCGGCGAAGTCGGAGAGCGAGCTGTTCGCCCAAGCGTCCTCTGCCGGCTGCCATGTGAGTGCGCCGCGTTCAATCGGCTCGTTCGTCATGGCGGAGATGTTGCCACTCTCAGCCACGACGAAGAAACTGCCAGGCGAGAAGCTTTCAGACCAAGTGATCCGGTCCCGGCGCTGTCGGTCTGGGATCATGGTGAGATGACTGGTCGCCCCCGCTCCGCTGTTGCTGCTCTCCCCGGATACAAGCCCGGCCGTTCCGCCGCCGCAGCCGCGGCCGAACACGGGATCGCCGATGCCGTCAAAATGGCATCAAACGAACTTCCGTATGGTCCGCTCCCCTCCGTCGCTGGCGCCATCAGCGCCGGGATCGAGCACATTGGCCTGTACGCCGACCACCGTGCCACAGCACTACGCGAAGAGCTCGCCGAGTTCGTCGGGGTCGATACCGAGCAGGTCACGATTGGCGCTGGCTCGGCAGGCATCCTCCAACAGCTACTTCTCAGCTACGTCGGGCGCGGCGACCAGGTAGCGATGTGCTGGCCGTCGTTCGAGGCGTATCCACTGTTCGTCGCGCTCGTCGAAGCCGAGCAGGTGCGGGTACCGCTGGTCGATGAAACGTTTGATCTCGTCGCGCTGGCTGCGGCGATCACCGACAAGACGAAGCTCGTCTTCGTCACCAACCCGAACAATCCGACCGGCACCATCGTGCCGACAGCCGACATTGCCGAGTTTCTCCGCACCGTTCCCGAGACATGCCTGGTGGTCCTCGACGAGGCGTACTCGGAGTTCGTGACCGACGAACGAGTCACCGACTCGACCGCACTGCTGGCCGATCACTCGAATCTGGTGATCACCCGAACCTTCAGCAAGGCACATGGCCTGGCCGGGCTGCGCATCGGCTATGCGCTTGGCCATCCCGAGGTGATTGGCATGATCGACCGCACGCTCGTCCCGTTTGCCATCAACGAACTCGCCCAGCGCGCCGCTCGGGCGAGCTTGGCCGCTGCCGACGAGATGCGGGTTCGGGTGGCCGAAGTGGTCAGCGAACGCA
>JBNMOS010000074.1:0-17348 GCA_051275435.1 Ilumatobacter sp.
AACGCCGAACGCTCGCCGCCGCATCCGTGATCAACCGCAACGCTTCGTCGAGACCTGCGGCTCCGAGGATTCGCTGCGCCTCGTCACCCAACGACAGGACGCCATCGTCGAGCACCTCCGAGCCATCGCGCACGAGCACGACCTGCATAAATCGCTGAGCAGCCCGGAGTGCAAAAAGCAGCCCAATGGCGTCACCTCCGACGACCACGACGTCGGCATCTCGCAACACGGTGTTCATCGTGCCGGGCGCGTCAGATCTCGTATTGGATCGCGTGACGCGAGCTCACCTTGCCGGCAATGAACTCTTGCACGAGGGCAACGTGGTCGACGTGGTCGCGGTAGGTGGCAAAATCGTCTGCCGTCGCGAAGTCGGCCACGACGACATAGTCGCTGTTGCCGTCGGCGGTGCCAACGTTCGGGCCGTAGACGTACGACTGGATGACGTCGACCTTGCCGGGCAGCGCGTCGAAGGCAGCAGTCGTCGCGGCGACATGGGCATCATCGATGCCATCGGCCCAGGCAAACATCACAACGTGGCGAAACATGGCGCCATCATGCCCGATCCGCGATCCGCTTCGCGTTTCTTGAGGAGGCCCTCGCCGCGGCTAATCCCCTGAGTCGCCGAGGTGGGCGAGGAGACCGTCGAGTGCGATGGAGTAGCTGTGCTTGCCGAAGCCACCGACGACGCCAAGACACACGGCGCTGAGCATCGATGTGTGGCGGAACTCTTCGCGAGCGTGCACGTTCGACAGGTGCGTCTCGACCACCGGCAGTTCGCAGGCCGATATGGCGTCCCGCAGGGCAATGCTCGTGTGGGTGTAAGCGCCTGGGTTGAACACGACGCCGTCGGCCCACGTGCGTGCATCATGCAGCGCGTCAATCAACTCGCCCTCGCTGTTCGACTGTGCGTCATGGAGTTCGACATCGCGACCGGCCACGCCGGCACGCAACTCGGCGAGGATGTCGTCGAGCGTGTCGGCGCCGTACACGTCGGGCTCGCGCGTGCCGAGCAGGTTCAAGTTCGGTCCGTTGAGGACGAGGATCTGGCGCGCCATGACCCAAACACTACGTGCCGCCGGTCTACTGCTGGCGGACGGGTTCTCAGGTACGCGCCGACTCGGTGTGGCCATCGACGGTCAGCGCCTGACCGCTGATGCGGGCGCCCGCCGGCGAACAGACGAACCGGACCATCGCTGCGATGTCTTGTGGATCGACGAACGTCTGCAGCGAAACGGCCTTGGCGAAGCCCGCGCGGATATCAGCCGCCGGTCGGCCGCTCGCTGCTGCCTCAAGATCGACGACACGATCCATTCGTTCGTTGTTCACCGAACCGGGACAAATCGAGTTGACACGGATACCGAACTCGCCGAGTTCCATCGCCATCGTCTTGGTCAAGCCGATCACCGCCCACTTTGACGCTGCATATGGTGCTCGATACGGGAATCCGAACAGCCCGGCGGTCGACGACAGGTTGACGATCGAACCACTGCGCTGCTCGATGAGGTGCGGGATGACACGGCGGCTGGTGAGGAACATCCCGGTGACATTGACATCGAGTGTTTGACGCCAGGCATCGACGTCGAGGTCCTCGAGGCGACCACCGGGCCCGGCGATTCCGGCGTTGTTGACGAGCACATCGACGCCGCCCAGCGCCTTGACTGCCTCGTCGATGAAGGCGTCAACTGCTGTCTCGTCGGAGACGTCAGCGACCGCTGCGCCGATTTCTGGCCGCTCGGTGCGCAGCGCTGTCACCGCATCTATGGAGATATCGCAGACGAACACCGTTGCGCCGTCATCGGCGAACTCTTCGGCGATCGCACGTCCGATGCCGGCAGCTCCTGCCGTCACGATCACTCGCAGCCCGCGTACACCAGCATCCATCCGGCGGACTCTAGGTCAGCACGACTCGACGGGCTGCGGGCAGAGCCCATTCTCAGATATTGGGTATCATTCTCACTGTATGGTGGCGACGAGCGAACTGGAACGGGCGGTTAACGATCGACTCGCCGAACACGATCTGCGCTACACCGCTGGCCGGCGTGCAATCGTCGAAGGTCTCAAGGCGGCCGATGGGCCGGTCACGCTCCCTGAGCTACTCGACTCCTCCCCCGACCTGGCGCAGAGCTCCGCCTACCGAAACCTGGGGCTACTCGAAGAGGCTGGCGTCGTCCGTCGGCTCGTCCACGGCGGCGAACACGCTCACTTCGAGCTCTCCGAATCGCTCACCGAGCACCACCACCACCTGATCTGCGAATCGTGTGGGCTCGTCCGCGACGTCACCCTCGAGACCAAGCTCGAACGAACACTCGACAAGGCATTTGACACGCTCGCCGAGGCCGAAGGCTTCGTCACGACACACCACACCGTCGATCTTTACGGCCTCTGCAGCAACTGTCGCTGAGCCGTTCGCGGCGCGCCTGGCACAGTGTGACCGCTAGTGATCGTGGTGGTGATGTTCGTGGTCTTCGTGGTGGACGCCATCGTCGATGGCCACCACTTCGTCGCCGAGCTGGAGGACCCGTCCGCCATAGGCGGCGACAAGGTGCTCGGGTGTCAGCGCTTTGACTGGCGGGCCTGACGAGACGACTCGCCCCTTGACCAGCACCACGTGATCCGCGCGGGCTGCCTCGTCGAGGTCGTGTGTCGCCACCACGACTGCTCGGCCGGCGGCGCGCTCTTCCTCGATGATCTGGCGAATCTGACGGATGGAGACGATGTCCAAGCCGGCGACCGGCTCGTCGAGCAACAAAATGGCCGCTTCTTGGGCGAGTCCCTGCGCAACGAAGACGCGTTGCCGTTGCCCACCGGACATTTCGGCAAGGTGGTGTTTGGCTAGGTCAGCGATGTCGAGCCGTTCCATCGCTCGATCGATCGCTGCTCGATCCTCGGCACGAAGCCGGCCGAAGGGGCCGCGCTGCGCCGCACGGCCGAGTGCAACAACCTCGCGAGCTGTCACCAGTAGGTGCTCGGAGGCATGTTGCGTCTGCAGGACATATGCGACGTCGCCGCCTGCATCGATGTCGCCCGTGAACGGGAGGATGTGGGCAATGGCATGGAGCAACGTCGACTTGCCGGATCCGTTGGGCCCGACCAGGGCCGTGACGCCGTGCGGAATCTCCAGGTGGTCGACACGCAGCACTTCGCGGCCACCGCGGCTCACCCGGATGTTGTCAACAGTGATCGCAGGCGCGCTGTCGCCGACTCGACCGGCGCCAGAATCTGACGCATTCAGAGGTGGTGTATTGAGAGTGATTCCCATATCATAGTCTAATGAGAACGATTCTTACTCCCATTCTTGCGTTCGCCGCTGTGTTCAGCGCGTGCGGGTCCGAAGGCGACACCGAACAGGCCGCGCTCCCGTCGGTCGTCATCACGACGAGCATCGCCGGCGACATGGTGACCGCCGCGCTTGGCGACCTCGTCGGCTCCGCACTGACGGTCGACATCATCACGCCTGTTGGAGCCGACGCACACGAGTTCGCTCCGTCGGCCAGACAGGCCGAGAAAATGGAGAACGCCGATCTCCTCGTGGTCAACGGCCTCGGTTACGAAGAGGGCATGACCGACCTGATCGCCAATGCCATCGATGCCGGCGCCGTCGTCTTCACGCTCGGCGGAGCGCTGGAGCCGTCCGAAGATGTCGACCCACATGTCTGGCTCGACCCGGTATTGATGTCGGAAGTGTTCGCCAAGTTCCCTGAAGCCGTCGCCAGCACCACCGGGGTGCCGATCGCCGACGTGAGCACAAACACCTCCGCATACGTCGCCCAACTCGTCGAACTCGATGCGACGATCACCGCCGCGTTCGCAGCCAACCCCGACCTCCAACGCAACTTGGTGACAAGCCACGACGCACTCAGCCGCTTTGCCGATCGCTACGGATTCACCATTGTCGACACAATCATCCCGTCGGTGAGCACGAGTGCGGGTGCATCGGCCGCCGACCTCGACGGAGTCCTCGAGGCCATTCGCACCAACGACGTCGGCGCAATCTTCTCTGAGACAACCGAATCGGATGCACTGGCCCAGGCGATTGCCGACGAACTCGGGCGCGAGATGCCGGTCATCGAGTTGTTCACCGAAAGCCTCGGTGCACCAGGTACCGGCGCCGACACCTACATTGGAATGATGGCGACCAACGCACAACTGATCGCTGATGCACGCAGTTGATGGTTGCCGCACTCTCTGACGTTGTCCTCGACGCCTTCCAGTCGCAGATCTCACAACGAGCGCTGATCGGCGGCCTGCTCGCTGCCACGACCACAGCCCTCGTCGGCACATGGGTCGTGGTGCGCGGCCTCGCTTTCTTCGGCGACGCGCTCGCGCACGGCGTGCTTCCTGGTATCGCCCTCGCAGCTATCTGGGGTTTCGATCTGACGCTTGGCGCACTCGTCAGCGCCCTTGTGATGGTGGGCGGCGTCAACCTGGTCAACCGGACCACCCGGCTCTCCGACGACACCGGCATCGGCTTGCTCTTCGTCGGGATGCTCGCACTCGGCGTCGTGATCTTGAGCCGCGAGGCGACCTTCACCGGCGACCTCACCGGCTTTCTGTTCGGCGACGTGCTCGGTGTTCGCAGCGACGAGATCCGCCTCGGCGTCGTGGCTCTCGTCATCACTGCGGTCGGGCTCGCCGTGGGGCACCGCTCGTTCCTCGCGCTCGCAGTCAACCGCGACAAAGCAGAGACGCTCGGGCTTCGGCCGGGCTTGGCCCACGCTGCGCTTCTCACCCTGCTTGCAGTGTCGGTCGTGTCGAGCTTCCGCGTCGTCGGGACCCTGCTCGTGTTCGGATTTCTCGTCGCTCCTCCGGCATCCGCAGTCCTGATCGTCAGGCGCATTCCCGTGGCGATGGCTGTCGCTGTCCTCTTCGGATGGTCGTCCGTGGTGCTCGGCTTAATCGTCAGCTACCACCACGACACCGCAGCATCAGCGACCATCGCCGGCCTCGCGGTTGCTCAGTTCTTCGTTGTGCTCATGGTCACCGAGGCACAGCACTGGCTGCAGCGTCGCAGCGTCGCCGCTGCAGCCTGATCAGGCTGACTGATCAGCACTCGGGAACGCGCACCGACACGTTGACCGCAAGGCCAGCCTGGCTGGTCTCTTTGTAGCGATCGGACATGTCGTCAGCGGTTTCGCGCAGGGTCTTGATCACTTCGGCGAGCGAGACGCGAGCATCGGCAGGGTTGCTCGCCATCGCCAATTCAGCGGCGTTGATCGCCTTGACCGCACCCATCGTGTTGCGCTCAATGCATGGCACCTGGACGAGGCCGCCGACCGGGTCGCATGTCAGGCCGAGGTGATGTTCCATCGCGATCTCGGCAGCCATCAACGCCTGTTCAACCGTGCCACCGAGTGCTTCAGCCAGCGCCGCCGCTGCCATCGCGCTCGACACCCCGACTTCGGCTTGGCAACCGCCCATCGCTGCTGAAATGGTGGCGCCCTTCTTGAAGAGCGTGCCGATCTCACCGGCAACGAGCAGGAAGTCGATGATCCCCGACTCGGTGACCGGCTGCTCCGAGAAGCACACGTGGTAGAGCAGCACTGCCGGGATGACGCCCGCTGCACCGTTGGTCGGTGCGGTGACAACTCGCCCGAGGTCGGCATTCTCTTCGTTCACTGCCATGGCGAACGTGCTGACCCACTGCAGGATTTCGGCAAAACGGAAATCGCGACGCTGAATCAACTCGACCCACTCGCCTGCTGTCGGCGCATCGTCGCCGGCGAGCAGCCGTCGGCTGAGCGGCCCGGCACGACGCCTCACGTCGAGCCCACCCGGCAGCATGCCGTCGGTGTGGCAGCCCCGGTAGACGCCTTCGAGCATCACTGCCCAGATGTCGCGCAGCCCGGAACGGATTTCGTCGACAGACCTCCACTCCTGCTCGTTGGTCCACACGACATCAGCGATCCTGCAACCGCGAGTGGTGCAGTGCTCGAGTAGGTCGTCGGGGCTCTGCGCCGGATGCGGGAGTGCGACGAAGTTCTTGGCGCCCGGGATCTCGTCGGCGCCGACGACGAACCCGCCGCCGACCGAGTAGTACGACGCCGACCGAGGTTCGCCCGCGATGGTGGCTTCACAGGTCATGCCGTTCGCGTGCCCCGGCAACCGAGCGTCGATGTGGAAAACAATGTCGTTCGCCATCTCGAATCGCGCGGTGTGGCCGGGAACCAGTCCCACTGTTCCCGCTCGGGCCAGGCCGTGGACGTGCGCGGCGATCGCCGCGACGTCGACCGTTTCGGGCTGGTGGCCGAGGAGTGCGAGCGCAATTGCCTGGTCGGTGGCGTGGCCTTTGCCGGTCAGGGCCAACGATCCATACAGGTGGACGCGGATGTGCTCGACGTCGCGCAGCCCAAGCGATTCAGCAGCCAATTCTTCAGCAAGTTCGCCGAGCCACCGCTGGACGGCTCGCCACGGGCCGAGGGTGTGCGAGCTCGACGGGCCGACACCGATTTTGAGCATGTCGAAGACGCTGAGCGACTCGATGGCGGGATCTCGCTGAGCAGTGTCCATAACGGCGTGGACTGTACTTCCTGGTTGTCGAGCCGGCCGCGCAAACTCGACCAGCTTCCGGCTGAGCCCGATCCGCCAAACACTTGTACTCTGCAACTATGTCGGCAGATGTGGTCATTGACAAAGAGGCGTTGCGCTCCAAGTACCTCGAAGAACGCGACAAGCGGCTGCGGAGTGACGGCAACGAGCAGTACGTCGAGTTGACGGGCCAGTTCGCCAAGTATCTGGAAGACCCCTACGTCAAACCGGTCGAACGGGAACCGTTGCACGACGAGGTCACCTTTGCCTTCATCGGGGGCGGTTTCGCCGGGCTCCTCGCCGGCGCCAAGATGCGCCAGGCTGGCGTCGACGACATCCGGATCATCGAGAAGGGTGGCGACTTCGGTGGCACCTGGTACTGGAACCGGTATCCCGGCGCCCAGTGCGACACCGCCTCGTTTGTGTACATGCCGCTGCTCGAAGAGACCGGCCACATGCCCAGCGAGAAGTACTGCAAGGGCCCCGAGATCCTCGACCACTGCCGTCGTATCGGCGAGCACTTCGACCTGTATGAGAAGGCGGTCTTTTCCACTGAGGTCACCTCTCTCGATTGGGATGAAGCAGCCAGCCGCTGGATTATCAAAACGAACCGCGGCGACGAGGTGCGCGCCAAATTCATTGCCATGGGCACCGGCCCACTGCACCGTCCGAAGCTCCCCGGTATCGCCGGCATCGACACCTTTGGCGGCCACACCTTCCACACGAGCCGTTGGGACTACGAGTACACGGGCGGCAACCCCGCTGGTGCGCCGCTCGATGGCCTCGCCGACAAGCGGGTCGGCATCATTGGCACGGGCGCCACATCGGTGCAGTGCATCCCGCACCTCGCTCGCGCGGCAAAGGAACTGTTCGTCTTTCAGCGCACACCGTCTTCGATCGACGTCCGCAACAACCACTCGATCGACCCGGAGTGGTTCGACACGCTCGAGCCCGGCTGGCAACAACGCTGGCTCGTCAACTTCACCACCCTGCAGACCGGTGGCTTCGTCGACGAAGACTTGGTCAAAGACGGATGGACCGACATCAGCAAGCGCATCCGCGACAAGCTGTTCTCCGCTGATCCTCCGGAGTTCACCCCCGAGGCAATGGAGCGCGCGTACCACGACAGCGACGACGAGAAAATGACCGAAGTCCGCGCCCGCGTCGACCAGGTCGTCAACGACGAGATCACCGCCGAGAAGCTGAAGCCCTGGTATCGCCAACTCTGTAAGCGGCCCTGCTTCCACGACGAGTACCTCCTCGCGTACAACGAGCCGGGCACCCACCTGATCGACACCGACGGCAAGGGCGTCGAACGCATCGACGAAACCGGCATCTGGGCCAATGGCGACCACTACGAACTCGATTGCCTGATCTATGCATCTGGCTTCGAAGTCGGCACCGAGTACGCCCGCCGCTCAGGCTTTGAAACCGTTGGCCGCGACGGCGTGACGCTCAGCCAGTACTGGGCAGACGGCATGTCGTCACTCCACGGCATCCACATGCACGGTTTCCCCAACCTCTTCATGGTGCAGCCGACGCACGGCGCCAACCTGATTTCAAACATCCCCCACAACCTCATCGAGCGCGGCAACACAATCGCCGCGATCGTGAAGCACGCCGTCGACATCGATGCCGACCAGGTGGAAGTGACTCCCGAAGCGGAAGCAGCTTGGATGCAGCGGCTGATCAGCGGCGGTCGGCAATTTGCTGGCAATCCTGATTGCACCCCGGGCTACTACAACAACGAGGGCCAAGAGGCAGGCCCTGGCGACATGGTCAACCGGCTCGGCTTTCCGGAAGGCCCGACCGCCTACTTCGAGTACATCGCTGACTGGCGTTCGTCGGGCGAGTTTGCCGGGCTCGATTTCCGCTCCTGAGAGAGCAACCAGCCGGGCAGTAAGTATCCGCGCTCAGCAGTGACTCGCGTGTGAAACTTACTTTCGAGTGAGCACGCCATTCCATCTTCTTCCTGCCCCGAGCGCACTGACCTGGGCCCACGCGCCCGAGTCCGCTATCGGACCGGTGTGGTCGCCGTGGCCATCGCCCCACGTCGCCACGCTCAAACGCAGCAACGTGTGGCCGGCGCCGACGGTGTACAAGATCACCTGGTGGGCACCGCCCAGCATCATCCATCTCGCACCGGCCGACCCGGTCGATGCGTTCGGTGGCGTCAAGCTGACCGTCTTCGGTCGCCTCCGCCAGCGCGTGTCTGCCGCCTGGCAACGCCTCCGTTTCTGACTCGTGTACTGATCGGCCTTGACTGATCAGGTGTGCTGCAGCTCACGAGCGATGATCGCCTCGTGAGTGTTCGCCAGCGTCTGCACTGACCGCGATGCGAGCCGATCGACCGCGGCATAGCCACGGGCAACTGACGGACCAACGAACACAGCGACCAGCACAGTGCCGAGGCCAGCGGGGCCTCCGAGAGCAACCCCGACAACAATCCACGTCGCCTCGAACATCGGGCGAACGAGTGACTCTGGGCGTCCGACACGGTCTGACGCTGCGCTGGCCAGCAACTCCCCCGACCCGGCACCCAGGCCCGAGACGATGAGTGCCCCGGCACCAACGCCGATGCCACCGATGGCAAGGAGTTGGAATGCGATCCGCACGATCAGCGATGTCGGTGCTTCGAACATCTCAAGCGCGGCAAGGACCGACTGCAATATCGGCCCGATCAAGAAAGGCGAGAGCAGCGTGCCGAATCCCGGCCGCCGGCCAAGCGCCCACGCGCCAAGAATCAGCGAGCCGACGGTCGCCCACACGGCAACGGTCAGCGGAAGGCCGGTGCGCGTCTTAATGGCACCGATGAACACATCGAGCGGGCCGGGGCCGAGATCGGTCCACAGCGTCACGGCGACGGACGTGGCGATCAAACCGGAACCCGCAATTAAGAGTAGGAGGCGAGTCGAAAAGGTCAGGACGCGGCGAGGCGGGCCCTTCGAGACGACTGCGGCGACGGCACCGGCGCGCGACCAGGCGCGGCGACGAAGCCGCTGGCCGATCGTGGGGTGCTGGTCATTACTCACCCTGCAAGTATCGGCAGTTCCAGCCCCGGAGCCGAGGCCGATCCTGGTGTCGTTCGGCACCGGTGCCAGGGGTCACCCCAGTTGACAGAAACATGCGAAACTGCAGAGATGACACAGCGAACGATCTTGATCACCGGCGCAGGCTCTGGATTCGGCAAGGGCGCAGCGATCGAGCTCGCCGCACGGGGGCATGCCGTGATTGCGGCCACGGAAACTCCTGAGCAGGCCGATGCGCTGGCCGCCGAGCATCCTGAACTCACGACGATGAAGCTTGACGTCACTTCGTCCGCCGACATCGCAGCAACAGCCGACCTCGGCGTCGACGTGCTCATCAACAACGCTGGCATGGGCGTGATGGCCCCGATGATCACCGTGCCGATGGACAAAGTTCGCGCCATCTTCGATGTCAACGTCTTCGGCATGGTCGAGATGTGTCAGGCAATCGCGCCGGGGATGATCGAGCGCGGCTGGGGCCGCATCATCAACGTGTCGTCAGTTGCTGGCATTCTCGCCTCACCGCTCACATCGCCGTATTGCATGACGAAGCACGCGGTCGAAGCGTTCACGAAGAGCCTGCGCGGCGAACTCGCGCCTCACGGCGTCGACGTCTGCAAGGTCAATCCGGGGCCATACAACACGGGCTTCAATGACCGCATGGTGGACGGAATCACCGAGCACATCACTGCTGGGGACGAGGCCACCCACGCCACCAACCAGATGGTCCGCGACATCGTCCTGACCGACCAACTCGACCCGAACGACGTGGTCCTTGCACTCGCCAACCTTGCCGAGGCCAACGAAACACCGATGGAAACGCTGCTCCCCGAAGGCATCGGCGACCTGCTCACCGCCATGCTCGAAGCCGAGAGCTGAAATTGCCGCCGTGCCACTGGTGATTCGTACACTGACGGCGTGGCAAATCCCTGGTTCGAGTCCATCGCAGTTGCGCAGCAGCGCGCCAAGCGTCGCCTGCCGAAGTCGGTGTACGGCGCGCTGATCGCCGGAGCGGAAGCCGGGTTGACAAAAGACGACAATGTCGCTGCGTTCAACGAGCTCGGCCTGCGCCCGATCACTGCAGGCCAATCGGCAGAGCGGTCGATGGAAACCGAAGTGATGGGCCAGCACCTGTCAATGCCCGTCATCATTTCGCCGACCGGCGTCCAGGCCGTGCACCCCGACGGCGAGGTCGCCGTCGCCCGAGCCGCTGTGGCCCGTGGCATCCCGATGGGGCTGAGCTCGTTCTCCTCGAAGCCGATGGACGAAGTCATGGCCACTGGGGCAGCAACGTTCTTCCAGATCTACTGGGCCGGCGATCGCGACTCGATGGTCGCTCGCATGGAACGCGCCAAGGTCGCTGGCGCTGTGGGCATGATCCTCACACTCGACTGGTCGTTCGTCCACAGCCGTGACTGGGGCAGCCCGGCAATCCCCGAGGCAATCGATCTAAAGACCATGATCAAGCATGGCCCCGAAGCCATCATCAAGCCACGATGGCTGATCGACTGGTTGAAGTCGGGCGGGATCCCGCAGCTCGGTGCTCCGAACTTCCGCGTGTCGTCAAACGATCCTGTTCCCGGCTTCTTCGACGCATACGGCACCTGGATGGGCACCCCTCCCCCGTCATGGGACGACGTCGCCTGGCTCCGCGCTCAGTGGGACGGCCCGTTCATGGTGAAGGGAATCAACCGGGCCGACGAAGCTCGCAAGGCAGTCGACGCTGGCGCATCAGCGATCTCGGTGTCAACGCACGGCGGCAACAACCTCGATGGCACCCCGGCACCAATTCGCTGCCTGCCCGAGGTCGTTGCAGCCGTCGGCGACCAGATCGAAGTCGTCATGGACTCCGGTATCCGACGCGGTTCTGATGTCGTCAAGGCACTGGCGCTCGGCGCCAAGGCCGTGATGATCGGCCGCGCCTACCTCTGGGGCCTCGCTGCCAACGGCCAGGCCGGCGTCGAGAACGTGCTCGACGTGCTGCGCATGGGCATCGACTCGAACCTGATGGGAATGGGGAAGTCATCGATCAGCGAACTGTCGCCTGACGACCTCGTCATCCCTGACGGCTTCTCGCCGCCCGTCCGCGACTGACACCTCAACGGCGCAGGTGCGCCACACTGTCGGAATGACTTCGATAACGATCGCTGGCGGCGGAATCGGTGGGCTCGTGGCGGCAATGTGCTTGCACGACGCCGGCCACGAGGTTGACGTCTTCGAATCAGTCGTCGAGCCATCCGAACTCGGCGTCGGCATCAACGTGCTGCCGCACTCGGTGCGCGTGCTCGACGGACTCGGGCTCCTGCCAGCTCTCGACGCCGCTGGGGTCCGAACCGAGGCGCTCGCCTTCTTGTCCCGCGATGGGATTCGGATATGGGAAGAGCCACGGGGGCTCGCAGCGGGCAACCCTTGGCCGCAGTTCTCGATCCATCGCGGCAAGTTGCAGATGCTGTTATGGCAGGCCGCGCTCGATCGGCTCGGGCCCGATCGATTGCACACGGGCATGCGCCTCATCTCGTTCAGGCAGGGCGACGGTCAACCCAACGATCTGGTCACGGCGACATTCCGGAACCGTCGGTCAGACGTCGACATCGAGGTGGCAAGCGAGGTGCTCGTCGGCGCCGACGGCATCCACTCTGTTGTCCGTCAACAGCTCCATCCCGATCAGGGCCTCCCCCACCCGTCGGGCCTCGTGCTGTGGCGCGGTGCCGTGCGAGCCCCAGCGTTTCTTGGCGGTCGCACCATGTTCATGGCTGGCGATGACGGCCAGAAAGCAGTGGTCTATCCGATCAGCGATCCGGACGACGATGGCATGGCGCTGATCAACTGGGTGGCCGAACGGCCGATGGACGTCGACATGGCGACCGTCAGTTGGAATCGTGAGGTCGACCCGGCCTGGGTTGCTGAGAGCTTCACCGAGTGGAATTACGGCTGGCTCGATGTTGGCGCACTGATTGCATCGACCGATGCGGCCTACGAGTTCCCGATGGTCGACCGCCATCCCGTCGATCGTTGGTCGTTCGGGCGGGTCACGCTCCTCGGCGATGCGGCGCACCCAATGCGGCCGAACGGCAGCAACGGATCGAGCCAGGCCATCCTCGACGGCGAGGCCCTCGCTGCTGCGCTAGCCAACGCTGACGATATTTCCGCGGCCCTCACGGCGTACGAGACAGCGCGTCTCGAGCCCACCGCCAAGCTCACCCTGGCCAACCGGCAGGCCGGACCCGAACGCGTCATGCAGTGGGTGGCTGAGCGCTGTGTTGGAGCGTGCACCGACGAGCACACCTGCGTCGACACCGCCGTGCTCGAACGCGAAGCAAACGCCTACAAGCAACTCGCTGGCTTCGACCTCGCCACACTGCAGGCCATGGCCGAACCTGGCTGAGTGAGGACAAGGGCGAGCAGAGGCCCCGCCCCGAGAGCGCAGCGATTTCGGCGAAGCCGAAGCACCGATTGCAGCGACGCAGTCGATGAGGCGGCGAAGCCGCCGCTCCTCGTCAGAGGAGCACAATCGTCATGGATTGGCTGGCCGTGCCCAACAATTGGCCCGACTCGCTCCACATCAGGCAACTGCTGTTGGCAAAGCCATTCCCGACGAACTCGACCTGGTTGTCGCAGAGCACCCAGTCGGTGTCGGCAGGAGCTGCGTCGGCGTAGCGGATGGTGTTATCGAGGCTCGACAGGTTTGTTACTCGCCCCATCGCATTACCGACGACTGATGGCGCGTAGTCCGCGATGATCGCCAGCGACGCCGCATCGACTCGAACGCCGGGCATCCGCACCCAGACCAGCGAACGATTGTCGCCAGTTGCCTCGCCGATGCCGGAGAAGCCGAACATCCCGCGCGCCATCTTGACCTCGACATGGTCGTGCAGCGAGGGGTAGTCGAAGTGCCGTTCGGGGTCGACCGAATCGCCAGGCGACAGGCAGTCAGGCATCGTGTCCCACACGCCGCGCAGCTTTTCTGGGCGCTCGCCGACGGCGCCAAGCACATTGACGATCTCGTTGCCCTCGGACGTGGCCTGCAGCCGGCATTGGGTGACGCTGCGACCAACGGCAGGCGTGGCGACGTCGAGGTGCATCTCCGATGGGTTGTAGAGCGTGGCGATGTACTGCGCCGTGGCCCAGACTGCTGGCTTACCCGTGTGCGCTTCCATTGCAGCGACGCCGGCCGCAAGGCCAACACCGCCGAACAGTGAACCGCGCCCTCCCCCGACCGCTCTGTCAGTAATGGGCACGCGATACCCGCCAGCGGAATCACCCGTCTCGGTCATCCCCAAGAACTCAAACGTCGACTGTCCGCTCACGCCTTGGGAAGCTACTGGGCCATCCCGCATCCCATCCCACCGCATCCCATCCCATCGCATCGCATCGCATCCCCAGCGAAGGCGTGAGGTAGGTGCGCAGCTGGTGCGCATCTACCTCACGCCTTCGCAACACGGGACGACTCGCCGCGACGACTCACCCGAGGCCATGCTGGCATCGATGATTGTTGCTGACGCCGTGCGCGATGCCGACCTCCGTGTGTTGACGATGTGTTTGTTCCAGATCACCGGCCACCGGAAGTGGCTGGAAGCCCCGTATCTGCCACGCCGCGACGTCCGGCTCATCGCACCTGAAGACGCTGGCTTCAGCGACGACATCGCCAACGAAATCCGAGCTGCCGCTGTCGATGCCATCGCCCTCAAGCCAGCCATCACCGACCCCGGCGACGAACTGATGGTCGAGATGATGAGCGTGTGCCTCGGGGAACCGATCCCGACGGAATATGCACCGATGATGCGCGAGGAGATGGGGTTTCTCTCACGCGACGTCGAGTGGCCCGCCGACGCTAAACGGCCATCCGTGCTGGTCGTGGGCGCCGGAGCGAGCGGCATCATCATGGGCGTGCGCCTCGACCGACTCGGCATCGATTACGACATCGTTGAGCGTGGCACGAGCGTCGGTGGCGTCTGGCGCGACAACATCTATCCGGGTGCCGGCGTCGACACCCCGAACCACGCCTACTCATTCTCGTTCGCGAAGCCGAACCGCTGGTCTCGCTACTTCTCACCGCGTGCCGACCTCCATAACTACTTGCAGCGCAACGCCGACGAGTTCGGGGTCACGCCAAAGGTGCAGTTCGAGACCGAGGTAGTCGGCGCACGATGGAACGACGAAGCCGGCGAGTGGGCTGTCGACCTCCACACACCCACCGGCCGCGAGACCCGGCAGTACCAGGTACTCATTAGTGCGATTGGCCAGCTCAACGTTCCCAAACCGCCGCCGGTACCGGGCACCGAGAGCTTCGACGGGCCGATATTCCACTCATCGCACTGGCCTGCTGACCTCGATGTCACCGGCAAGCGGGTCGCTGTGATCGGTACCGGCGCGTCGTCGATGCAGATCGTCCCGGCAATCGCTGACCAGGTCGCTGAGCTCACGGTCTACCAGCGCACAGCGCAGTGGGCGCGGCCGGTTCCGCGCTATCACGACCCGATTCCCGCCGGGTCGCAGTGGCTGTTCGAACATATGCCCTTCTATGCATCGTGGTTCCGTTTCGTGATGCTCTGGCGCTACGGCGACGGCCTTCTCCCACTCCTACAGCGCGACCCTGACTGGGAGTTGCCGCACTCGATCAACCGCGCCAACGAGCGCCACCGGCAGCAAATGGAAGAGCACCTGCGATCTGAACTCGACGGGCGACCCGACCTGATCGACAAGTGCCTGCCGACCTACCCGCCCTACGGAAAACGCATCCTGCTCGACAACGGCTGGTTCGCGACTGTTCGCAAGCCAAATGTCGAGTTGATCGTCGAGGCGGTTGATCACGTCGATGCATCCGGCGTCGTTGCCGACGGTGAGCACCGCGAACACGACATCGTGATCATGGCCAACGGCTTCGAAGTGTTCCAGTCAGCGAGCCGACTCGGTCTGATCGGCCGCGACGGTGTCGACCTCGCCGACCTGTGGGCGAACGACGATCCGTACGCCTACCTCGGCATCACCGTGGCCGATTTCCCGAACTTCTTCATGATGCAGGGCCCCACCACGGGCCTCGGCCACGGCGGCAGCGCCATTTTCCAGGCCGAGTGCCATGCCCGACACATCACTGCCTGCCTGGCCGAAGTGGCCAAAGCCGGCGGCACATCGATCGAGGTGCACCCCGAGCCGATGTTCGACTACAACGACGCCTTCGATGCTGCGCACGAACAACTGATTTGGAGCACTCCGGGCCTCCGTAACTGGTATCGCAATGATGCTGGCCGCGTCGTGGTCATCATGCCGTGGCGTCTCGTCGACTACTGGCAGATGACCCACGACCCCGACCTCGACCATTTCGCGATCCGCTAGGACGACCTGGTGCCAGGCACCAGGTCGTCCGCTTACGCACGACCATGGCTCACCATTCGTTCGGACGACCTGGTGCCTGGCACCATGTCGTCCTATGACGATGACGTTCCAAGAGGCCTGCGCGGCCGTCTGTGCACCCGGTTCGATGTTCGAGATCCAAGAGACCGAGGTGCTTGGCCAGACCAGCAAGGTCTTCGCTGGCACACCACCCAACATTCGGGCGCTGTTCGAACTCGCTGCGCTGCGCACCGACGAGTTCATTATCTTCGAAGACGAGCGCTGGACGATGCCGCGCGTCCTCGAAATGGCCGGCCAGATCGGCCACCTCCTCGTCAGCGATCTCGGAGTCGTTAAAGGCGACCGCGTCGCAATCGCGATGCGCAACTACCCCGAGTGGATTGCTGCGTTCGCCGCGATCACCTCCGTCGGGGCGGTCGTCGTCCCGATGAACGCCTGGTGGGTCACCGACGAACTGGTCTTTGCAATCGAAGACTCCGGTTCCAAGGTCGTCATCGCCGACGCTGAACGATTGCAGCGCATACAAGACGCAGCACCGGGCGCGATCAACGCCAAGATCGTCGTGGCCCGGGCTACTGGCGAACTCCCAGCAGGCGTGTTGGACCTCGACGAGGCGTTGACGGCAGGCGCCACCATGCCCGACGCCGACATCGACCCTGACGACGACATGACGATCCTGTACACCTCGGGCACCACCGGCCGGCCGAAGGGCGCAGTCTCGACACACCGTGCCGTACTCAGCGCACTCCTCGCCTTCGCCGCTCGCGCCGCCGTCAGTGGCCTCCGCGAACCCGAAGACCCGGCCACTGTCGAAGAGGGCGGCGCACCGCAAACCGCCTTCATGCTGTGCGTGCCCCTGTTCCACGTCACCGGTCTTGTCCCCGTCATGCTCGGCTCTTTCGTCAGCGGCGCCAAGCTCGTCATGACCTTCAAGTGGGAACCGAACCGAGCCCTCGAACTCATCGAACAGGAACGCGTGACCAACTTCGTCGGCGTGCCGACAATGAGCTGGGATCTCCTCGAAGCCGAGACCTTCGCCGAGCGCGACACATCGTCGCTGCGTTCCGTCGGTGGCGGCGGCGCTCCCATGCCGCCCGAACTGGTCAAGCGCATCGACGAGAACTTCCAGCGCGGCCGCCCGGGCCTCGGCTACGGCATGACCGAGACCAACGCCTACGGCCCGCAAAACGCTGGCGACGACTTCGTCAACAACCCGAAGTCGACCGGCCGAGCGGTTCCCATCATGGACGTCAAGGTCACCGATCCCGAAGGCAACGACCTGGCAGTCGGCGAGACCGGTGAAATCTGGTTCCGCAGCCCGTCACTGATCCGCGGCTACTGGAACCGTCCGGAAGCGACCGCTGAAACCATCGTCGATGGCTGGCTGCGCTCCGGCGACATCGGCCATCTCGACGACCAAGGTTTCGTGTACGTCAGCGACCGAGC
>JBNMOS010000075.1:0-17313 GCA_051275435.1 Ilumatobacter sp.
CCAGAAGTGAGTTGGCCGCCAACGACCATGCCGCCAACTTGGCGACGGACGGCGCTCTGCAGCTGGCTGTCGGGAACGACAACGTCGGCTCCGAGCGCCTTGGCGAAGGCCTGCTGGTGCGGGTAGCGAGCCCCGACGACGATCCTGGCCTCGGGGACGTAGCGCTTGAGGCCTGCAATCGCGGCTAGGCCCATGGTGCCAGCGCCGAGGACGGCGACGACGGGATGCTCAATGCCAGCCAGGCTCGGACGGCTGAGGAGGGCCGCGTGGATACCTCCAGCGAGCGGTTCGACAAGGACAGCCCGTTCGTCAGGCATCGAGCTGTCGATGTGATGGAGCTGCGACTCGTGCGCCCAGAACCAAGGGGCCCAGCCGCCGCCGGTCGAGCAGCAGAAGCCGGTTTGGATACCCGCTTCGAGTGCTCCACCGTTGGAATCCATTGCGAGGTGGGCGTAGTCGTCGCCGTCTGCTGGCGAGGCACCCTCGAAGGGGAGTGGCAGCCCGCGGGCTGCATGGCCAAGGACCGGTTCGAGAATCACGCGTTGGCCAGACTCGAGTTCACCGACCACTTCGTGGCCGGGGACGAACGGGAAGCTGACCCAATCTTCGAAGTAGGTCGATGCGTGCCCCTCGACGAGCGAAATGTCGGAGCCGCAGATACCTGCCAGCCTCGTCTTCACCTGATGCCAGCCCGTGGCGTTTGCGCCGCCAGGGCACGATGGATCATCGATCGTGCGAAGGTCAAGCGGGCCCATTTTGGCCGCCATCGTGGGTGACACGGCTGACGCAATCCGGGCGATGCCGAGCTTGGCGACGTTGCGGCGGACCTGCAGTGCCCTCATGAAACGAATGCCTTTCGTTCGCGCTCGCTCAGCAACTTGCCAATCGGCAAGATCGACTGCGATGAGCCCGATGCCTTGCTCCAGTTTTCGACGAGCCAGCCGCGCTTGCGAGCAATCGTGGCAAGCCGAGTTTCCGGGTTGACTGCAACGGGGAAGCCGACTGCTTCGAACAGTGGAAGGTCGGATGACGAGTCGGCATAGGCCACGCACTCGTTGATGTCGAGGCCTTCGCGGTCGCAGTAATCGGTGAGCAGCTGTGCTCGGGCCTCGCCGGTCGGCGGCACGACGGGCATTTCGCCGGTGTAGGTGCCGTTGGGCTTGACGGTCATTTCAGCAGCGAAGATCTCGTCGAACAGTGGGCGTAAGCCCTCGACATTGAAGCTCAGTGCGCCAGTGATCAGGATCGTGCGGTGGCCCGCAGCGCGATGTTCGCGGACCCGGCGCAGGCCGTCGGGGAAGCTCTTTGCCATGATGAGCTGCGTCATCATCTCGCGGGCATCGGCTTCGACCTGCGCGACCGGTGCGTTCTCGTAGCGACGGTAGAAGTGGCGCAGGAAATCGGTGCGATCTTGGCGATCGATCTTGAGGAGGCCCGGGGCCTGGAGCAGCGTGCGGAACACGTAGCGGAGGCGCTCGGGCGTATCGAGGCGGCGTGTGGCCAGCCACGAGTAGCTTTCGACGACGTTCGAGGCAATAAGTGTGTTTTCGAGGTCGAAGGCAGCAACGTGGCGCTTCGGGTCGAGGACCTGCTTGCGCATCCGGCCCATGCGGTCGGTCGCCTTTGACTTGCCAGGGGTGGACTTGACTCGGGCGTGCTGGACGATCGACGGCAGGTGAATGTTGTTGACGTAGTGATCCCAATCGACGACCCGCGGGTCGAAGTTGAAGTCGCGCTGGTCGTCAGCATCGAGCGTGTCCCACAGGCCGAGCAGGTTGTCGATCTGGTAGATCGCTTCGCACTCGGTGTAGAGGCCGTACAGCTCGACGTATTCGAGCGCCCGCTCGATGTCTTGCCGCTTCGATTCCAGTTCAGCGGCGAAGTCGGCTTGCTTGCCACGGAGGGGGAGTGTCTGCAGCGCCTTCTCGGCGGTGGTCAACACCTTCTGGGCTCGCGTCAGCTGTTTTTGGACGCGACCGCGGCCAGGGAATTTCCACTCGGGGACGATGATCGGCTGGCCGTCTTTGTCGTACAGCGGATTGTCGGTGAAGAACTTGGTGGTCCAGTCGACCATGGCGCGGTAGCGCAGCGGGTTGACCCCACCTGATGCGACCTGGCTGATCCGGGGGGCCTTGTCCGGCCCGGCGCCGGCGACGCCGATGATCGCGGCAACCACGATGTCGACGGGGATGACGTCGACGGTGCCTTCTGGGACGCCGGGGAACTCTTTGAGGAGGCCGCCAGCGAACGAGATGATGACCGGCTCGGCCATGCGGAAACCGCGGATCCAGCCGGGGTTCGGTTCGGCCCATGCCGACTCGATGATCGATGGTCGGACTATCGAGACGGGTACATCGCCCTTCACTTCGGTGAGCGCCTGCTCGCCGAGTGCTTTCGTGTAGGCGTACGCGTCGGGCCAGCCGAGGCTGGCAGCACGCGACCGGCCGGCGTCGACGAGTTCGGCACGGACCCAGCGCTCGCGGAGCTGCTCGGTTTTCGCGGCGAGCGCTGGTGCGCCCGCCGCACCCAGTTCGGTGCGCGCGTCCTTGCGGAACCGTTCGAGGTTCGCTCGTGTTCGGCTGACTGCTTCGGTGTCGCCCTTCAAACGGCGGGCCGACGCGACTTCGCTGCGCCAGTCGAGACCGATGTCCCAAGGGCCCTCGCTGACGAGTTCTTCCGGTGCTCGGCCGCGGCGGTTGCCGGCGACATAGCACGTGGAGACCGCAACGATGTGGGGGGTGATGCCGATTTCGTTGCACAGCTCGGCGATGCGGACCGGGCCAAGCAGGTTGATCTCGACGGCTGAGTTGAGTGGCGAGTCAAACGAGACGGCGGCAGCCGAGTGAATGATGGTGTCGCAGCTGGCGAACGTCGCCCGATCGGTCTCGTTCAGATCAAGACCGTCACGGCTGACGTCGCCGGCGATCGTGGTGATGCGGCGATCGGTCATCTCGGCGAATGTCTCGGTCGAATCAGGCGCGCCGAACTTTTCTCTGAGCCGGTCGAACGCGTTGTTCTTCAGGATTTCCTTCTGCGTCCGTTTGGCGGCAGGTGTGCGCTTGCCGTCGCGGACGAGCAGGACGAGTTCGCAGTCGGGGACGGAGCGCAGCATGCGCTCGACTAATGCCGTGCCAACAAAACCGGTCGAACCGGTGATGGCAATTCGTTTGCCCGCAAGGGATTCGGCGATCACGTCTGACGTTCTATCACGAATCGTCTACCAATTGGTAGAGAGAGATGTCATGATGATCCTGTGCCCGACCGAACGACGCGTGAGCGAATCCTCGATGCGGCACTTGATCTGTTCGGTGTTCGTGGTGTTGTTGCCGTATCGCTCGACGAGATCGCCCGTGACGTCGGGGTGCGCAAACAGACGGTGCTGTACTGGTTCGATTCGAAGGAAGCCCTGGTTGACGGGGTCCTCGACAAGGTTGCTGCCGAGTTGGTGATCGTGATCGATGCTGCAGTCAGGGCGGCGCCCGACGATCCGCTTGATCGGATCGACGCCGTTGTCCGAGCGGTGTTCCGGCCTGCTGTGCGTCGACCCGGGCTGCTCGGATTGGTCCGTGAGGTCAGCCGATTAAGCCAGGGGCAGGCTGATCGACTTGCCGAACGCATCGCTCCGCTCATCGACCGCGCCGTTGCCTACCTCGGCGATGAGATGGCAGCAGGGCGGCTCAGAGCGGGCGACCCGCGGTTGATTGCAGCACTCGGCTACGCAACGATTACGGGTATCGCCACCGAGCCCGAAGTGTTGCGTGCGGTCGGCTGGACCGCCGATGCAGCGGGGTTGCGATCGCTCCGTGACGAGCTGCGAGCATTCCTGCGCGCCGCACTCCAAGCCTGACTCGGTGCGTTCCTGATCGGCTGCGCTGGTGACCGTCGAGTCAGTGAGCGGTGTTGCGACGGCGGCGGCCGTGTCGCTCGATGGCGAGGTCGACGAGCCGGTCGATGATCGCGGGGTAGCTGACCCCGTCGGCGATCCACATTTTCGGGAACATCGAGATGGGCGTGAAGCCGGGCATCGTGTTGACCTCGTTGAGCAAAAAGCCGCGACCTGGCCTGCCGTTGAACTCTGTACTCGGATCCTCCCAGAAGAAGTCGACGCGTGCGAGCCCCTCGCACCGCAGTGCTCGGAACGTCGCGAGCGCCAGTTCTTTCGCCTCGGCCAGTGCGGCCTCACCGATTGGCGCAGGGATCAACGCGTACGAGCGGTCGCTGACGTACTTGTCTTCGTAGCTGTAGAAGTCGTCACCCGGCACAATCTCGCCGGGCGTGGCGGCTTGCGGATCGGTGTTGCCGAGGACGGCGACCTCGATCTCCTTGCCAACCACGGCCTCTTCGACGACGATCATCTCGTCGTAGCTGAGCGCCAGGTCGATGGCGTTTCGAAGTTCATCGACAGTGCTCGCTTTCGACACGCCAATCGACGAACCCATGTTCGCGGGCTTGACGAATGCGGGCAGGCCGAGATCATCAGCGATGACTTGGGCGAGGCCGGGCGTCAATTCGTGCTCGGCAAAGGCTCGATAACGAGCCTGCGGAATCCCGGCAGCGGTGCAGACCTGTTTGGCCATTGCCTTGTCCATCGCGACCGCCGATCCGAGCACGCCAGCGCCGACATACGGGAGGCCAGCGAGTTCGAGCAGGCCCTGCACCGTGCCGTCTTCGCCCATCGGGCCGTGAAGAAGCGGCATGATGACGGTTCGTCCTGCAGCAGCAGAGGCGCTCGCGAGCATTGGTGTCGGTGAGACATCCGAACCGGATGGATCGAGCTGAGCGGGAAGAGTGTCTGGGCCGTTGCGGAGTGCAGTGAGTGCAGCGTCGGCGAGCGCCCACTGGCCGTCGGTCGAGATCCCGATCGGTGTGATGTCGTACTTGTTCGGGTCGGCTGCGGCCAAGACATGCGCTGCCGTTGTGCACGACACGTCGTGTTCGGCGCTCTGGCCGCCGAACAACACGATCAGATTGATCCGCTCTGTTTCATCACCGGGCATGGCCGTGACGGTACCGTTCCGGACCGTGAGGATTCAGGCATCATCAGCAGCAGCAGGTATCTCGGGACGTCTGCTGGGGCCCGACGTCGAATTCGATGGGGCATCGTTCGACACTCGCTCGCTCATTCCAGGGCAGCTGTTCATCCCGATCGTTGCGGAACGAAACGGTCATGAGTTTATCGGTGTGGCCCGTGACGCTGGCGCCGCAGCGCACCTGACGTCGGAAGCCGACCCGTGGCGCAAAGACGGCACGTCGATCGAAGTGGCCAATACCTCAGACGCATTGATGCGGCTCGCAGGCTGGGCTCGACAGCAACTTGATACGACAGTGGTCGGCGTCACCGGCAGCGTCGGCAAGACGTCAACGAAGGATCTGATCTTTGCAGCATGCTCAGCAGAGCGGAAGACCGCGGCGAACGAACGCAGCTTCAACAACGAGCAGGGCTTGCCGATCACGATCCTCAATGCACCTGATGACACCGAGGTGCTCGTTCTCGAAATGGGAATGCGCGGGTTCGGTGAGATCACCTCCCTCTGTGAGGTCGCCCGACCGAACATTGGCGTCGTGACGGCCGTCGGCTACTCACACACTGAACGCGTCGGCGGGATTGACGGTGTGGCGAAAGCCAAGCGAGAACTCGTCGCAGCCCTCCCGAGGTCAGGCACAGCAATCCTGAACGCCGACGATTGGCGCGTGGCCGCCATGGCGAAGCACACGGGCGCATCCGTACTCACCTACGGCACGGCAGCCAACGGCGGGGGCGACATTTGCATCAGCGACCTCATTCTGGACGAACTTGCTCGTCCAAGCTTCAGGATCGACACGCCATGGGGAAGCGGCGACGTGCAGTTGGCGATCAGCGGGGAACATATGGCGATGAACGCCGCTGCGGCGATTGCTGTTGCCGGTTCGGTCGGCGTGTCACTCGACGCAGCGATTGGAGCGTTGGCGAATGCACGGATGTCGGCCATGCGGATGGAAGTGTCGACCGCGCCAAGCGGTGCAACAGTGATCAACGACGCCTACAACGCCAACCCCACTTCGATGACTGCGGCCCTCGAAGCACTGGCCGCGATGCGAGCCGATCGACGGATCGCGATCCTCGGTCTGATGGGCGAGCTCGAGGACGAAGTCGAAGGACACCGCGAAGTTTCCCGGATCGCCGAGACGCTCGGCATCCAATTGGTTGCCACAGGCACCGACCTGTATGGCGTGCGCTCATCCGACGATCCAGTCGGTCTGATCGGCACACTCGGCGCTGGCGACGTGGTATTGGTTAAAGCGAGCCGCTCAGCAGGCCTTGAGAAGGTTGTTACTCAACTCCTCGGATAGCGGCCTGCGCAATTGCTCGCAGAGTTACGAAAGGGGCCTGACCCCATTCGTAACTGTGTGCGCAACCTGCTAAATGAAGCGGCTGGCGTTGACCGGGGTGTACTTCTCGCCGCCATCTTGTTCGGCAAGGAAGGCGCCGCGTGTGAACTGGCGGAGGTCGACCCAGTACGCAAGGAACAGTGCGAACGCTGCACCGAAGCCGAGCACGGCACGAGCGCCAACCCATTCGATCACGACGCCGAATACCAGGTTGCCGATCGGCACGGTGCCGCCGAACGCCATGAACCACAGCGGCATCACCGATGCGCGTTCGGTGTCTTTCAGGTTCAGCTGGAGTTCGGTCGTGATTGCCGTGGCCGTCATGAAGTACGCAAAACCGAGCACGAAGCCGACCGGAAACGGCGACACACCGTCACGAAGCTGACTGAAGACGCCGAGGGCTATCGCGAACGCAGTAAAGCCGCGCACGATCAAGGTGTGTCGACGGATATCAGACAGCCATGTGCCCACCGAGATTGCGCCGAAGAATGCACCGAAGCCCCACGTGGCATAGAGCCCTCGATACGAGTTGCCGAGCGGGTCGAAACCGAAGTTGAGTTGGGCAATCGACGGGAACAAGCCGACGAACGGGAGGCTGAACAGCGAGAACAGGAACATGCCAATCAGCAGCCGTGAGAGCACGGCGCGGTTGCGAACGATGTTCGTTCCGGTCAGCAAGCGACGCCAGCCGACTTCTGTGAACTTGCCACGCACATCGGGCATGCGGACGATCAGCAGCGCAATGATGAAGAAGACATAGGTCGCCGCGTTGACGATGAAGATCTGCGAGGTGCTCATTCCGGCTGATGCGAGCACCGCTGCGAGGACGGGGCCCATCACACGGCTGCCATTGATCATCGCCGAGTTCAGGCTGATCGCACCTGGCAGGTCTTGACGATGCACGAGCAACGGCATGCTCGCCTGGAACGCCGGGGCGTTCAGTGCGTTGGCAACGCCGATCATGAACTGCGTTCCGAAGATCGCGACCAAAGCAGCATCGCGAGCCACGAAGAAGGCAAGGAACAGCGTGAGGATTGCTGAAGCTGCCTGCATGGTGAGCTGCAGTTTCTGCTTGGAGACCTTGTCGGCGAGTACCCCAGCAGGAATCGACAGCAGCAGGAGCGGGCCAAGCTGCATAAAGATCGTGACACCCACCAGCGCAGGGCGATCGGTCCTGTCTTGGATGTAGGCCGGCAGTGTGAAGTTCTGCATCCAGGTGCCGACCTGAGACAGCGCCAGCCCGATAAAGATGATGCGGAACGATCGGTACGACATCGCCGCCTTGGCGCTGCCGGGATCTTGCCCGTGCGCTGGCGGGACCGGCGATGTGTGGTCGAAGGAAATCAGAATCCCGGACGATATCGGCGGAACATGGACCTGATCTCGGCAACGAAAACGTCGGGGACCTCGAAGGCTGCGAAGTGTCCGCCCTTGTCGTAGCGCTGCCAATGGACGATGTCGGTGTAGCTGTCGGCAACCCATTCTCTGATGGGCGGCGAAATCTCCTTCGGGAACACGGCGAAGCCTGCAGGGATCGTGACGACGTGTCGGGTGCCCTTGCCGAAGCTCTCCCAGTACAGGCGTGCTGACGACGCTCCGTTGCCGTTGATCCAGTACAGCATGATGTTGTCGAGCATCTCGTCGCGATCGAGAACGTCTTCGGGATGGCCGTCGTTGTCGGTCCACGCCCAGAACTTCTCGATGATCCAGGCTGCCTGTGCCGACGGTGAGTCGACGAGGCCGTAGCCCACTGTTTGCGGACGGGTTGCCTGCTGCTTTGAGTAGCCCGAGTCCCAGTCGCGGTAGAACTGCAGCCGCTCGAGCGCATGGTGCATTTCGGTCGTCAGTTCGCCGTCGAGTTTGGGCCGGGCACCCATGGCAAGCGTCACGTGGATCGCCTGGCAGTGCGTTGCATCGAGCGCACCGATTGCCGTGGTGATGCCGGCGCCCCAGTCGCCACCCTGTGCGACGTACTTGTTGTACCCAAGTCGATTCATCAACACGGCGAAGGCGCCAGCGATCCGGTCGATTCCCCACCCGGGTTCGGTCGGCTTGGCCGAGAACCCGTACCCGGGAAGCGACGGCGCGACGACATGGAACGCATCGGCAGCGTCGCCTCCGAAACGGGTCGGGTCGGTGAGTGGCTCGATCACCTTGTGGAACTCGACGACGGAACCCGGCCATCCGTGAGTCAAGAGCAGAGGGGTGGCGTCGGCATGCGGCGATCGATGGTGAATGAAGTGCAGATTGAGGCCGTCGACCTCTGTGGTGAATTGATCGAATCGGTTCAGCGCCGCTTCGCGCGTGCGCCAGTCGTACTCTTGCGCCCAGTACTCGCACACCTCTTGGACGTAGGCCAGCGGTGTGCCCTGGCTCCAGTCATCGACCAGCTCGGCCTCAGGCCACCGCGTGTTGCGGAGCCGGGCGTGCAGGTCATCGATGACATCGTCAGGAACAGCGATGGTAAACGGGCGGATTTCCGGGGGCATCTCATGACGGTAGAAGCCAACGTTTCACCGGGACGCAGCGGACGGCTTGAGAGCAGGGCAGAGCAGGGCAGAGCAGGGCAGGGCCAGCGTTGCGACGCGGTCAGCCAAGGCGGAGATCGCCCGCCGACCGGTGGCGTTCGATCTCGCCGATGAGGACTGCGAGGTCGAACGCTCCGCTATCGATCACGTGGCGTTCTTGGACAGCGCCGGTGCTGACAGCGGCAGCGAACTGATCGTGCATGTGGCGCGTCGCGCTGTGGTCGGTGAAACCGTGGTCAGTTCGGTTGCTCACCCGTTCGACGCAGACGTCGGCGGAGGGCAACAGGATCGCATAGTCGATGGCGTTCGTTCCGAGCGCTCGGACGAACCGATCGAGTTGCCATGGGCCGATGACGCCATCGTAAATCGTGTCGTAGTCAGCCATGAACCGTTTCGTCGCGGCCGCGGCAGCATCGCCGACGACATGGTTCTGTTCCATCGACTCCGGGAGCCAAGGCGCAATTGCTCCGGCAGCCAGGAACGCAAAGAAGAGGTCGCCTTCGACGAGCACGCTGCGTTGCATGTTGTCGGCGAGCAAGCGGCTGATAGTCGACTTGCCGGATCCGGGCGGCCCGGTGATGATCAGTAGCGATCCCATCGACTGAGTCTCACACGGTCTCGTCGGTGTGGTGGCAAGGGAAACTATGGTGCGGCAGATGAACGAGGTCACTGCCGCGTCGGCCGCAATGCACGAGCGAGACGATGTGGCGCAGGGCCTGGGCATTGTGATCGAAGCTGCCGAACTCGGTGCTGCCTCTGCATCGATGTTGGTGACCGACGCGATGACGAACGGGTTGGGCACGTGCCATGGCGGCATCCTCTTCTCGCTTGCGGACACGGTGATGGGTCACGCTTCGAACGCTGGCGACGAGAAGTCGCTCGCCACCACAGCATCGATCGAATGGATCAAGGCGGCATACGCAGGCGACCACCTGACTGCGACCAGCCGCACGGTTGCGACTCGTGGGCGCAATACCGTGCACGACGTCGATGTGCGCAATGAGGCGGGGGAGACCATTGCAATCTTTCGAGGTCAGACGTTGACGCTCGGCGGCTCGGTCGTCGAGGCGCTGGGAACGAAACCGAATGACTGAGCCCGACGACTTTGAGCGGCGCGCCGCTGAACGAGTGGTCGAACTCGGCAACGACGACCACCGCATCGATCTGGGCACGTTTGCCGCGATGTTCGACTTGTTCCGTGTGTCGGCGCGAGTAGTCGGCGACCTCGAATCCGAAGTACATCGACCACTCGGATTGTCGATTGCTGGCTTCCGAGTGCTGTTTACGGTCTGGGTTTTCGACTCGCTGGAAGTCCGCGAGATCGCACGGCTCTCTGGCGTTTCCCGAGCAGCGGTGTCCGGTGTTGTGACCACGCTCGAAAAAGAGGGGCTGGCCCGTCGCAAGCGTGATCACGACGACGGTCGGCTCGTTTCAGTGAGCGCGACGCCCGCTGGTGTCGAAATGTTGGCGACGGCCTACCGGGAACAGAACACGCGAGAGGGTGAGTTGTTTGCCGCCCTGTCGCCAGCCGAGCTCGATCAGTTCACCCGTCTGCTTCGCAAGATCCTGAACACCGAGTGAGCTGAATGTTTCGTGTCACCGAGATCATTAAGGCCTTGACGACATCTGGTTGAACTGTCAGAATGCCTCCTGAACCAGGGGGAAGACATGCCAACGACCGGATTTCACCAGCGCGAGATCGAGACAATGCCGCGCCCGCAACTCGAGGCGC
Organism: Ilumatobacter sp.; assembly: GCA_051275435.1. Classification (GTDB taxonomy): domain Bacteria; phylum Actinomycetota; class Acidimicrobiia; order Acidimicrobiales; family Ilumatobacteraceae; genus Ilumatobacter_A. Next base: position 10,630 of record JBNMOS010000075.1, read on the forward strand.
TGCAGCTCGAACGCTTGCAGTCAACGATCGCGAGCCTGCGGGCCAATGTGCCCGTCATGGCTGAACGCATCGCCGACGTGGCCGACCCGACAACGCTCGACGATCTGGCGAAGTTCCCGTTCCTGCGTAAGACCGACCTGCGTGAGAACTACCCCTTCGGCCTCTTCGCTGTGCCGCGTGACCAGCTCGCCCGAGTGCATGCCAGCTCGGGAACCACCGGCAAGCCGACCGTCGTCGGCTATACCTCCGACGATCTCCAGGTGTGGGCTGACTGTGTCGCCCGCTGTCTGCGCGGTGCTGGGATCGAACCCGGCCAGATGTTGCACAACGCGTACGGCTACGGCCTCTTCACCGGCGGGCTCGGGCTGCACGATGGTGCGACCGAAGCGGGGCTCAACGTCATCCCGGTCTCTGGTGGCAACACCGAACGGCAGCTGATGCTGCTCGAAGACTTTGCTCCTGAGGCGATCTGCTGCACGCCGTCGTATGCACTGACCCTGGCTGAGCTACTTGGCGACGCCGGGCCCGGCTGCTCGCTGCAGGTCGGGGTTCTCGGCGCTGAGCCATGGTCGAATGCGACACGCGAAGCAATCGAAGCCGGTCTTGGGATCATTGCGGTCAACATCTACGGCTTGTCAGAAGTCATTGGGCCGGGGGTGTCGTGCGAGACGGCCGACCGCGACGGCCTCGTGATCATGGAAGACCACTTCCTGCCCGAGATTGTCGACCCCGACACCGGCGAGCGACTACCCGACGGCGAAGTTGGCGTCTTGGTGCTGACAAGCCTCACCAAGCAGGCGTTCCCCGTGCTGCGGTACTGGACCGGCGACCTTTGCTCGATCACGAGGGAACCTGCGGTCTGCGGCCGAACACATGCCCGCATGTCGCCTCTGGTCGGGCGCGCCGACGACATGCTCGTCATCCGTGGCGTCAACGTGTACCCGAGCCAGGTCGAACACAGCTTGATCGCTATCGACGGTGTCAGCCCGCACTTCCAACTCGTCGTCGACCGCGACGGCACGCTCGACACCTTGCACTTGCGAGTCGAGCGAGACGATTCAGAAAATGCTCGATCCGACGACGACCTCGCCAACGAGATTAAGTCTCAGATGCGTACGGCGCTTCTTCTCGGCGTGACCGTGTCGGTCGAACCACCCGGATCCGTGCCACGATCCGAAGGTGGCAAATTAAGCCGAACCCTCGACAACAGGAGCCTTTGATGCACACCCTCGCTGACGCACCGACAGCCGGGCGGACCTGGTCCGACCTCGACGACTTCCAAGCATTCATCGATGCTGGCGGAATGGTCGAGCCGGGTGACGACATGCCTGATGAATTCCGGAGCGAGGTCTTCAGATTCATCGAGTTCCATGCCAACTCCGAACTGATGGGCGGGCTAACCGAGCGCGACTGGATCCCGCATGCTCCCGGCCTCCGACTGAAGCAAATCTTTCTCGCGAAGACGCAGGACGAAATTGGCCACGCACACCTTCTGTACATGGTCGCCGGAGACATGGGCGTCAAGACGCGTACCGAAATGCTCGAGCAGCTCTTCGACGGCCGCTCACGATTCCACAATGTCTTCCACTACAAAGCTGTCACGTGGGCCGATCAGGTCGCTATTGCGTTCCTCGTCGACGCAGCAGCATTCGCGAGTCAGCGTGCGGTGTTTGCCGAGTGCACCTACGGGCCGTACAAGCGGGTCCTCAAGCGGATCGTGGCCGAAGAGGGCTTCCATATGCGCCACGGTGAAGAGATGCTGCTGCGTCTCGCCACGGGCACCGACACACAGCGTGAGATGTTCCAGGATGCGCTCACGCGATGGTGGTGGCCTGCAGTGCAACTCTTCGGGCCTGACTCGCCTGCCGGTGACGCCGATCCGCTGATCCGTTGGAAAATCAAGTCGCAGCGCAACGAAGTGCTCCGTCAGGCCTACGTCCAGAAGTACGTGCCGCTGCTGCACGGATACGGCTTCGAGATTCCCGATAACGAACTGCATCAAGACGCCGACGGCCAATGGCAGGCCGGCTCGATCGACTGGGAGCCGCTCAAGGCCACGATGCGCAACGGTGGGCCTGACTCGGCGCGACGGATCGCAACGGCCGCCGGCAACTGGGCCGACACGGCATGGGTCCGAGAGGCGCTCGAGCAATGAGCACGCTGTCTTCCCTTTCAGCTGAGTCGCTCGTTCGGTCAGTTGCTGACGCCGTCGCAAGTGTGCACGATCCGGAGTATCCGGACGTGTCGATTGCCGACCTCGGCCTCGTCGAATCGGTCAGCGTTTCCGAATCGGGTGACGTCGCAACGATCGGCCTGATTCCGACGTTCAGCGGCTGCCCGGCACTCGACATGATCGCCACCGACGTGAAATGTGCGGTGCTTGCGCTCACCGAAGTGCAGGAGTGCACCGTCGAGTGGCTGCCCGGCCCGGTGTGGACCAACGAGCGATTGACCGAGCGTGCCCGTACAACACTTGCCGACGAATTCACGGTTGTCCTCCGACGTAAAGACGGTGGCCTGCGCTGCCCAATATGCGGCAGCGATGCCGTTGTCGACCAAAGCCTCGCCGGCCCGACCCGATGTCGCTCGGTCGCCTGGTGCGACAGCTGCCGCAACCCCGTCGAAGTGATGCGATGAGCCGTCGGGAAAGTCAGTCACAGATGGTTGGCCCGATGAGCAGTGATGCGATGAGCCGTCGGGAAAGTCAGTCACAGATGGTTGGCCCGATGAGCAGTGATGCGATGAGCCGTCGGGAAAGTCAGTCACAGATGGTTGGCCCGATGAGCAGTGATGCGATGAGCCGTCGGGAAAGTCAGTCACAGATGGTTGGCCTGCGAGCCAGAAGGGTTGGATCATGAACACGTATGAGGTCTTTTTGAAGAAGCCGGGGCGAGACGAGTTTCGCCATGCCGGCTCACTCGACGCAGCTGACCCTGAGATGGCTGTGATGTACGCCCGCGAGACGCATAACCGCCGGGCCGAGGGGTCCGAGATGTGGTTGGTCGATCGCCGACACGTGCTGGTCGCCGACCCGGAGTCGATGGCTGTCAACGACCACAAACCGCACCGCCACAACGACGGCTCGCTCGTCGCCGCCCGCCGCAAAGAGAACCGGAAGTCCGAAGCATGAGCCTCACCCCAGCGGCCCGCGAGCATCTGCTCGCACTCGCCGACGACGAGCACATGATTGGTGCGCGCCACACGAACTGGATCGGTCTCGGCCCGTTCCTCGAAGAAGATCTGGCGTTCTGCTCCATTGCCCAGGACGAACTCGGCCATGCGATCGGCTTGTACGAACTGCTGCTCGACGATGCGGGAACTGACCGAACGCAGCTTGACGCATTCGCGTTGCAGCGTGCGCCGGGTGACTATCGAAGCTGCTGGTTGGCCGAGATCGAGTGTTCTGACTGGAGCGATTCGCTCGTACGGCACTGGTTGTACGACCGAGCCGAAGACCTGCGCTGGAAGGCGTTGGAGTCGTGCACCGATCCCGTGGTTGCAGCACTCTCGCAGCGGGCGCAGCGCGAAGAGTCGTTCCACCTTGCGCACGCCGAACAGTTTCTCAGTCGTCTTGCCTCGACCGATCAGCCGGCCCGCATCGTGGCATCGATCGATCGGCTCATGCCGATTGCGTTCGGCTTGTTCGATGCGGTTGCGTCGGAACCCGAACTGCTTGCGGAGGGCTTCGTCACGCAGTCGTCGGCGGACATCGAAGCACTCTGGATTGAAGCGATCCTCGATGACCTGAAACGGTGGGATCTTGACGTCGACATCCTCGCTGCGCCCGGCCAGTTCAACGATCAGCACCGCACCGTGCGAAGCGACGGCTTCGACGCTTTTCAGGCCGATCTGACCAAGGTCATCGAGCTCGACCCGATTGCTGTTTGGTAAGCCAATCAGCAATCAGCAATCAGCAATCACTATCAGCAATCACTATCAGGAGACATCAATGCCCACACTGACCGAGTTCTGCCAGATCGAAGCCAAGCTCAAGTTCACACCTATCGGCGGGACCGGCACCGGTTTCCGTGTCGACATTCCCTTCGAGGGCACGGCGACGTCGAGCCATTGGGAAGGCGAGCGCAAGGTTTCCGGCGTCGATGTTGTGCGCATTGGCGCAGACGGCGTGCAGGCGCTCGAAATTCGTGCCCGCATCGGCGAGGGTGCTGACGCCGTTGCGTACCAGGCAATCGGCCGTGGTTCCGACGCCACCGGCCCGCAGGAACTGATCGTGTTCGAGACCGCCAACGAAGACCTGGCCTTCCTCAACTCGGCTATCGCAGTTGCGCTCGGCGGTATCGACGGCAACAAGCTCAGCCTGACGGTGTCGCTGATTTCAGCCTGACCGCAACTCCTCCGAACGCGACGGAGCCGGCGTGACCATTGGTCGCGCCGGCTCCGTTCTGTTTTCAGGTTGTGTTCAGCGAGGACGGCCCGGGATCAACCGTCGCCGTTCTCAGAGTCATCCATGTCCATGTCCATTTCGCTCGTCGCGGTGTCGTCAAGGCCTGCGGCGAGCGCGGCGTCGGTCGAACCGGCTTCGTCCTCGATGAAGTCGACGCATGCGACCTTGTTGTCGATGAACTCGGCGGGGTGGACCACGAAGGCCACGGCCTCGACACCGGCGATCTGAGCATTCTCGGCGGTCATGAAGCCGTTGCCATCGTTGTCGCTCGTGAAGGCGAGGTGGATCTCGTTCGGGGGCGTGGTGGCGCCACCGATTTCGAACTTGTAGTGATCTCCGGCGTTCCCGTCGGCGCAGGCCTGAGCATGCACGTGGCTGATGTACTCGACGTTGGGTTCGAGGCCGGTCAACTCGGTGGTCACGGTGGTGCCAGCGGCATGGCGAGCGATCACCGCAGTTCCGGCGACGTCGTCGTAGCCGGCGGGCCGTGTGTCCATCAGGACGAACTCGCCGCGCGCGAGCGACGCTCCGGCTACTTCGTCGGCCGGTGTGGCGTCGGCGTCACCCATGTTCATATCCATGTCATCCATGTCATCCATGTCGCCCATGTCGGCGCTGGCTGCGGCGTCGGTCGTGACGGGTTCGTCAGCGGCGCTGGATGAATCGGTATCTGAACCGCACGCGGCGAGTCCGAGTGCGAGCAGTGCGGGCACGGCAAAGCGCCGCGCGATTGAAGTCTTCATTGGGGGTCTCCTGTGTGTTGTTCGTGAATGGATGGCTGAGGCAACTCAGGCCATCGGTGGTCCACGAACACGGAGCCGTGCGCCGAGCACTGCGTCGACAAGAACGTCGATGCGCCAGTGCGGCAACTGCAGAACAGCGGGGGAGATGGTTGGCGCTTCGGCGACGAAGAACGCTTCGATAATCCTGCGACTGGCGCTGAGTAGCCGAAGGGCAGCCCAGGCGACGAGCGGCTGCAGTGCAAGGCCGAGGACAACAGGGGTTGACAGCAGTGAACTGGTCGAACCGGTGCTGATGCGTTCGCCGATTTCCATCGCTGCGAACAAGCCGACTTGCAAGCCGGCCAGCAGCGCGAGCGACGGTGCGCGGCCAGTGTCGCGTCGAAGAACGCTGAGGGCTCCGAACCACGCAGCGGCGCAGAGGGCGAGGACGACAATCGGGCCAAGGACGCCGAAGTACTCGTGTGACACGACGCTCTCGCCGGTCTCGCCGAGATAGCCGATTTCGTGCGCCGTCATCGCTCCCGCTGCTGCAAGCGCGGCGACCCCAAACGGGTCGGCGCGCCGGGCAGAACTCATACCGTAAAGGCTAACTGCCAGGCTGAACACCGAAGGGCCGGGCGCGTTGCCGTCGGTCACGTCAGGCGGCGAGCTGGTATTCGCCGTCGGCCCCGTCAGCTCGCGAGTCGAAGCTCGCCGTCGACTACTTGGAGGTGCACGACGTTCCATGTTGGCCGTTTGATCATTGCTGCCTCGACGGCGGTGCGTGCGTCGGGGTGGACTGACCGCTTGGGAAGTCGAGCGCGGATGATGTTGGTTTGGTTGCGTTGTCCGGTGGGTCGCATGTGTGTGCCGTTGGCGCGTGTTGTTTCGATGTGGTCGGTGGTGATGCGGGTTCGTGTGAGTTTTGAGTGGTGTTTGTAGCGGTTGTGGTTGGAGCATTCGAGGCCGGCGTTGGTGAGTGAGGTGTGGCCGGTTCCGTTGGCGTATTCGTTGAGGTGGTCGATTTGGCAGCGTTCGGTGGGGATGTTGCAGCCGGGGTGGGAGCAGTGGTGTCCGAGGAGTTTGGCCATGGCTCTGATGGGTCCGGTGAAGAGTCGTCGGGTGCGGCCGTAGCTGATGGGCATGCCGGTGTTGTCGGTGATGATGGAGCGGATTCGGCCGTGGATGAGTGAGCGGACGAGTTCGTCGTTGTTGATGGGGGAGCCGGAGGTGGTTTCTTTGCGGCGTTGGGTGAGTGGTGGGGTGGTGAGGTCGGTGGGTGTTGGTGTGAGTCCGGCTGCGGCGAGGGCGTGTTCGGTGTCGTAGCGCGACGCGATGATGTTGACGATGGTGGGGATTGGTCCGATGGTGAGGTTGGCGTCGGTGGCTGTTTGTGCGGCTCGGAAGATGTTTTGGAGTGCGTCGCGGCGGCGTTGTTTGTCGGTGCGTGCAAGGAGTGATGTGGGGGCGTTGGGTCCGTAAGTGGCTTCGCGGGTGTCGCAGTCGAGGCGGAACTCGTGGTCGACGAACGCGTCGAAGATGGCAACGAGTTCGGCG
>JBNMOS010000076.1:0-17257 GCA_051275435.1 Ilumatobacter sp.
CTCGGCCAGTCAGCGGCGCCAACCCTGAAAATGCGTGGCTTCGTCTCAAGGACGCACGCTCGCTTCGCCCGAGTTCGCGAGCAGTTGCGCAATCGATCGCGGCGTGGCGTGAACGGCGTGCGATGCGGGTCGACATTCCGGTCCGCCAAGTGCTGCCCGATCTTGCCATTCTCGGTATCTCGCAGCGCGGCCCATCTTCACTCAAAGAACTGAGCCAGGCCCGCGGCGTCGACGAACGTCATTCGCGTGGCGCTCTCGCCGAAGAAATCCTCGAAGCGGTCAAGGTGGGCAAGGGCAACGATGCTCCAGAGGCGCCGAAGTCACCCGACGACCTTGATCGAAATCTGCGGCCGGCGGTCACACTGGTATCGGCTTGGGTCAGTCAGCTTGCCCATGACGAAAAGATCGACACCGTGCTGCTCGGCACCCGGGGCGACATCGTCGCGTTCCTACGCGGCGACGACGATGCCCGGCTCGCACACGGCTGGCGTGCAGCGATGCTCGGTAACGGCATCCGCGACCTCGTCGATGGCAAGGCTGGCCTGACGTTCGACGGCCAGGGCCGTCTGAAGTTGATTAACGTCGATTGATCGTGCTGCGCAGCCGCGACCACAACCGATCGAACACTTCGATTGGATCGGTTGCCCTGCTGCCGTATGCATGAATTGGACGGCGCTCGCCGACCGCCTGGTTGAAAACGACCCGCTGCGGTACCGCCGGCTTCCACACAGCGCTTGCGCCAACGATCCGCGTCAGTTCAGCGATTCGACGTTCGGCTTCTGATGAGACGGCCGGGACCCGGTTGAGGATCACGCCAGACAGTTCCAGGTTTGGGTTGTGGTCGTCCCACACGGCGTCGATGGCGTCGGCGACCCCGCCGATACCACGGAGGCCCAGCGCCGATGGCTCGACCACGACGAGTGCATGACGCGCCGCTGCGAGCGCATTGGTCGTGAGGTTGCCCAGCGACGGTGGGCAATCGATCAGCACGGCGTCGTAGCGGTCGATGATGTCTGCACCCAGCGCATGAGCAAGGCGGCGGGCGCGCTTTGTATCGAGTAGTCCGCTCTCGAGGCGTTGTAGGTCGGTTCCGGCGGGAACGACGTCGACGAATTCTGACCACGCAGACTGCTGGATCGCCCGTCTGATTGGCGTCTTGTCGAGGACGTCGCTCGTGGTGACTTCGGTGGTGTCTGGATCGACCCCGAGTACCCACGAACTGGACCCTTGCGGATCGAGGTCGATAACGAGAATTCGGCGGCGTGCAGCACTGGCTGCTGAGGCGAGGCCGAGTGTGACAGTTGTCTTTCCGACGCCTCCCTTTTGGTTCAAGACCGCAACTGTGCGCATTATTTACAGATTACAGGTTCGTCCTGGTACAAGCTGAGCTCGTACCCTGATTGCCCGCCGTAAACCCTGTACCGACCGGTATAATCTGGGTCAATGTCAACTTTCTAGTGTGGGAGCCCTGTCGTGAAGAAGGGTCGTCATCGCCGTTTCGAAGAGGCGAGAAAACTGAAGCAGTCCGGCCCGGGAGCGTTTGATCTCGGTTTTGGAGAGCGCACCCCGTCGCCGTCTACGGACGATGCTGACTCGGGCGACGACGAGTACGCCGAACTGGCAGCCAAATATGGCGTCGAGTTCGACGACGAAGACGACGATCACGACGACTAAGCCCGGTCGGTGCGGTTAGCGCCTGACAACGGGGTGCTCGAGTGGCACCCACTGGGAACGTTCCATCAGTTCGACCATTTGGTCGTAGATCGTTTCGCCCACGAGTTCGACTATTTCGTCGCGTGCGCTGATGTACAGGGGCTGTTCTCCGACGAATGCATCGGGCTCTTCGGTACACCACCAACCGAAGTCTTCGCCACCCTCTCCCCAATCGCGCCGTTTCCATTCGCGTAGACGCGAGGTGACGTGACCGGATTCGTCTTCGGAGTGTTCGAGGCGCAGCGGGACCTGCCAGCAGACTTGCGGCTTCCAGTCCATCATTCGTTCGTTGTTGTCGTCGGCTGCGATATGCAGCGCACACCCGATGCCGCCGGCGAAGCCGGGCCGGTTGAGGAAAATGCAGGCTTTGGTGCCGTCGTGTTCGACGAGCCGCGTCATGGTGGTCGGGTTGCCATCGCTGTCGGGATCACCGTCACGCAGGTAACCCTTCTTGACGGCTTTGGCGTGGAACTGCATGTGCTTTGGCTCGACGCGTTCGAAGTAGGCCTCAACGTTCTTGACGTCGGCTTCGTCGACGAAATGTGCTCCGAACGAACAGCAGCCCTGCTGGAGTTCGGGGGCTGGTTCGTCGAGCACACCCTTGCAGCCGCACCCGAAGATGCACATGTAGTTGGATCGCAGGTAGGTGGCGTCGAACACCCACGTGCGGTGCTCGTCGGCGTCGTCGAAACTGATCCACTCGTGGACGTCAATGGGCACCCAGCGAATGTACCGGCGTCGGTAGGCTGAAGGGCGATATGACGACCCCTCCAGCCAACGCGATGACCGCTGATCAACTCCGCAATTCCTTCCGTGACTATTTCGCGGCAAGGGACCACACCGTTGTCCAGTCGGCGAGCCTCATCCCGCACGATCCGACCGTGCTGTTCAACGTTGCCGGCATGGTGCCGTTCAAGGACTACTTCGTCGGCAACGAAAAGCCCCCGTTCCTGCGCGCCGTCAGCTCGCAGAAGTGCGCGCGTGCCGGCGGAAAGCACAATGACCTCGACGAAGTCGGTCGCACCAAGCGTCACCTCGTGTTTTTCGAAATGATGGGCAACTTCAGTTTCGGTGACTACTTCAAGACCGACGCAATCCCCTATGCGTGGGACCTGATGACGTCGTCGCGCGAGAGCGGCGGTTGGGGCTTCGACGGCGACCAACTGTGGATCACCGTCCACGAGTCGGACGACGAAGCTGAGCAAATCTGGCACGAACAGGTCGGTGTCCCGATGGAGCGCATCCAGCGGCTCGGTGACAAAGACAATTATTGGCAGATGGGCGATGTCGGCCCCTGCGGGCCGTGCAGCGAGATCCACATCGACCGTGGCGCCGAGTACGGCCCCGATGGTGGCCCCCTCGGCGACCCAGCTGGCGACCGGTTTATGGAGATCTGGAACCTGGTCTTCATGCAGTTCAACCAAGACGCAAGTGGCAACCGGACACCGCTGCCGACACCGTCGATCGATACCGGCGCAGGGCTCGAACGCATCTTGGCGCTGATGCAGGGTGTCGACTCTGTCTGGGAAACCGACCTGATGCAGCCCCTCATCGACGAGGCCTGCTCGATCACCGGTCACAGCTACAAGGTGGGCGACTACGACGACCGTGCAAGCTTTGCAATGCGCGTTCTGGCCGAGCATGCCCGCTCGGCAACGATGCTGGTCAACGACGGCGTCTTCCCCTCTAACGAGGCCCGCGGCTACGTGCTCCGCCGCATCATCCGCCGCGCCGTGCGGTTTGCTTACCTGCTGGGTACCGACAAGCTCGTCATGCCAAGCCTTGTCGCCGTTGCGGGCCAGGTCATGGGTGACGCCTATCCCGACGTCACCAAGAACATGAGCTTCATCACCGATGTGATCGGTAAGGAAGAAGAGCGCTTCCGCCACACCCTCAAGAACGGTCTTGCCATTCTCGACGGCGAACTGAATGACGATGCCGAGAAGCTCTCGGGCTCCACGGCCTTCCTGCTGCACGATACGTACGGCTTCCCGCTCGAGCTCACGCAGGAAATTGCCAGCGAACGCAAAATTGACGTTGATCTCGACGAGTTCAACGCGTCGATGACCGAGCAACGCGAGCGCGCGAAGGCCGCTCGTAAGGGCGGTGTCGACGTCGAGGCAATGGACGCGTACCGCGAAGTGCTCGATCAGTTCGGCACCACGAACTTCGTGGGCTACACCGACGACTTCGCCGATGGTCGGGTGTTGGCGATTCTTGAAGGCCCTGATGATGACGACGGCAATCCGACGGTCGAGATTTTCCTCGACACCTCGCCGTTCTATGCCGAGTCGGGTGGCCAGGTTGGTGACACGGGCTCGATCACCACCGACACCGGCACTGTTGCGGTGCTCGACTGCACGTTCGCGCTGCCGAACCTGCGTCGCCACAACGCTCGAATCACCGAAGGCACCGTCATTGCCGGTCAGACCTGCACTGCGTCAATCGATGTACTCCGCCGCGATGCGATCCGTCGCAACCACACCGCCACACACCTGCTGCATTACGCATTGCGCCATGTACTCGGAGAGCACGTCAAGCAAGCCGGGTCGATGGTGGGCCCAGACCGCCTTCGGTTCGACTTCTCGCACTACGACGCGGTCACCCCAAAACAGATCAAACAGATCGAAGACATCGCGAACCACGAAACGCTCGGCAATATGCCGACGCGCATCTTCGAAACCACCAAAGACGAGGCCGAAGCGCTCGGCGCCATCGCGTTCTTCGGTGACAAATACGGCGACATGGTGCGGGTACTCGAAGCCGGCTCGACCATCGAATTGTGCGGGGGCACGCACGTCCGGGCCACTGGTGATATCGGAACCGTGAAAGTGGTCAGCGAGTCGTCGATTGGCTCCAACCTGCGCCGCATCGAAGCGGTCACCGGCGATGCCAGCGTCGCGCTGCTCCAGCGTGACGAAGCAATGATTGCCGACGCAGCGCAGCTCCTCGGCACCCAGTCCGACGACCTACTTGGTGGCGTCCAGCGCAAGATAGACGAGGTCAAAGACCTCCAAGACCAGATCAAGATGCTTCGGTCACAGCTTGCTGCCGGTCGGGCCGAAGAGCTGGCCGAGATCGCCGTTGAAGGCGTGGTTGTGACGCAGGTCGATGGCCTCGCACCCGGCGACATGCGCGAACTCGCCATTGCGGTGCGCCAGCGCGAGGGCATCAAGGTCGTTGTACTGATCGGTGAAACCGACACCGGCGGTGTGTCGCTCGTTGCCGCTGTGCAGCCGGGCAACAGCAAGCCGGCGTCGCTCTTGATCAAGGACGCAGCAAAGGCAGTAGGTGGCGGAGGCGGCGGCAAGGGCGACATCGCCACGGCAGGCGGCAAGGACCCATCGGGTATCCCCGCCGCACTCGGCATCGCGGCCGAGGCCGTTTCGGCGGTGTTGTGACGGCGCTGCTGTGACTCGAATCCCCGGCGTTCGTGCGCTCGGCGTCGACTTGGGTTCGAAGCGCGTTGGCATTGCCGTGAGCGACATGTCCGGCACGATTGCTTCGGCGCTGACCACGGTGCACCGGTCAAAATCGCGCCGCCACGATCACGCCGAAATCAAGAAGCTGGTCCTTGACGAAGAGTGCGAGCTCGTCGTTGTCGGGCTGCCGCTGTCGCTCGATGGCAGCTTCGGACCAGCAGCCAAGGGTGCCACCAAGGAGGCAGAGCAGCTGGCTACCGTGGTGGGGGTGCCGGTGGAAATGTATGACGAGCGATTCACCACAGTGACTGCTGAGCAGGCAATGCGCGAGGCCGGCCTGAGCGGTCAGCGGCAGCGGCTGATCGTCGACAAAATGGCTGCTGCGGTGATGTTGCAGGCCTGGCTCGATCATCGGCGCAACACCTGGGGCGCTTCGTGACCCAGCTCGATCCGCTGCTTCCCGAGGCGCATGTCAACGTGGACGACGACCCGGCCATGGATTGGCCGACCGACCCGTGGGACGCAACCGATACGACCGGCGCCGTCGAGCGGCTACGGCGCCAGACCCGACCAATCAAGTGGGTTGTCTACACGTCGATGGTTCTCGTGACTGCCGTGATTTTGATCGCCGGAGCGGTCGGCTGGTGGTACCTCGGCAAGATCAACCCCGAAGGCGATCCAAGCGCGCTGCAGAGCTTCACCGTCCCCGAAGGCGCCGACTTCGACGACGTGACCGAGCTGCTCTTCGAAGCGGGTTACATCACCGACGTGGGTGTCTGGGATCGATACGTCGGCGACGAGCCGGTCGAAGTCGTCCCTGGCTTCTACCAACTGCGCGCCAATGATCACATGGGCAATGTGCTCGCACGATTGCGTATCCCGCCGGCCCAAACCAGTACCAGCGTCACCTTCCCCGAAGGTTTCACGATTGCGCGCATGGCGCGTCGTGTCGACGCCGTGATCGAGCGGATGGACGAAGCGGAGTTCATCGCCGCTGCGGAGAACAACTCGCTCGTCGCCAAGTGGCTGCCACCAGGGACGAACACGCTTGAAGGGCTCCTCTTCCCCGACACATACTCGGTGTCGAATGCCGATACGGAGGCACAACTCCTCGATCGGATGGTTGCGCTCATGGAGCGTGTGGGGGAACAGGAAGACCTCGAAGCAAAAGCTCGCCAGCTGGGCTACACGCCGTACGAAGTGCTGATTGTGGCGTCATTGATCGAACGAGAAGCAGCGATCCCTGGCGACCGAGCAAAGATTTCGCGCGTCATTCTGAACCGCAAGTTCGTTGGCATGAACCTCGAGATCGACGCGTCGGTGTACTACGGACGTGACCGCAACGGCATCGATCCTGACCTTCCGTTCTCTCAAATCCGCCAAATCGACACGCCCTGGAACACGTACCTCCGAAGCGGGCTGCCGGCGACGCCGATTGCCAATCCCGGACGTGCATCGATCAGGGCAGCACTCAACCCGGCGCCGAACCCAGCGCCCGGTGACCCGATTTGTGAAGATCTGCCGAACCCATCGGAATGCTTCTACTTCTTCTATGTGCTCGCCAACGAAGACGGTGGCCATGCGTTCGCTGCGACCTTCGAACAGCACGAAGCCAACATCCAACAGTTCGCAGGCATTGAGTTCGGCGGCGGATGAGCGCACCACGAATCGCTGCGGTCATCGGATCACCGGTGGCCCACAGCCTGTCGCCGGCCATCCATCAGGCCGCATTTGACGCCGCCGGTGTCAACTGGGCGTACACGGCCTTTGACATCACCGATGCAGCAGCGGCGCTGTCGGCGATGCGCCTGCTCGGTCTTGCCGGCCTGTCGGTCACCATGCCGCTCAAGGAAGATGTCGCACGGGCAGTCGATCGGCTTGATCCCGCAGCGCGAGTACTGAACTCGGTCAACACGGTCAGTTGGGACGGCGACGACCTTGTCGGGTCGAGCACCGATGGCGCTGGGTTCGTGGCCTCGCTGGCTGCAGCAGGTGTCGAGGTCGATGGAGCCCAAATCTCAGTGATCGGCGCCGGGGGAGCGGCACGTTCGGTAATCGATGCGCTGGGCCGAGCTGGCGCGGCCGATATCATCGTGCTGAACCGGACCCGTGACCGCGCCGAGCAGGCAGCAAGCCTCTCGAAGGCAGCCTCGGTCGGCATCGTCAGCGACGTCTCGCGGGCCGACATCGTGATCAATGCGACGAGCGTCGGGATGGGCGTGCCGATTGACGATGCAACGGATGCCGACATGGCATGCGACCCCGCACTGTTGCGGCGCGGTCAGGTCGTTGCCGATCTTGTCTATCACCCGCTCGAAACGGCGTGGATGCGCGCAGCGGCCGACATCGGCGCCACCACGGTCGACGGGCTCGGAATGCTGGTGCACCAGGCCGCGCTCCAACAGCTTCGATGGCTGGGCACACTGCCCGACACCACGGCGATGCGAATCGCCGCTGAGGCTGAGCTGGCCCGCCGCTAGCCTGGCGGAATGCTTCGTTTTCTCACTGCTGGTGAGTCTCATGGTCAAGGTCTCGTGGTCATCATGGAAGGCCTCCCTGCAGGCCTCGAGATCACGGTCGAGGAGATCCAGGCCGAAATGGGCCGACGTCGCCTCGGCTACGGCCGCGGTCCCCGGCAGCGCTTCGAAGTCGACGAGCTGACCCTGATCGGCGGTGTGCGCCACGGTCGCACCATCGGGTCGCCCGTCGCGATCGAAATAAAAAACACTGAGTGGTTCCGCAGCGACAAGTGGCACGAAGAAATGAGCCCCGCGCCCGGCTTCACCAAAGATCCGCTCACGCAAGTCCGACCCGGTCACGCTGACCTCGCGGGTATGCAGAAGTACGGCTTTACAGATGCACGTGATGTGCTCGAACGGGCGAGCGCCCGCGAAACAGCGGCCCGCGTTGCTGCCGGTGCGATCGCCAAAAAGCTGTTGAAGTCACTCGGCGTCGAGATTCTCTCCCACGTTATTCAGATGGGCTCTGCTCGGGTTCCCAACAACGCTCCTCGTCCAACGCCCGCCGAACTCGATCGGGTCGACGAGAACCAGGTGCGGTGTTTCGACATCGAAGCGTCCAAGGCAATGATCGCCGAAATCAAGGCGGCGGCCAAGGAAGGCGACTCCCTCGGCGGCGTCGTCGAAGTACTGGCCTTCGGAGTGCCGGTCGGGCTTGGCAGCCACGTTCATTGGGACCGCAAGGTCGACGCAGCACTTGCCCAGGCGCTGATGAGCATCCAGGCTGTCAAGGGTGTCGAAATTGGTGACGGTTTCGATGTCGCTGGGCGCCGCGGGAGTGCTGCACACGATCCGATCAGCTGGGATTCCGATGCCAAGAAGTATGTCCGCGGCAGCACGCTTGCTGGCGGTACTGAAGGTGGTATGACGACGGGCGACCTCGTTGTTGCCCGGGCGGCGATGAAGCCGCTCGCGACACTGAACAAGCCGACGCTCGAAACGGTCGATACGGCCACCAAAGAGTCAGGCGTGTCGTTCAAAGAGCGCACCGATGTCACCGCAGTTCCAGCCATGGGCGTCGTCGCGGAAACGATGGTCGCACTCGTGCTGGCTACCGAAGCGCAACGAAAATTTGGCGGCGACTCAATGGACGAGTTCGTTCGCAACGCCGAGGCGTTCACGGCCTCGTTGACGTGAGCGGGTGCGAGGGCAAGCACATCGTGCTTGTCGGAATGATGGGCGCCGGTAAGTCGTCTGTCGGACGCGTCCTCGCCCGCAAGCTCCACCGTCCGCTGCTCGATTCCGATGAACTCATCGAAGAACGCGCGGGACGCACCGTCCGTGAGATCTGGTCGTCTGATGGCGAAGAGGCGTTCCGGGCAATCGAGACCGAAACCCTGCTCGCCATGCTCGCTGACAGTGAGCCAGCGGTTATTGCGGCAGCAGGCGGCGTCGTACTCGCTGAGGCCAACCGCTCTGCACTAGCCGACAGCGACGCCCACGTGGTGTGGCTGCTGGCCAACGTCGATCTTCTCGTCACGCGTGTGAAGAACGGTGTCCACCGCCCGCTACTCGACGACGACCCTGAAGGAATGCTCCGCCAGATGTACACCGATCGTGAATCCCTCTATACCGAGGTCGCCGACGCTGTCGTGTCGGTCGACCATCGCAGCATCAACGAAGTTGCCCAGGCGGTGCTGCGATGCGCCGGCTGACCGTTCCGCTCGCTGATCGTTCATACGACGTCGTGGTCGGCCGCGGCGTCGTCGCCGAACTCGCAACACTGCTCCCGTCCAC
Organism: Ilumatobacter sp.; assembly: GCA_051275435.1. Classification (GTDB taxonomy): domain Bacteria; phylum Actinomycetota; class Acidimicrobiia; order Acidimicrobiales; family Ilumatobacteraceae; genus Ilumatobacter_A. Next base: position 9,392 of record JBNMOS010000076.1, read on the forward strand.
GGCAAAGCGAGCTGCGGTCGTCACGCAAGACGGAATTCCCGCCGAAATCGAGCTGCCCGGTGTCGAGATCACCACGTTCACCATCGGCCAGGGGGAGAGCGCGAAGACGCTCGACACGATCGCGACGCTGATGAGTGGGTTCGCAGCAATGGGCCTCACCCGCCACGACGTCGTCATCGGCGTAGGTGGCGGCATGGTCACCGACATCGCCGGGTTTGCCGCTGCCTCGTGGCACCGCGGCATTCCGGTTGTACACGTGTCGACCAGCCTGCTCGGAATGGTCGACGCTGCGATCGGTGGTAAAACCGGCGTCAACCTGCCCGAGGGCAAGAACCTCGTGGGGGCCTACTGGCAGCCGTCCGGAGTACTGTGCGACCTCGAGTTCCTCGATACTTTGCCGCCCCGTGAAATGCGATGCGGCCTCGGCGAGATGGCGAAATACCACTTCTTGACCGGCGACGATCTTCTCGCAATGGACCTCGAAGAGCGGGTCGCCCGTTGCATCGAGATCAAAGCTGAGGTCGTTGCATCTGACGAGCGTGAGGGTGGGCGCCGTGCGCTCCTGAACTACGGCCACACGTTTGCGCACGCACTGGAAATCGCGACCGGACACCAACTTGCACACGGCGAAGCGGTGGCGATTGGCTTGATCTATGCCGCCGAACTCGGATTCGAGATGGGCCGTATCGACGCCACCCGAGTCCAGCAGCATCGCGATGTCGTTGCCGGCGAGTACGACCTCATGACTCAGCCGCCGCCCGGCCTCGACGCCGACGCGTTGCTCGCCCTGATGCACCGCGACAAGAAGGCACTCACCGGCTTGACCTTCATCCTCGACAGCGCACGCGGTGTCGAAGTCGTCACCGGCGTCGACGAGGCACCGGTTCGCGCAGCTATGTCTCGTCTACTTCGTTAGGGCCACGGCGCGACATTGGCCAGACGACTTGGTGCCAGGCACCAAGTCGTCCGCTTCGGAGATGGCTCCTGCTTGCGACCCGGACGACGTGGTGCCTGGCACAATGTGGTCTATGGCATTTGATACTCCGATTTCACTCGTTGGTCCGGTGCGGGCGCCAGCGCAAATGCTGGCTGAGCAAGACATCGGCGGGCAGACGAGCGTGCACGACGGCGACACTGCCGACAAGCTCGGCCTTGTCGGTGCGCCGATTGAAGGTCCGACGCACTTCAGCCAGTTCGACCCACTTGGCGTTTGCCTATGGGGTCAGCGGTGGTTCGAGGAAGGTTGCATCAGCGCACACTTCCTGAACATGGTGGTCGAGGGTGAAGAGGTCCGTCCGGCGCTGACGCCATCAACGGCGACGTTGGCGATCATCGGCGCCGAGAAGGCCGATGCCACGCCTGTTCTGACCGGAACGGCATCGGTCGGCCGCGACGCCGCCACCGATCTCGACGAGCGCCGCAAGCGCGGTCAGGGCGACCCCGGCGAACTGCACATCATCGATCAGATTTCCATCGGTATGGACACCCTGCAGGGACGCGACCCGCACGTGGTCACCATGGGGTTCGACGAGCACAACGGTCCGCTCTATCCGTTCACACTGCAGCAGAAGCTCGACCAGATCACCGAGCCGTGCAGCTGGTACGACGCCGATGGCGATAGCCCCTGGGGCACGCCGATTGTGCCGACCGAGATGTTGTCGGTCCTTGCCCACAAGCAGGGTCCGCACCTGCCGGTCAGGCGTCCGTCTGTTGGGCTGTTCATTGACCTCGAAGTTCGGTACGTCAATGGCCCGATATTTGTCGGCCGGAGTTATCAACTCGATCACCAGGTGGTCGGCATCGGTCAGTCACGCCGTGTCGAGTCGTGGTGGACTGAAACCACACTCACCGATGTCGAGACTGGCCTGCACGCTGCCACGGTGCTGCTGCACCAGGGCGTGTTCAAGGCGTCGTTCGTCGACTATCCGGCTGACGCGGGGTCTTGATCAGGGTTCATGCCGAACGACAGCCCGAACGCGGGGCTCTCGGTCACAAAGGCATCGACGCCAGGACCCTCGACCAGTTCGACGAGTGAAACCAGGTCATCTGCAGCGCTGCGGAGCAGCATGGCGGCGTTTCCAAGCTGCAGGGCACTGATATTGCTGGCCGACAACACTTCGAGCGCTTCGGAGCAGCGCTGTGCAACGTCACTGGTCATCCAGGAGACTGTGGTATCCGAACCATTTCGAGCGTTGCGCATCAGGAGAACCTAGGAAGGTCGGACACGTGCTGGTCAGGGATCATCGTGAAGTTTTCAAAACGTCTACGGCGATGAACGCAGGGGTTCACAGGCCGGTTCCTATTGTCTCGATCAATGTTTGAGCCCCGGATATCCTCTGCTGATCGGCCCGTTCTGGTGTCCGAGTGCGGTATGGCTATCGAGCTCGACATTCAGCGCTTCCGTGATGCTCCGTCTCGCTCGGAGCGAAGCTTTTTGAAACGTCTCTCCGGCCCGATTCTCGACATTGGTTGCGGGCCCGGGCGTGCTGCTGCATACCTTCGCCAACGCGACGTGCCCGCCCTAGGCCTCGACGCCAATGCCGGCCTGGTTGCGCTTGCCCGCTCGAACGGCGCACTGTGCGTCCATCAGAACGCGTTTGAGCCGGTGCCATTTGAAGGTCGCTGGCAGCAGGTCCTCCTGCTCGATGGCAACATTGGCATCGGCGGTGATCCGGCCAAGCTGCTCGAGCGTCTGCGCCGCATCCTGATTCCTGGTGGGCGAGCACTCATCGAAGTTGAACGAAACGGGACCTGCCGTCAGATGATTGTGCGTGAGCACGTGAGCGGACGGATTGGTGAACCCTTTGCCTGGGCAACACTCACGATGAGCGGACTCGACGAACTCATTGCGGGCCACGGCTGGCGATGTGAGTATGTCCACGAGATCGACGACCGGTTGATCGTCGAGTTGGAGCGACTGGCATGACAGTCACAGTCGAAGCAGCGCCGGTCGACGAGCGACGTGCCGCGATCCTCGGCATCGTCCTCGGGATCAGTTTTTACACCTGCGCACTGACCGGCCTGTTTTCTTGGGGTGCGAGCGGCAACCAGGGATGGTGGCCGTCCGGCCCCGTCGGGCTGTTCCGGCTGACCCAGGGCACGCACTTGATCAGTGGGTTCATCGCCGTGCCGCTGCTTCTGGCAAAGCTTCGCACCGTCGCCCCGAAACTGGTGCAGCGCCCGTTCATCACCTCGTTCGGTCATCTCGTTGAGCGGATCAGCCTGCTACCACTCGTTGGCGGTTCGATCTTCATGCTGTTCAGCGGCGTCACCAACGTGGCGTACTGGTACCCCCAAGAGTTTTATGGCGTCGACATTGGCTACTTCTTCCCGGCTGCTCACGGCAAGATGGCAATCGTCGTCGTCGGTGCACTCTTTGCCCATATTCTTGCCAAGATCTCGACCACACGACGGGCACTCCGCAAGGAAGTCGTCGAGAACGAGTCGCGCGAGGCCACCGTCGATCGCCGAAGGTTCCTCGGGGGAGTAGCGGCCACGACCGGCCTCGTCGGCGTCGCCATTGCCGGTGCCACCATCTATCCGCTGCGTGGCTTGAGCGTGCTCTCGGCTCGCCACCCAAATGCCGGCCCGCAGGGCATCCCAGTGAACAGGACGTCCGCATCGATTGGTGTTGCGTCGCGTGCTGAGAGCCCCGACTATCGATTGCTCGTCGAGATGGCCGACGGCACCGAACTTGCCTCGTTCTCTCTTGCCGACCTGCAGTCGATGGAACTGCACGAACACGAGATCCCGATCGCCTGCGTCGAGGGCTGGAGTGCCAACGCATCCTGGCGGGGCGTTCGGATGCGCGACCTGCTCGCTGCAGCTGGCATTGATGAGCCGCGTGAAGTCGACGTCGTTTCGCTGCAGGAGGAGTCGGCTCCGGGCCGCCGGTACGGCACTTCGACGGTTTCGAAAGACCTCTCGGAGCAGGACGCCACCCTCCTCGCGATGGAGGTGAATGGTGAACCGTTGCATCTCGACCACGGTTTCCCGCTTCGCTTGATCGCACCTGCCCGGCCGGGCGTCAACCAAACGAAGTGGCTCTCAAAGGTGGTCGTGAAATGAGCGCCGAATTAGAAGAGACAACCGCCGAGGCGGAACAGCAGCACGAGTACGGCGTGCTGTTTTGGGCTGGCACGGTCATCGGCTGGGCGATCATCATTTCCGGTGCGCGCCTACTGCTGGCCGACCCTGAAGCGGAATGGTTCAACACCGTCCGACTCGTCGCTATCGGCATCATTGCGCACGACGTCGTGTGGCTCGCTGTCTCGGTCGGCGGTGGCTGGTTACTGACCCGCGTCATTGGCCGCGAGATCCCGTTCTGGATCCGCTGGGGCGGATGGACCACGGCCATCATCGTGGCGATGTGGCTGCCCGTCGGCCGCCGCTATGGCGACCGGTTGAACAACGCCACAATCCTTCCGCGGAACTACACCAAGTCGATTGTCGTCCTGTTGGTGGTCATTTGGGTGAGCGCTGCGGCGTACGGCCTGATCTCGGCGCAGTACGCCAAGCGCAGCCAGAACGCTCAGGCTTCCGAGGGGTAGACCACGCCGACCTGGGCACGGATGTCGTCGAGTAGTCGCATCGTCTGGAGCGTGTGGTCGAGCGTGACGACGTCGCTCTCGAGGTGTCCCGCAGCGATGCACTCCATGACGTGTGCTGCTTCGTGTGCGAGCCCGTCGTTGGGAATCTCGACCCGCTCGGCATCGCCGGCCGCGGGGTACACCGTGAAGGCCGACGTGAACCAGAACGGTGCCTCGACCTCGATACGACCCGCTGTGCCGACAATCCGCGCGCTCAGGCCGCTCCTGCCGTCGAGCGAGGTCTGGAAGGTACTGAGCGCCCCGCCGGGGAACGAAGCGACACCGGCGAGCGTGGCGTCGACGCCTGATTCCGTGAGACGCCCCATTGCCTTCACGTCATCGGGATACTCATCGAGCACATGGCACGCGAATGTGACCGGGTAGATGCCGAGGTCGAGCAGGGCGCCGCCGGCGAGGTCGGCGCGTCGGTGGCGTCCGTCGGTGGCGGCGATGTCGAGGGCAAAGTCCGCGTCGACAGTGAGTACTTTGCCGATTGCGCCTTCGGCGATTCGGCGCTTGAGTTCGACGTTGCCGGGAATGAACCACGTCCACATTGCCTCCATCAGGAAGCGCTTGTTGCGGCGCGCTGCGGCGACCATCTCGGTGGCTTCCGTCGTGTTGATGGCGAACGCCTTCTCACACAGGACATGCTTGCCGGCGTCAAGGGCAGCGACGGTCATGTCGCAATGGTGGCTGTGGGGCGAAGCGATGTAGACGATGTCGACATTTGGATCCGCGAACAATTCGGTGTAGTTGCCGTGAGCCTGTGGGATCCCAAACTTGGTGGCGAACGTGGTCGCCGACGCTTGGGACCGCGACCCGACGGCCACGATCTCGGCATCGTCAAGTGTCTGGAGCGCCTCCGCCATTTTCGACGCGATGCCACCGGTTGCTGCGATTCCCCATCTCAAAGACATGAGGGGGAACGTAGTGTTAGCTGCGGGCGAGCAGCGATTCGATGAACACAGCGACGGCATCTTCGGCGTTGGTGCCGATGATTTCGTCGGCAGCCTCTCTTGCAAGACTCGAACCGTTGCCCATTGCGACGCCGTGGCCAGCCCACGCAAGCATTGCTGCGTCGTTGTGGTTGTCGCCGAACGCAATGACCTGCGCGGGGTCGATGCCCCAGTCGGCACACAGATGGGCCAGCGCCGACGCCTTGGTGATTCCCTCGCCGGTCACTTCAACGAACTGCACGCCACTCGTCGACACGGTCAACGGATCGATCAGCAATGGCACGAGGTGTTCGCGCAGCGCTTCCTGGGTGATCTCGGGATGGCGGACCATCAGCTTGGTCGTGTGGTGTTCGGCGGTGGGTCGCGACGCGAGGCCGCACTCGTCGCCGAGGTCTTCGTGAATCGCGGCGATATCGCCGAACGATGCGTCCCACCCGTTGCCGTGGTCGGTTTCCCAGCAGAACGCGTACCGGTCGTCGATGGCAGTCAGCGCAGTGAAGAACCGGTCGACGTGCGCCGGATCGATCGGGAATCGAATCGTGTCGCCGCTCAGCATGTCGTGGATCAACGAACCGTTCGAGCAGACAGCGGTGGTGATGACCTCAGCAGGACGGAGCCGAGGGACCGCTGATGTCGTGGATCGGCCGGTGGCTGCAACGACGTGAATGCCTGCGGCGACAGCATGCTGCACCGCACCGATTGTCCGCGCTGACAGGAGATGGTTTGAGCCGAACAATGTGCCGTCCAGGTCACAGGCGATGAGCCGAACGTCCGATCTGGTCAACGGGTGCTCAGTGCAGTGTGCGGAAGGCGAACCATGCGAGCACGACCATACCGATCCCGATCACCAGTTGGACCAGCGCCTTCTCGCGCCGCACGGCGAAGGCCAGACCGAGCGTGATCGCCAGAGTGATGATGACTTGGACCAGCGCACCGAGGTCGGTGCTCGGCGACCAGAGCACCGGCTACTTCCTCAAGCGGTTGGTGATCTTGGCTTTGGTGAGTGCAAACCACTCCTTGGGAAGGCTGCGGAACGTGTCGGTGGCGAACTCGTCGGCGATGAAACCCACGACTTGCGAGTATGACGGGTACGGGTGGACCGTGCCGAACAGCTTGCGGAGGCCGATGCCGTGGTCGATCATGATGGTGAACATGCCGATCATTTCGGCGGCGCTGGGCCCGACGATGACTGCACGCAGAATCTTGCCGGTGAACCGCTCGACGTCGACCGCGATGAAGCCGTGCTGCAGGTCGTCGGTGTAGCCACGATCAATATCGGCGAGTTGCTTCACGTAGCGCTTGCGCCCGCCTGGTGCCATCGCGTCGACTGCGGCAACGGTGAGGCCGACCGAAGCGATCTGGGGGCGGCTATACACGGCATTCGGGATTACTCGCGGGTCGCCGATTTTGGGGAGGGGGAGTGCGATTGCGCGAATCGTGCGACGGGCTATGGAGTTTGCGCCATGGGTCGTTGCGGTCTTGCCCGTGATGTCGCCAACGGCGTACACCCCGTCGACCGACGTTCGGCCCCATGTGTCGGCGACAATGCCGCCCTTGGTACTTTCGACGCCGGCCTCCTCGAGCCCGAGTTCACCGAATGCAGGTCGACGACCGATCCCGATGAGGACCTTGTCGACGTTGGCAATGGTTTCACCGTTCGTGAGGTGAGCGGTCTGGGTGGTCTCGTCGAACTTCTCGATCGAGGTGCCGAGGTGGACGTGCATCCCACGAGATTCGAACACGGCTTGCATCGTGCTCGACACGAGCGGGTCTTCGTTGCCCATCAGACGGTCGGCCAGTTCGACAATGTGGACGGTGCTGCCGAGGTCGCCGAATGCTGTGGCCATCTCGACCGAGATGACGCCGCCGCCGACCAACACGATCGTGTCGGGGACCGACTCCATTTCGAAGATGTTCTCGTTCGTCAGGACGCGCTCGGGGCCGAGACCCTCGATTGGGATGACGATCGGCTTGGAGCCTCCGCTGACGATCACATTTTCGGCACGCACCTCGATCTGCCCGTCGGGACCGTCAACGATGACGACGTGGTGGTCGCCCGACTTCGGGGTGAGCTTGGCCCAACCGCGCACGAGGTGGATCTTCTCGTGCTCCTCCATCTCGTGGTCTTCGCGTTGCGCGAGATCGTCGCGCTTCGCACGTACCCAGCCGAGCGGGTTGTCCTCACCGACCAGCGCAGCGTGCAGTAGGGCTTTCGACGGGACGCAGCCGACATTTGTGCAGTCGCCGCCAACCTTGTCGCCCTCGATCAGCACGATCTCGTGGCCAAAGTTGGAGAGACCGACCGCCATGGTCAGCCCGCC
>JBNMOS010000077.1:0-17081 GCA_051275435.1 Ilumatobacter sp.
CACTTTGGTCAGACCAAAGTGTGACACGGCGTCTGTTAACGAATGACCTTGACCGATTTGCGCCAGGCACTGAAGCTGCTGATCGAGCCATTGCTCGGCCTGGCCAGCCAGGGCCAGGGATGCGTCTCCGCAGGCACCACGGCCTCGGCCCGCCGACGGAAACCCGGAACCGGAGCAAAAGTCACGGCGACAGCTCGTTCGGCAAGTACTTCGACCGGGTCACCGAGGTGCAGCTCAAGCTGATGTGTCTCGCCAAGTTCGGCGAGCGTCTCGGTGAGATAGACCAGCCGCTTCGAGCTGAGCTGCAATTCGCTCAGCAAGGCCTCGTCAAAGACGAATACGACAGGCAATTCGGCGTGAGCCCGTAGTGCAGGGTCTGCGAGACCGAGTGATTCAGCAGTCAGCCACACCGTGTCGACAGGGCGTGTCTGGACAATGTGTTTCGGCCCACTGGTCCGGATGCCGTGCGGGTCACGGCCCAACTCGACAGGCTGCCTGACCGGGTTGAGCGGCGGGTTTGCCGGCCAATCGTTGATCGGGCACCACTGCTCGACCTCGCACATGTTGCACAGGACCTTCGCCCGCTTCTCGACTTGGTAGCGGCTGAACCCGTAATGCTGCGACGACCCGGTGCCGGTCGCCCACTGCCACCCGAGACGATTGGCTGCGCGGGAGCCATCCAACAGATGCCGGAAGAAGTAGTCCTCGCCGTCTTGCCACGCCATCCCATTGCGCACCGACCAGTGGCTCGACAGCCACATCCGCGTCTGATTGACGAGCCAACCGTCGGTGGTCAGCTCACCAATGGTGTTGTTCATACACGCCATTCGCCGATCCCACCCGGTGGCGACATCGGACGCCGTCGTCGGGGGCAGCGCGTTGCGCACACCGCGACGCGTCTTGGCGCCGAGGCGTGAATACCAGTGCCGAGCGAACTCCTGCCAGAGCAGCTCGTCACGGAACTTCTTCACGTCACGTTCGGGCCCACCAGCAACGTGCTGCCACACCTGCGGAAGCGAGAGTAACCCGTGCCTGATGTACGGCGACAGGGCCGAAGCGCCGCGTCGAGCGACAGGCAACACCTCGCTGCGGTTCCGGGCGTAGCCACTCACATCGAATGCCGCGAGCGCTGCGTCGGCGGCGCGTTGACCGCCGAGAAACTCGACCGAGCCGGCAACATCGTCACAGACGAGGTGCCCGAGGTGCGCCGCCACGAATGCCTCCGCGGCCGCACGGCCAACGTCAGGCGTAGGAAGCAACTTCATGTCGTCGGTCTAGTCGTTTCGACGGGAAGTATTCGAACGATGTTCCGTGTTTCTTTGCGGCGCACGACGGATTCGGATTGGGCCCCTAGCGGTCGAGGGATCGACAACACGACCCTGCTGGGTGATCTCAACGTCACCCGAAGCGACCAACCTCCGCGCTGCCATCCGTGCTGGTTCCATCAAATTGCGCCACGCCGCTTCTGACTCGGTTCCGCCGACGACCTGGGCCGCCTCGGAAGGGCAAATCGTCTTACCGTTCTCATGCTGTTCGAGGAGCTCTCGGATGGCCACCTCGAGCTCCCGATCGACCGGCTTGATTTTGCGCTTTCGACACGCGTCCGAGCAATACCGAACCTCGTCCCAGTTCCGCTCCCACTTCTTGCGCCACTCGATGGTCCGCCCACAAGAATCACAAGTCTTCAGTTCCGAATCCACGAAGCCAACAGTAGAAGCCCGCCCAGGAACCCGCCTATCCGACCTCGCAGTTCTCACCGAGATGGGACGATTCGGTTCCGGACCCAGCCATCGCGGAGCCCACCCCGTCCCCCGAGCGTGAGCGAGGTCGGGCGTCAGACCGAAGACTTGGAAGTCAGCGACGCAGTCGATGAAGGCGGCGTAGCCGCCAGGTCTGACGAAGTCAGACGTACTTCCAACCGAAGCGACCCTTGATGCAGAGCATGCCGTGGGTGACCTCGTGGTCGGCGGGGCTGGTGACCTTGACGATCTGATTGTCTTGAACGTGGAGTTCGAGGTTGCAGCCAACGCCGCAGTACGAGCAGACGGTTTGGGTGACGGTCTGCTCTTCTTCGCGCCAGTTGTTCTCTTGGCGGAGGTCGAACTCGGTCTTGAATTGCAGTGCGTTGGTCGGACACACCGCAATGCAGTTGCCGCAGTACACGCAAGCCGACTCGGGCAGGGCGACGTCGAACTCGGTGGAGATCCTGTTGTCGAAGCCGCGGCCGGACATGGCAATGGCAAACGTGAATTGGGCTTCTTCGCCGCACGCGTCGACGCACTTGTAGCAGAGGACGCATTTGTCGTAGTCCCGGATGTACAGGTTGTCTTGGATCTTGATGGGCTGGTCGAACCGCTCGGCGCCGACGGCGTAGCGCGTGATGTCGACGCCGTACTCGGTCGACCACTCGTTGATCTGCGGCGCTTCGCTCAGGTCATTTGCCGTGCCGAGGAACTCAAGCACCATCTTGCGGCTGTGCTTCACCCGATCGGAGTCGGTCGAAATGACCATCCCCTCTTCGGCTGGACGTGAGCATGACGGGACCAGCGTCCGGTTGCCTTCGACCTCAACGACACAGACGCGACACGCGTTGACCGGAGTGAGATTCTCGGCGTAACAGATGGTCGGCGTGTCGATGCCAGCCTGGGTACATGCGGTGAGGATCGTGTCGCCCTTGTCAACAGTGACGTCGCCGCCGTTGATCTTGACCGTGACCTGCGTTCCGATGTCCTGCTCAGCCGTTGTCTGTTGGGGGTTCATGATGCGCTGCCGATCAGTCCGAGGCGAATGGCGGACTGTACGGCGCCCGCTGCCGTGTGGCCGAGGCCGCAAATCGATGCGTCGGCCATGGCAAGTGCCATGTCGTCGATCAGAGTGTTGCGTTCCTCAGAGAGCGAGCCGCGCACGCCCATTTCGACGATCACTTCGTGCTGGCGAGTGGTGCCAACGCGGCAGGGGACGCACTGGCCGCACGACTCACCCTTGAAGAACTCGGTGATCCGGGTGAGGAGCGATATGAAGTCGACGGTGTCGTCGAAGAGCGTGATCACGCCGGAGCCCAGCGTGGTGCCGCGCTCGCGTGTGTCTTCGCCAGTGAGCGGCATGTCGAGTTGATCGGCATCAATGAAGCTGCCGGCGGCGCCGCCCATCAGAATTGCCTTCGTCGTTCCTGTTGCTCCGCCCGCACTCTCGATCATCTCGCCGAGCGTCGTTCCCTGCGGCACTTCATACACACCAGGGATCGCCACGTGGCCCGACAGGCAGAACAGCCTCGTGCCGGGGGACTTCTCCGTACCGACGAACCGATATGCCGCAGAACTGTTGAGCACGATATAGATCGCGTTGAGCAGGGTTTCGGGGTTGTTGACCGCTGTTGGCTCGCCGAACAATCCGTGCGTCGACGGGAATGGCGGCTTGTTGCGCGGTTCGCCGCGGAAGCCTTCGATCGACTCCATGAGCGCCGTCTCTTCGCCACAGATGTAGGCCCCTGCACCACGGCGCAGCTCGATGTCGAAACGCTGACCGGAGCCCATGACATTGTCGCCGAGCAAGCCAGCGGTTCGGGCCTGCTCGATGGCGTTAATGAGGCGAGTGGTCGACAGCGGGTATTCGCCGCGGATGTAGATCCAACCGTTCTCGGCACCGACCGACACGCCGGCGATAGTGAGTCCTTCGATGAGTGCGAACGGGTCGTTCTCCATCAGGGTGCGATCTTTGAACGTGCCGGGCTCGGACTCGTCGGCATTGGCAATGACGTGCTTCGGGCGGCCCTGTTCGTCAGCGACGCCTTGCCACTTGATGGCTGTCGGGAAGCCCGCGCCACCGCGCCCGGTCAACCCTGCCGAGCGAACTTCGTCGATAACGGCTTGGCCGCCCATCGAGAGCGCCTTCTCGAGCGCTGCATAGCCACCGTGCTCGCGGTACGAGGCCAGCGAGGTCGGGTCGACGACGCCGATGTTGGCGAGTAACCGCAGGCCACCCGTGTCGCCGGCAGCACGCTGAATCGACTGGAACGCACCGGGCGATGCAATGTTGTCGGCGTCCGCCGGTACCGAGTCGGCGGCGCCGCGACCCTGGACGAACTGAGCTGGAGCTCGCTCACATTGGCCGAGGCATGGCCCGCGGTGGACCTGCTTGCCGTCGGCTTCGAGGGCCTGGGCGAGTGCTTCAGCCCCAGCGATGTGGCACGACGTGTCCATGCAGACGTGCACGGTCGAATCGCGATGACCGGGGTCTTCCGTACGAAACAGCTCGTAGAAGGTAGCGACGCCGTACGCCTCGGCTGGCGGTACCTGCAGAACATCGCTGATGTAGTTGAGCCCACCAGCACTGATCCAGCCGATGTCGGCCTGCAGCGCATGGAGCGCCGGAAGCAGCAGGTGGCGACGATCGTTCTTGCGGGCCATGCCACCGCGCACCAGCCGCTCGGACTCGTTGATGACAACGCGCGCGTCGGGCGAAAGAACAGCGTCGACCGCAGCGCGTTCTGCGTCGGTCGAATTGTCGATAGTCAGATGAAGATCAGCCATGCGGTACTACTTGTCTTTGTCGTCGTTGTATCGGTTGTCGACGCCGTCAGGCGCTGATCTTGTCGACACGGATGGCTGCGGCTTTGAACTCGGACGTGCCGGAACGCTTATCCCAGGCGTCGTTGGTCAACTTGTTGATGTCAACCAGCGCCGGGAAGTGGTACGTGGTGAACGTGAGCCCAACGGGGATGTCGGGCTGGAACCGCACGTTCATCTCGACGGTGCCGCGTGGCGACGACACGCTGACCCGTTCGCCATCGACGATGTCGAGTGCGACACCGTCGGCCGGGTTGATGTCGAGTTCTTCGCCGTAGCGGATCGGCGATTGGAAGCCATTCGACTGGACGCCGGTGTTGAACGAGTCGAGTGATCGACCAGTAGTAAGCCGCAGCGGGAACTCGTCGGTGAGCTTTTCGTTCGGGCCTTCATGTTCGACCACCGAGAATGGTGCCGGGCCACGGCCGCCCAGGTCGTCTTCCCAGAGCCAGCCGTGCAGGAACGGGCTTCCCGGATGGTCGAGGTCGGGGCATGGCCACTGCAAGCCGCCTTCGGCTTCGAGCCGTTCGTAGGACATGCCACCGTGCATCGGCGACAGCGAACGCAGCTCGTCCCACAGCGCTTCAGGCTCGGTGGTGCCAAGCTCGACGCCCATCCGCTTGCCGAGTTCGTGCATGATGTCAATGTCGTGGCGAGCCTGGCCGGGCGGGGTGACTGCTGGCCTGGTGCGTTGCACCCGACGTTCGCTCGAGGTGACCGTGCCGTCTGATTCGGCCCACGCGACCGATGCCGGGAAGACCACGTCAGCCAGCTCGGCGGTGCGGGTCATGAAGATGTCTTGCACTACCAGGCAGTCGAGCCCAGAGAGCAACTTGCGGGCCTGGTCAATGTCGGCTTCGGAGTCGGCCGGGTTTTCGCCGAGCACGAACACTGCGGTGAGTTCACCACGGCCCATTGCTTCGAACATCAGCGTGAGGTGGATGCCGTCTTCGGGGTTGAGTGTGGCGCCATAGACCGCTTCGAACTTCGCCCGATGCTCGGCGTTGGTGACGTCTTGGAAGCCAGGGAACTTGTTGGGCAGCGCGCCCATGTCGCCACCGCCCTGCACGTTGTTCTGGCCGCGCAGCGGAACGAGGCCACTCCCCCATTTTCCGACGTGGCCGGTGAGCAACGCCAGGTTGCACAACGAGAGAACGTTGTCGACTGCGTTGTGATGCTCGGTGATGCCGAGCGTCCAGAGGATCTGCGCCTTCTCGGCAGTGGCGTAGGCGTGCGCCATCTCTTTGATCGCACTTGCAGGAACACCGGTGATCTCTTCGGCGTACTCGAGTGTGTACGACTCGACCGATGCCTTGTACGTCTCATAGCCGTCGGTCGAATGCGCGATGAACGCCTCGTTGACCAAGCCGGCGTGGATGATTTCGCGGGCCACGGCGTTAGCCATGGCGATGTCCGTGCCAACGTCGAGGCCGAGCCAGGCATCAGCGAACTTCGACGATGATGTCCGTCGAGGGTCGACGGCGAACATTTTCGCGCCGTTCTTCAAACCCTTCATCAGGTGATGGAAGAAAATCGGGTGCGCCTCACGCGCGTTCGACCCCCACAGCAAGATCACATCGACTTCTTCGATCTCCTTGTACGAGGCCGTACCGCCACCTGCACCAAACACTGTCGCCAGACCGACGACCGAGGGAGCGTGTCAAGTTCGGTTGCAGGAGTCGATGTTGTTCGACCCCATCACCACCCGGGCGAACTTCTGTCCGAAGTAGTTGACCTCGTTGGTGGCCTTCGAGCACGAGAACATGCCGAACGCATTGGCGCTGCCACCCTTGATGGCATCGCGAGCAGCGCCAAAGCCACTGGCCGCACGGTCGAGCGCCTCGTCCCAGGACGCCTCGCGCAGCTCGCCGTTTTCCCGCACGTACGGGGTCGTCAGACGGGGCAACCCGAGATCGGCCGTCATCTGCTGCTGTCCCCTGCGAAGCTTCATTGAGGGCAGGTTAGACCCTCTAACGTGACGAGCAGCACACCCTGCCAACAGTTTCTCGACCCCGGCCACATCGGCGGCGAAACATCCTGTGAACCGATTTGCTCAGCGAATCTCATTGAGTAGCATGGGTTTGCGTGGAAAGCCCTGAGTACGAGATCGAAATCCAGGGCGAGCAGTCTGCCTGGATATCCAAGCCTGTCGAACAACGTCGGCGTGAGTTCGGCCTCGCTGTCGCCACGATTGGCGTGCTCGGTGCAGCGGCCATCGGGGTCCTGATCACCGGCAACTCCGGCACCACCGAAGCAATCGCGGCAGCGACGGTCGCATCGGCGCCGACGATCGCGGCGCCACCGACCGTCGTGCCAATCGATGTCGAGTTCGAACTCACGGGCCTCGACGATGAAGGTGTCGACGTCGACGGCGAACTGACACGCTCCGACGGAGGCTGCACTGTCGAGGCGCTCTCCGTGCGCCTCGGGGCATCAGGCGACGGCGTCGCATGCCTGCAGAACGCTCTGGCCGACGTCGGCTACTTTGCCGGCACGGCCGATGGCCAGTTCAACGACGCAACGTTGCGCGCCGTCATGGAATACCAGACCTCCGAAGACCTCTTCGTCGACGGGGTCGTCGGTCGAGAGAGTGCGGTCGCACTCGGTATCTGGCCGGACGAGGAATCGCTCGTCACCCGTACGCCCCCACCGGCGCCGGGCGCCACTGACCTGTGGGGTGTCGCTCTCTCGTCGGTCGCATCTGCCGGCAACGATGCTCCGCCGCTCCCCGACAACGCTGGCAGCGGCCGGCGCGTCGTCTATGACCGTGCGGGCCAGCGAGTCTGGGCTGTACGCGCCGACGGCGTCATCATCCGGTCATGGCTCGTCTCCGGATCGACCTATCAGAATGAGGTCCCGGGTACCCACGAGGTCTACAGCCGGTCGGAGATGTCGACGGCATGGAACGGCAAAGCGTGGCTCCCGCAGATGATCCGCTGGCTGAAAACTGAGCGCGGAGCCATCGGCTTCCACGCCATTCCGCTGCACGTCGACGACAACTCTCCGTACCAGGGTGACGCCGAACTCGGTTCGCGCCTGTCCGGCGGTTGCCAGCGTCAGAACAACCTCGATGCCGAGTTCATGTGGGCCTTCGCCACGCTCGGGACCAAAGTCGTCGTCACCTGAGCAACTGCCCTGAACGGGCACGGATCCTCAGCCCGCCGCCGCTCAGCCTTCAGGGAAGAGAATGTCGACCCGCGGGCCCCACACCGACCTGGCACCTTCGTGGCCGGTGCGAATCAACCAGACGGTGGCCAGAATGCCCAAAACTGCCGCCACCGCCGCAACCGTTTGCCGGGCCTTGATGTTCGACGCGACAGCTTCCAGAAATCCGACTCGAACGCGCTTAACTCGTTCCAAGACCGTGAGTAATCCGAACACGGCGAACCACGCCAAGGTCATCAGGAACGTCGTCTCGGCCAGATCCTGATGCTTCGAGATATCGACTGCCCCTTCACCGTTCGCACGGTCATAGGCCTCGATCAGCGCCTCGCCCGACTCCTTGGCCCCAAACAGCAGGACGACTATTACGAACAGCGCCCCGACCATCCACCAGCTCGCGCGGGCCCGCCAGGCCGGCTTGGCGGCCACCACAACCGTTGCAATCGCGGCGATCGGTAACAGCACGATCGGCGCGTGAATCAACAGCGGATGTGCGGGCAGATCGAACAGCTTGTCAAACATGATCCGCAGGGTAGATCAAACGATTCGAGCGGCGAGCCCCTGGACCGCCCCGAGGTCACGCCCTGGCCACATCGTGACGATGTGCCTATCGACGCCCGCCTCAATCAGGTCCGACGGTCTGACACCGAGTTCGTCGCCTGGTGCAAAGAAGTCGAGGACGCTGACTTCAAAACCATCTGGCAGATCAGCGGCCGCGAGCCGTTCGAGCTGGTCGGCCAATCGTCCGGTCCGACGGATGTTCACGCCGTCGGCCAGTTCGATGGCGACTTCGATGGTGGCCCACGACGATGCACCGACGATCACCGACGGCATCGGCGCCCCATCGGTCACGGCGTCAAATCCGTCGGCTCTCCAGATCCGTCGGAGCTGACCAATCGTGTCGTTCAGCATGGCCAGGCGTGTTGCAACATCGCCGAGCTTCTTGCCGACCATGTCGTGTTCCACAGAGAAGCGCGAGTCGGGTGCCGCGCCTGAGCCGACGCCGAGCCGGATGCGCCCGGGCGCCAACGACTGGAGGGAATTGATTCCGGACGCGAGCTGCACTGCGTGACGGTTCGTGACGTTCGCGACGAGCAGGCCGATATCGACATGCTCGGTCACTGCGGCAATGGCACCGAGGCAGACGAACGGGTCGCGCGACCACGGTGCATCGACGACGTTGCCGCTGAAGTGGTCGGTGACCCAGACCGCCCCGATGTCGGCCGCGTCAGCAGCCTTGGCGACGGCGAGCATGTCTGCGAGGTGCGCTCCAAAGGGGTTGATCACCAAGTCGGTCAGCACCCCCCGGACTCTACGCTGCAGGTGTGCGCTCCGATTCGACCAACGGCCCCGCCATCGACACCGACCGCTACCTCGAATGGATCGGCTTCGGCGGCACCGTGCGCCACGATCGGGCCACCTTGACCGAACTGCAACAACTCCACATGACGGCTGTTCCGTTCGAGAATCTCGACATCGTCGACGGCCACGGCGTCACGGTTGATGCGCTGGCCAACGTCGCCAAGATTGTCGAGCAGGGCCGGGGCGGCTGGTGTTTCGAACTGAACGGCGCGTTCGCGCTCCTGCTTGAAGCGCTCGGATTTCGTGTAGTCCGGCTCGGCGCTGCAGTGCTGCTCGACGGTCCGACGCGCGTGATCGACCACCTCGCACTTGAAGTGCAGGTCGACCGGCCGTACCTCGTCGACGTCGGCTTCGGCTTCGGCGACAGCTTCACCAACCCAATCGATCTCAATGCGGACGGGCCCCAAGACGGCGGCAACGGGATGTACGAGTTGATCGGTAGCCCGCAAGGGACCACCTTGACCAGGCACGATGCAACCGGGATTCCCGAGGCGCACTACCGCTTCAAGCGCGTTGCACACACGATGGAACAGTTCGAGCATGCATCGGAGTCGCTCCAGGCGGACCCCGACAAGCAGTGGAGAACCAAGCCGTTCGCCACACGGCTGCTCGACCGAGGCCCGGACCGAGTGACGCTGACCGGCGATCGCCTCAAAGTGGTCCGAGATGGCGTCACCACGGAGACACCGATTGCTTCCGACGAGTGGGACACCACCCTGCATGCATGGTTCGCCATGCGTCGACGAGCCTGAGAGACAACGCTTGAATCAAGCGTCGAGTACGACGCGTTCGCCTCGTCAGTTCAGTTCTGAGAGCCCGCCGTTGCGTTGAATCTTGCGGATCGCCATCTCGATAGTGTTGAAATCGACGTCGCTCTCACCGCGCCGACATCGACCACGCTCAGCATCAACGGCGGCGGCAATCGGCTCGGCGATTCGACCGAGTTCGAACTGGAGCCAACCGCCGTGTCGTTGCGCCCAATACTGACCCAGGTGGTCGATGAGGGGCCAAATACGCGTGGCGGCGGCCGCCGGAGAGTTCCCGACGAGCGACGAAAACATCGACGTGACCCCTGCAGCGCACGCCGCAGCGTGGTCATCATGCAGTTCCATCACTGACTGATTCCAGCTGCCGAGCACCCAGTGCTCGTCATTCCCGTCGCGATCAGGCACCAGATACTC
Organism: Ilumatobacter sp.; assembly: GCA_051275435.1. GTDB lineage: Bacteria > Actinomycetota > Acidimicrobiia > Acidimicrobiales > Ilumatobacteraceae > Ilumatobacter_A. Next base: position 10,271 of record JBNMOS010000077.1, read on the forward strand.
ATCCTCACCCAGTGCGAACTTCAGCAGTTCCTTGCGGGCAATCGCCTGCTCGAAAAGATTTGTCATGCTGCCAGTGTTACCAGGGCAACATTGCGTTCATGCGTCGACGCGCTGCGACTGGCGCCGCGATCGGCATTGCAAAGGCGCCTCGGGAGCGTCGCGGCCAGCTGGCGTCGACGATCGCTGAAACTCGTACCGTTGGCTGCGCGGCACCGAGGTAACTTGGCGCAACGCCGAGTGAAGGAGGTTCTGCACATGTCTGTTTACGTGCCCCTCTTCCTCGGCCGCGCTTCTTGAGCATCTGACTCCACCCGCGGCTGCATCCCAGTACTGCGACGCACCAGGAGAACTCAATGCGTTCCACCCCGTCGTGGCTCATCGCCGAGCCATGCATCGACGTCGACCTCGGCGTCATCAAGTCGGGCAAAGAAGCCCAAGTCCATCTGTTCGAACGAACCGCAATCGCGACGCCGGAGCGTCCCGACATCGCCACGTTCCAGTTCGCCCGAAAGCGATACCTCCCGCGGGAGGTGAAACACAAGGGACAGCTCCAGGAGCTCGGCTTTCAGCGGTCATCAGCATTCGTCAACGACGTCCAGTACCGGGAGGGTCGACAGTTCCGCAAGAGCCGCGATCGACGCGCTGTCGAACGGATGTCGACGTATGGCAGACATCTCCTCCAAGACCGCTGGACCGGCCACGAACACGAAGTCATGACACGTCTCTGGCGGGCAGGTATGCAGGTGCCGTTTCCTATTGCATACGGCGACGATGTCTTCGATCTCGAGTACATCGGTGACGCCAGCCAGGCAGCTCCGCAACTCCAGGCAGCTCGCCTGACCAACAGCGAGCTTGACGACGCGTTCGATGATGTGGTCAAGGGGCTACGGATCCTGGTCGGTGAAGGCCTCACTCACGGCGACCTGTCGGCCTACAACCTGCTGTGGTGGCAGGATCGGGTCTGGTTCATCGACTTCCCACAGGCCATCGACATCGCCGCGAACCTGCAGGGCCTCGACTTCCTCCACCGCGACGTCGTCAACGTCTGCAACTGGTTCCAGCGCAAGGGTTTGGACGTCGACGAAGAGGAGCTCTTCGCAGATCTACTCACAGAGCTGTAGCGAGAATCGAGCCGAGTCCAATCAATTCTTCATTCTCGGTCCCCTGAGACGGGATCAGATCGTTCGGGTGCAAGGCGCCGAGGACAGAGTTGAGCTTGCTCAATGACCGACGACGGCAACGCAGCACCCGGGCGATCTGGCCTGTCTCAGCTGGGGAGGCGGTAGGCAGAGATGGTGGGCTTGAGGGGGCGGGCGTACCAGAGGGGGCGGCGGAGGCCACTGTCGTTGGTGGTCCCGGCGGGCCGGGTCTTCTCCATCCACTCGAGGTAGGCCTCGCGTGACTTGGCCGTGTCGACCACGACGTCGCCGTATTCGTCGCCTGCCGCAGCCGGAGTGACACGAACGCGCTGATGCCAGCACTGCATGCCCGAGATCGGGTCGGGCTGGACGCAGAAGGTGGCGTTCTGATGGACGCCGGTGTCATGCCACCAGATCCGGCCTGTGTCGGGATCGGCAGACTCGTACGCCGTCATGTTCTTCTTGTCGGCGCCCTCGCGCTTGAGCGTCCACGTCGTGCCCTGCTGATCTATCGTGGCCTTACCAGCGGCCCAGTTGCGACCCTCTTTTTCGTCGAGACGCCAGCGACCCATGTGGTGCGATGCCGCGACGACGCCGGGGCGGATGCCCTCGGTACGCCATGCCTGGATGACGAAGTGCCCAATACGAGTCGAGATGCGAACGAGGCCGCTCTCTTCGATATTCAGCTTCTCGGCGTCTTCAGGGTGAATCCAGAGCGGGTGACGGTGGCTGATCTCGTTCAGCCACTTCGAGTTGGCCGAGCGGGTGTGGATCAGCGTCGGGATACGGAACGTCGGCAGCAAGATGCGCTCGTTGCCGGCCATGTCCATGTCTTCCCAGTGCACGTGACTCGGGATCCACTTCGGCGTCGAGTACTCGGGCCAGCCCCACTCTTTGAGGGTGGTCGAGAACAGTTCGAGTTTCTTCGACGGGGTCGGGAAGCCTTCCTTGATCTCGCCGTCGACCTCGACTGCGGGCGAACCGTCGCCGAGCTTGGCGAGTTCGGTGTTGGCAAAGCTCTCCTCGGACCCATCGAACGTGCCGATGGTGCCCGGCTTGCGAAACACGCCCGACGCGTCCTTGGTGCAGTCGGCGACGTCTTGCGCCGAGACGATCTTCTCGTACGGCGTGTATGGGTCGGTCGGCACTGCGAAGGAGCCGCGGTCACGCATGTATTCGAGGGGCACTTGGCCTGCTTCGGCTGCAGCTTCGGCGAGGCCAGGTACTTCTTCGGCGAAGATGTGGCCGTAGTACTCGTCGATACTGATCGGGTTACCCGGTCGTTCGTCCGATTCGAACCACTTGCGGATGCCCATCGAGCCATCAGGATCGATCTTCCACGACAGGTCGATCCAGAACTCGTTTTCTTCCCAGACTTCACCCGGGTTGTATTCGTGGCTTCGGGCATCCGGGCTGACCGGCTTGCCGTCCTTGATCTCGGCATAGCGTCGGAACACCGATTGACGGAATCCGATCCACTTGCCGGCGTGCGTCTCGTACGACGAGACGTCGTGACGTTCTGCGCCGACACCCATTGGCAGCACGTAGTCGGCAAACCACGAAGTCTCCGACCAAGTCGGCGTGAGCGCGACATGGCAGTTGACCTTCTCCGGGTCTTTCAACGCTTCGAGCCAGGTGAAGCCGTCGGGGTTAGTCCAGATCGGATTATAGACACGCGAGAAGTAGGTGTCGAGCTTGCCGCGGCCTTCGTTGAGGAAGTGCGGGAGCAGGATCGACATCTCGTGGTACGACAGCGGAAACTCTTGCGGCCAGCTCAGCTCGTTCCAGCGCTCGAGCGGCGGCGCTCCCTTGGGCTGGTGTGCAGCGAACTTGTTCCAGCCGTTACCGGATGTGCCGCCCTCGGTACCGACCGAGCCGGTCAGCACGTTCAAGAAGAACAAACAGCGCGCTACTTGCCAGCCGCCCTGGTTGCCTGCGCCTGCAGCGCGCCAGTTGTGGCTGGCGAACTTGGTCGGGTGCTTGCCAATGATCTCGGCGATCTCACGGATCTGGGCAGCAGACACGCCCGTGATGTGCTCGGCGCGCTCGGGGGTGTACTCGCTGTAGTGGTCTTTGAGAGCGGCCTCGACCGACTCGAAGGTCTGCGGCATGTCGGGGTACAACTCGGCAAGGAACGTCTCCCAGTTCACCCAGCGCCGCACGAAGTCACGTTCCCACTTGCCGCTTTCGAGAAGCAGGTGAGCGATCGACAGGCAGAGGAACGCCTCGGTGCCCGGCCAGGTCGGCAGCCAGTGGTCGGCTTTCGAGCCCGTGTTCGACAGACGCGGGTCGACGCAAATGACCGTGGCACCCTTGCCCTGAGCTTCCATGATGCGCTGTGCGTGCGGGTTGAAATAGTGGCCTGCTTCGAGGTGCGAGGAGATTAGGAAGATCACTTCGGCGTTGGCGAAGTCTGATGAAGGGCGGTCGTGGCCCATCCAGCTCTGGTAGCCGATGCGGGCGTTGGAGCTGCAGATATTGGTGTGGCTGTTGTGGCCATCGGTGCCCCACGCCTTGAGCACGCGGTCGGCGTAACCGTCTTCGCCGGGACGCCCGACGTGGTACATCACTTCGTTGTGGCGGTCTTCTTCGAAGGCCGTGCGGATGCGTCCACCGATTTCGGTGAGGGCCTGGTCCCAGCTGATGCGTTCCCACTCACCGCTGCCGCGTTCGCCGGTCTGCTTGAGCGGGTACATGATCCGCTCTTGGTCATAGATCTGGTTGATCGTCGCCGGACCCTTAGCGCAGTTGCGACCACGGCTGGCTGGGTGTTCGGGGTTGCCCTCGATCTTGGAGATCTCACCGGTCTCGTTGTCGAAGTACGCGAGTAGGCCGCAGGCGGCTTCACAGTTGAAGCACGTAGTCGGCACCAACGTGTAGTTGCGCTCGACTTTGTCGGGCCAAGCCTTCGCGTCGAGTTCGGTCCAGTCGTGCCACTTGTCGAGCGGCGGGTACTTCTGCAGATCAGTCATTTCAGAGCTCTTTCAACAACAACGTTTCAGTTGGGGTCAGACCCCAACTGAAACTCAAGACAGTGGGACGGATTGGCCAGCGCGGACGAAGGCGGTTTCGGACAGGAACATGCCGTACAACGCCGACAGGCCGGCGACAGCGACGACGATCGGAGTAGTGATGTCGGCCGCCAGTGCGATAATCGTGAGGACAGCCGGGAGGAGCATCCCGAAGAGGAGGCCGCCCTGGAAGAACTGCTTCTGGGCACCCTTGGTCATGTCGGCAATGGCCATTTCGACGTGGCGGCTGCCGTGGCTCTGGAGTTCGACCCAGCTGAGGAATGCGATAGCAACGACGCCGCCGAGCAACGCCCACCACACGGCCTGAGGCGATGGAATGTCCATCGCGACATCAAGGATCGCGTATGCCGAGGCACCGGCGATCACGGCCCGAGCAAGCAGCATCGGGAGCAGCAGCGGCGTCTGCCAGAGGTCGCGGCCCTCGCACTGACCGAACAAGAACGCCGTGTAACCGGCGGTCGCTGCACCGAAGAGTGCCGTCGGTATGGCGATGATCTTCAAGGCGCTCGTTGCGTCAGCGGCACCGAGCAGGAACCAGACAGCCGACAGTGCAGCGAAGGCACTCAGCACGTAGGCGCCCTTCACCAGCCACGAGTCAAAGTTCGACTTGGTGAGCAGGTAGTAGAAGCGCTTCGGCTGCTTGAGGTCGCCGACCAGCAGGCCGCCAGTGAGGGCGAGCATGATGCCCGCAACGATCGGCGGCACGATGCCGACAGCAGCTTGCTTGTCGGCATGGCCGAGCACCAGCATCAGGGCAGCCATCATCATGATGCCGCCGGCAATGGCCTTGGTGACCAGGTAGCCAGACACCATCATGTCCCACGTGGTCTTGTGCGAGGTCGTGTATGCCGTACGCGCCACGATCCCGGCATCGCCGTGGCCTTTGTGGTCGAGCACCGGGGTCTGGCGATGGTCGGGCGTCGTGTCGGCCCAGATCATCCCGTCGGCGTGGATCTTGGTGCGGGTTGGGTCGAGCGAGGCCTGATCGGCGCCCTTGTAGAACACCTTCGGCTTCGTGTTCTGCTCGGGTGAGCGAACAGCCACGTCTTCTCGCCCGATGATCTTCGCCACTGGATCACTGGGGTTGTCGAAGTCGACGACCTTGATTGCTTCGGTCGGACACACAACAACGCATGATGGCTCGAGGCCAACCTCGATGCGGTGATTACAGAAGTTGCACTTCTGTGCCGTGTTTGTCTCCGGGTTGATGAACAACGCGTCGTACGGGCAGGCGTTCATGCACGACTTGCAGCCGATGCAGTTGTCGTCCTGAAAATCGACGACGCCGTTGTCTGCTCGGAACAGTGCGTTGGTCGGGCAGATGGTCATGCATGGCGCGTCTTCGCACTGGTTGCAGCGCATCACTGAGAAGTGCCGACTGGCGTCGGGGAACTTCCCGGTCTCGATGTACTTCACCCAGGTGCGGTTGACGCCCAAGGGCACGTCATGTTCGCTTTTGCACGCGATGGTGCACGCGTGACAGCCAATGCAGGAATCGCTATCGAGCAAGAACCCCAGTCGGGTCATCGCTCCCCCATTCATCTGTGTTCGTCGAGTCGGGCCGTCGAACGACGGCGTGCCCCCATTCTGTACCCACGGTCACACCATCGGTAGGCCGGTTCGGCCTGTGGGGTCAAAGGTTGGACCTATAGCGTGTCATAGACTGAGCATGTGCCACTCCCCTTCAATTTCCCCGACTTGGCAGCGCTCGACCTGTTCCGTTCGGTGGTCGAACTCGGCAGCTTGTCGCGGGCGGCCGAAGCCCACGGCATCGCACAGCCCTCGGCCTCAAGCCGTATCCGTACCCTCGAGGGCCAGCTCGGCTTACGCCTCCTCGACCGCTCCCCGACCGGCTCGCGCCCCACAACTGATGGTCAGTTGATTTCCGGCTGGGCCGCCGAACTGTTGCGATATGCCGACACGTTGGCAGCCGGTGTTGCATCGCTGAAGGCCGAACAGAGCGGCCTGTTGCGCATCGCCGCGAGCTACACGATTGCCGAGTATTTGCTCCCGCCGTGGCTCGGACGATTCCTCGCTGATCGCCCTGACGACTCGGTGACGCTCGAAGTCACCAACAGCCGCGCCGTGCTCGACCGGCTCGAGGCCGGCGCGATCGACTTGGGCTTCGTTGAGTTGCCGACCGTGCCGGCCTCCCTTGACCAGCAGGCAGTCGCCACCGATGAACTGGTCCCCGTCGTTGCGCCCCGTCACCCTTGGGCGAGCCGAACCTCGGTTGATCTCACGGAACTGGCCACGACTCCCCTCGTGTTGCGCGAACGCGGCTCGGGTACCCGTGAGGCTCTCGAGGCGTTACTCACATCGGTCGGCCTCGATGCACCCCAGTCGGCACTCGACCTCGGCTCGATCTCCGCAGTCCGCATCGCGGTCATTAATGGATCGTCACCAACCGTGATCAGTCGCTTGGCCGTTGCCGACGACATCGCCAACGGACGCCTTGTCGAGCTCACCGTTCCCGGCCTGCAGATCAACCGGACCTTGCGCGCTGTCTGGCCCCGGCGAAACGAACTCCCGCGCCTCGCTGCAGCGCTACTCGCGACGCTCCCTGCCGAGGCCTGACCGGATTGCGTTCAATCGTCATCTCTGGCGGATCACGAGCGGGTTGAGGAGCCCACCGACGAT
>JBNMOS010000078.1:0-16987 GCA_051275435.1 Ilumatobacter sp.
TCATCGACGAGATCCTCGAACGCTACGACGTCCCAGAGCTGCCAGCTGACGACACGACGACTCGTTCGAACACCGCCGTCGGCGGCCACGACGGCAACGCACCGTTCAGCGCGAACGCTGCCCTGCCGCAACTCAATGTCGCGCTCGCCAGCAACGCAGCGTTCATCGCCAACGCGCTCGGCCCACCGCCGAAGTTTCTCATCGACCGCTGCAAGGAAGAGGGCAAGCTGATCGGTGCGCTCGCCGGCCGCCCACAGCATGCCGAGCGGCACCAGGCTGCCGGTGTCGACATCATCATCGCCCAGGGTTCTGAAGCGGGTGGCCATACCGGCGAAATTGGTTCGATGGTCTTGATTCCCGAAATCGTCGACGCGGTCAACATCCCCGTCCTGGGTGCTGGCGGTATCGGGCGCGGCCGCCAGATGGCTGCAGCCATGGCCCTTGGCGCCCAAGGGGTCTGGTGCGGTTCGGTCTGGCTCACCACCGAGGAAGCCGAGACGCACCCGGTCGTGAAACAGAAGTTCCTTGCCGCAACCTCAGCCGACACGATTCGATCGCGTTCACTCACCGGAAAGCATGCGCGCATGTTGAAGTCGGCCTGGACCGACGAGTGGGAGCGCACCGATCGTCCTGATCCGCTCGGTATGCCGCTGCAACCGATTCTGACAACCGAAGCTCAGAAGCGCATCGCCCGCGCCGCGTACACGAAGGGTTCGGGCGCAGAGAAGCTCGCCAACTACTTCGTGGGCCAGATCGTCGGCACGATGAACCAGACGAAGACCTCTGGCCAAGTCGTCATGGACATGATCGAGGAATTCATCGAGTCGGTCGAAAGCCTCGCGCGCCAGCTCGAAACCTGAGCCAACACTCCCGCAGCGATACGGACTGTCACACTTTGGTCAGACCAAAGTGTGACAGGGGCGCCACACCAGGTCGGCAATCTCGGCCAGTGACAACCCTCTGCGATACGGTCCGCGAGATGTCCGGGCCCGACGCTGCCGAGCGCACCGATGCGCACACAGCCCTGTTGCACAGTCGCGTTGGCAGGGTCGTAGTCGGGGTGCTGGTCGTCGTGATGTCGGTCTGGATTGTCGGGCCGAACCTTCCGGCGAGCCCGGCACGCGACGCTGTTGAGGTCGTCTGGTCTCCAGCGGTCAATGCCGGATTCGAACAAAACTGGGCTGTGTTCAGCCCGAACCCGCGCACTCAATCACTCGAAGTTGTGGCCGTGGCCGAGTTCGCCGACGGTACGACGACCGAATGGAAGCTGCCCGAGTTCGATCCAGTGATCGGGGCATACCGGACCTACCGATGGCGCAAATGGCAGGAGCGGGTGCGCCTCGATTCCAACGCTCGCTACTGGGACTCGTCAGCAGCCTGGATTGCCGGTGACGTAGCCCGAGGCGACGAACTCCCGGTTCGTGTTCGGCTCGTGCGGCGCTGGCGCGACCTCGGACCACTCACCGCAGACGGCATTGTCAACACCGCACCGAACGAGTTTGAGTTCTACGTCTGGGAACGCGCCGATGGTTGATATCTCGCCACCTGCGCCGGCTCGACTCGAACGAACGCGAGCGCAATGCAAACCGGCTATTCACGCAATGTTCCATCGAGAGCGTCCTGCCTGGCCGATCGCGATCATGCGCATCCTGTTCGGGCTCGTCGTGTTCGGGTGGACTGCAACGACGGCGCTCGACGTCGATGGCCTGCTGGGCTCAGACGCACTGGTTCCCGTCGAGTTCGCATCGGAGGGCGTCTGGAACTGGTTCGCACTGGAATCGACCGGCGCAGTGTGGGTGGCAATCGGCGCCCTACTCCTTGCGTCGGTTGCGATCACGGTCGGCTGGCGGCCGACCGAATGGTTGGTGCTCACCTTCGTCGTCCTCGTCGCGGTCCAACGTCGCAACCCAATGATCTTGAACTCGGGCGACGTCCTCCTGCGCGACTTTTCGTTGCTCCTCGCCTTCCTGCCGACGGGCGCTGCGCTCTCGGTTGACCGCTGGCACAGCCACGGACGAGCCGCACTCTGGACTTCACCAAATGTTGCTCCGTGGGGGCTTCGCCTGATCCAACTCCAGTTGTGCATCGTGTACTTCTTCGCTTTCTGGTCGAAGAGCGGCGATCTCTGGCACAACGGCACCGCGGTGTCGACGGTCTTGCGCATTGACGACATCACCCGCTTCCAGAGCCCCGGCTGGCTGACGAGCAACGTGGTGCTGATCGGCCTCTTTACCTGGGGGACGCTCGCCATCGAACTCGCGCTGGCCACGCTGCTGTGGGCCCGCCGACTCCGCCCGGTGCTGATTGGCCTGGGCATCATCTTGCACCTCTGCATTGACGTGTTCGTCCTCGTCGGCTTCTTCGGGCCGCTGATGATGATCGGGCTGCTCTCGTTCGCTGATGCCGACTGGCTCGAGCGGCGCATCGCGGCCCGCCGGGCAACACCGCACCCGGCCTGAGTTTCCGGCGTGTTGTCGATCAGCGGCAACCGGCTGCACCCGCGAATCTCTACCCTTGGCGCATGATGTTGCGCGAAGGAACCCTGTTGCCGACGTTCGAGTTCGCGGCGGCGGGAGGCGCGGCCTGGTCGACCGACGAGCACCGCAAACACGACGTCCCACTCGTGCTGATCTTGCACCGCCACCTTGCTTGACTGCCGTGCCAAGAGCACGTGCTCGCCGTGAGCGAGCGCCTCGACGAGTTCGGTGGCGCGGCAATCGCCGTGGTCACTTTCACCGACGCCACACGGCTCGACGCGTACGTCGAACACCTCGGTGTGTCGTTCCCGGTGGTGACCGATGTCGACCGCGAGTTGTATCGAGCACTCGGGCTCGAGCGGGGCGCACGCCGTCAGGTCTGGTCGCTCGGCACGCTGAAGAAGTATTGGCAGCTCCTGCGCGCCGGCAAGAAGTTGCAGCGAACACACGAAGACGTCCGCCAACTCGGCGCCGACGTGATCGTCGGCGCCGACGGCTGCATCAGCAAGATCTTCCGACCAGCCACACCGGATGCCAGGCCGAGCGTCGACGACCTACTCGCGCATTTGGGCGACTCGTCGACCTAGATCGTGGGAAGGCGAAAGCCGACGTCAGCGCCACCGTGTTCGGACTCGGCAACCCAGGTCTCACCGCCGTGCCGTTCGACAATCTGGGCCACGATGGCCAGGCCAAGGCCGGAGCCGGGCATCGTCCGGGTCGAATCGGCACGGTAGAAGCGATCGAACACACGCTCACGGTCAGCGACTGGAACACCCGGACCTCTGTCGCGAACAGACACGAAACCATCTCTGACCACGACGTCGATTGGTTCGCCAGGTGGGCTGAACTTGTGAGCATTACCGAGCAAATTTGTCACCGCCCGCTCGATCATTGCCTCGTTGCCAGAGACCATTGCTGACTCAGCCGTCAGCGAAATTTCACGGTCAGAGCGCCGCTGCCACCGCTCCACCGAGCGCGAGACCACGTCGGCAAGATCGACCGGCTCCAACGGTGCATCGGCATCATGGCTGTCCGTAGCCAACTCCATCAGTTCCGTGAAAAGGTTGCCGAGTTCGCCAACTTCTGAAGTGATCGCCTGCAGCAACTCCCGTCGGTCTTCAGGAGTCAGCGCGGCATCGGGCCGACTGTCGATTCGCTGCAGCATCTCCACGTTGGCGCGCAAGCTCGTCAGTGGCGTGCGCAGCTCGTGGCCGGCATCAAGAACGAGCCGGTGTTGCTGTTCGCGGCTGGTCTCCAACGCAGTCAGCATCTCGCGGAAACTGCCGGCGAGCTGACCGATCTCGTCCTGTCGTCCAACGGGTACATCGACCGAGAAGTCGCGAGTGTCGGCAACGGTCGCAGCGACATCCGCGAGCCGGCGGAGCGGACGCGTGGTACGTCGCGCAATCCACCAGCCGGCAAGCGCCGCGAGCACGGCGGCGATCAAGCCGATGACCGCGATCCGGCTGACCAGCACGCTGAGCACGGCGTCGTTCTCGGTCGTCGACCGTGCGACTTGGATCACCCCACCGTCTGGCAGCGCGCGCGTGTACATCCGGTACGACGTGCCTTCGATCTCGACATCTTCGTATTGATCCGGAGCGCTTTCGTCTGCGTGCGGTCGCTCGTCAATCAACTTCTCAACGGCGTCGGTCGTGGGAAGGTCTACGCCACTCGAACTGAGAACCACGCCGTCTTTGTCGATGATCTGGACAACCGCGTCGGGGTCGAAGGGCAGCCGCGGCAACAGCGTCCCGGCGTCATCTGCCAGGCCGACGTCGTTGTTGCGATCGGGCCGCTGGCGCGGATTGCCTGGCTGCTCGCGAATCCCCTGCGTCACATCGATGGCGCGACGTTCGAGGAAGCGGTCGGTCGACCCTGAGACTTCTGAACGCGTCGCCTGGTATGAGGCGGCGCCGACAATTCCGCTGACGACCAGCGCGAGCAGGCCGAACAGAATCGCGAGGCGCGAACGCAGACTCACGTGGTCGACTCGCCGGAGCGAACGACGTAGCCAATACCGCGCACCGTGTGGACGAGCCGTTCCCGGTCACCCTCTTCGAGCTTCCGACGCAGATAGCCGATGTGCACGTCGAGCGACTTGGAGTTGGTCTCGAAGTCGTAGCCCCAGATGGTCTCGTACAGCTGGCTTCGGGAGAGCACGATCTCAGCGTTGGTCATCAGCGTGTGCAGAATCTCGAACTCGGTGCGAGTGAGTTCGATGGAGTCGCCGGCCCGAGTAACCAGGTGCTTGGCCGGGTCGAGGAGCAGGTCACCGCAGCGCAGAGTCGCCGAGTCACTGTGATCGGTCCGGCGCAGCAACGCCCGAACTCGTGCGAGCAGCTCGTCGAGTTCGAACGGCTTTGCCAGATAGTCGTCGGCACCGGCGTCGAGCCCGGCCACCCGGTCTGGTGTTTCTTGGCGGGCGGTCAGCATCAGAATCGGGGTGCGGTCACCGCGATCGCGCAGTTTGCGAACCACCGTGAGGCCGTCGACGAAAGGCATCATCACATCGAGGAGCGCAATGTCAGGCTCGTGAGCGACAAACGCCTCGAGTGCCGCAGCCCCGTCCTTGGCGAGCACCGTCTCGTACCCCTCGAAACGCAAGATGCGATCGAGTGCTTCGCGGATCTGCTGATCGTCTTCGGCAATAAGGATGGTGGCCATGTGGCTCTCCAAGGAGGCGGTTGCGGCATTCGCAACGGTGTGGTCAGGGTACGAGACGGGACGGAGCGGGTGTGAGATAGGCGTGTGAGATGGGGGACGCAGCGGGGGGGGACCGCATCCCTCATCTCACCATTGACGTGGTCGCCGGGCCGATTGCCCGACGACCAGGTCAGGCCGGTCAGACGTCTTGGTCAGCTGCGGGTGCACCGTCGCGGGCCGGACGCTCGCCGTCTCCACCACGGGCCGGACGCTCGCCGTCTCCACCGCGAACCGGACCGCCTTCGTTCACACGGGTGGTCACGTGCGCTTCGAGATCGGCCAGCTTTTCGTCTGCCTCAGCTGCAGTTAGTCGACCTGCCTCGACCGCAGCGTTGAGGCGCTCCGTTACCTCAGCGACCTTGGCGTCGATGATTGTCTGGACATCGACGCCGTTTGCCTCGGCGATCTCGGCGAGGGTCTGGCCCTCCTGGAAGGCCGCCTGCAGTTCCTCGACGTCGATGCCGAGCAAGTCGGCAGTTGCCTGGGCCCGGTCGCCACGATCGCCGCGTGGGCCTCGGTCTCCACGATCTCCTCGGTCTCCACGATCGCCACGATCGCCGGCCTCGTTGTCGGCGTTGTCGACATCGGCGGGCTGTTCGACGACCGTGTCGGTCGTGACGGTGTCGTCGACCTGGGCGCTCACTGCGCTGGCGCCGAAGAGGCTGCCTGCCACGAGTGCGGTGCTGATGAGTCCGGTACGAATGCGCTTGTTCATGATGTGCCCGTTTCTGTTTGGGGGGAAGTGTTTCTGTCGGGTTGACATGGACCATCAAAGAGCGCCCAGGTCAGAGGCCAGCTACGCGAAACCACAAGATTCGTTAAAGACCCGACTTTCAGCGGAGCTTCAGCAAACAATCGGCATGGTGTGGCCATGACCGCCGTACTCCGCCGCTTCGCCGGCCGTCGATCCGACTGGCACCTCAACGCTCCTTCGTTCCGACTCCCTCGCCCGCACCTCGGCTGGGTCGGCCCCGTCGCCGTCGTGGCATCCGTCCTGGTCTCCTGGTTCGCTTTCAGCAACGCTCAGGGCGAGGACGGCAACGTGCAGCTCGGCCTGTTCGTGGGAGCCGCGTCGATCCTCCTGATGGCGTGGAGCTTCGTGCTCGCCGTACGCATTCGCCTCCTCGAGCCGCTCTTCGGCGGGCTCGATTCGATGTATCGAGTCCACCGCTATGCCGGGTCGCTAGCCACCGTGTTGATGTTCTGGCACGTGCAGGTCGAGCCAGAGGTGGAAAACGGCATTCGGGGCGCTTCAAAATCGGTTGCCGACCAAGCCGAAGACCTCGCCGGGACCGGCGAAATCATGATCTACATCCTGGTCGGGCTCAGCCTCGTCCGTTGGGTTCCGTACCGCTGGTGGCGGTGGACCCACAAGTTGTTAGGCATTCCGTTCGCGTTCGCCTGCTGGCATTTCTTCACCGCCGAAAAGCCGTATGCGAACGGCTCGACATGGGGCATCTGGTTCGCTGGATTTATGCTCGCTGGGCTCTGTGCATTCCTCTGGCGGATCGTCGTGCGCGACGCGGTGATGCCGGGCCACCGCTACACGGTGACCTCGATGGAGAACGTCGGCAGCGTGACCACGCTCGAACTCGCGCCGAAACGGCGCGCCCTCCCGCACCGGGCAGGGCAGTTCGCATTCATCAAGGTCCAGCACCCCGGGCTCCGTGAGCCGCACGCGTTCACCATTGCGTCCTCACCCGAGTCCCCGACCCTGCGTTTCGTGATCCGCGAGTTGGGCGACTGGACCCGATCGCTTCGCCAGGTCGACCTCGTCGGCCAAGATGTCACCGTCGAAGGCCCATATGGGACCTTCGAGCCAATGGGGTCGCCAGGTCAGCAGACCGTCTGGGTCGCGGGTGGCGTCGGCATCACGCCGTTCCTGTCCGCCATCGACGTCGCGGCCGAACACCCGGTGAAAGCACCGCACCTCTTCTACGCAGTCCGGTCAATGGTCGACAACCCCATTGTCGATCGGCTCCTTGCTGCTGATGCAGACGGCCGCATCGTGTTGCACCTCTTCTCGTCGGCGGAGAGCAAACGGCTGACCACCGATGAGTTGGAACGGGTCTTCGGACCCAACGGCCTACGCGGCGCCCACATCGGGCTCTGTGGCCCGACCTCGCTGGTCAATGCAATGGACGCTGCAAGCCGTCGGCTGGGCGCCAGCTCGATTCACCGCGAGGACTTCGACATTCGCCAAGGCTTCGGCCCGGACCTCTCCATCGAGATCGACGACCTCGTGAGCAGCGTTCGCAACCGGTGACATCGACCGAGGTCTGCCGGTGATGCGCCGCGGATCACACGACGATCGCGGCGCTCAACGGTGCAATTCCACGCGATCTGCGGCACCGTGGAGGGGTGAACACCGAGCAGTACGACATCGCAGTCATTGGTGGTGGGCCAGCAGGCACAGCCGCAGCGATTCGAGCGGCGCGTGCAGGCCTCAGCGTCATCGTCTTCGAAAAGGCAAAACACGGCCGCGACAAAGTCTGCGGCGATGGTCTGACCCCGCGCGCGATCGGTGCGCTCAACGAACTTGAGATCCCGCTCGACGACGCCCACTACATCAAAGGCCTGCGGATGATCGCCGGCAAGCGGGTGCGCGAACTCGACTGGCCGACCACCGAACGGTTCCCGAATCACGGAGCGGTCTGGCCGCGGCGTCGTCTCGACACGGCGCTCATGGATGCCGCTGCAGCTGCCGGCGCCGAGATGGTCTACGAGACCGAAGCAATCCCGATCATGGATGGCGACAAAGTGCTCGGAGTGACCGCAGGCGAAGGGCCGAGCGCTCGGAAGATCCATGCTGGCCTGACGATCGTCGCAGCCGGTGCCGTCGGCAAGGTCGCCAAGATGCTCGGTGCCAACCGGGTCGAGGGCGAAACGTTCGGGCTGGCCATTCGCACCTACGCCGAGACACCGCGCCACGACGATGTCCACCTCGAAGCCCTGCTGTCGCTCAAGGGCGACGACGGCAAAGCTGTTCCCGGCTACGGCTGGATGTTCCCTGCCGGCGATGGCACGGTCAACATCGGGTGCGGCGCGCTGTCAACGATGAAGGGGTTCAAGAAGCTGAACCTCAACAAAATGCTTGAGAACTACCGCAACCAGGTCATGCCCGAATGGGACCTCGGCCCCAACCTCGAACGGGCTCGTGCCTGGCGTCTGCCAATGTCGACGCAGAAACGCCACGGTGCCGGTTGGGTCGCGATCGGCGACGCTGCCGGCCTCGTCAACCCGATGAACGGCGAAGGCATCGACTACGGGTTAGAGAGCGGCATGCTCGCCGTCGACCTGTACATCGAGAACCCGGCCAACGCTCCGGCCCGCTACGACCAGTTGGTTGGCGAACAGTTCGATGCGTTCCTGCGCACCGGACGACGCTTCTCGTTCCTGATCGGTCATCCGTGGATCTTGAAGCCCGGTCTGGCGCTGTCAGTCAGTACCGAGTCGATCGCGAAGATCACCCTCGCCGTCATGGGCAACCTGGTCGACAATCAGACTCCCGGCATGGCCGGCAAAGTGATGTGGCTCGCCGACAAGGGCCTCGGCCTCGTCGACCCGATCCTCCGCAAAACCCGCGCCGCCGCGTAAACCGACTGTCACACTTTGGTCAGCTTGGTTGCGTGACAAAAACGTCACACTTTGGTCAGACCGGAGCGTGACGCTGGTGCCGCCCGACTCGCTCACGCTCTGCAGCTCAGTCGGATAGCGCGCCACTGCGACGTGGCAGTATCGGCCAATGGCAATTGAGACCGTCACCGGGTACTGCTGGCCGCAATCTGTTGCACCGGGCGGGTCGATCGGGTTGCACCTGTCGTCGGCGGGCGGCCGACCAGTCAACGTCGAAATCGCACGCGTTGGCGCAGAACGGACGGTCGTGTGGGCAGGCACCGTCGAAGCCGCCGATCACCCGACACCTCGCGACGCCGACTCGAACGGGTGCGGCTGGCCGGTGGCCACGACGATCACGCCAGGCGACGACTGGACGTCCGGCTACTACGAAGTGCTGCTGACGATCGACGTCGACGGCAAGACACGCCAGAGCCACGCCTTTCTTGTCGTGCGTCCCAGTGCCGACTCGAAAAACACCATCCTCCTCCAGCTCGCCACCAACACGTGGCACGCCTACAACGACTTTGCTGGCCGCAATCTCTACAACGGCGGCACGCACGCGTCGTTGCAACGGCCAATGGCCCGCGGCTACCTGTCCAAGCCGCCCGGGGCGGGCCGGCGCGTCACCACGACCCACCCGCCAGATCGCGACATGAACACCCATGTCGGATACATCCGGATGAACCACCTTTCTGGGTGGGCTGGGTCGGCAGGCTGGCCCGACTGGGAGCAGCCGTTCCTCGCGTGGGCGGAGCAGCACGGCTACGGCATCGACGTCATCACCAACGCCGATCTCGATGAGCATCCGGGCATCGTCGACAACTACCGCCTACTGCTGTCTGTCGGCCATGACGAGTACTGGTCGAGCCCGATGCGCGACACCGTCGAAGGCTTCATCGCCCGCGGTGGCAACGTCGCCTTCTTCTCCGGCAACACCGCGCTGTGGCAGGTCCGCATGGAAGACCCGATTGACGGCACAGCCTCGGTCATGGTCGGCTACAAGGGCCAGTTCAAAAACGATCCCGTCTACGACACCGAGCGCATCGCCGAGCTGACCAGCATCTGGTCCGACCATCTGATTGGTCGACCGGAGAACCACATGACCGGCGTGTCGTTCACTCGTGGCGGATACCACCGCATCGGCAAACGAGTCACGAACGGTGCTGGCGGCTACACCGTGTTCCGGCCCGATCACTGGATGTTTGAGGGCACCGACATCGACTATGGCGACGTGCTCGGCGCCGCAGCAACCACCGTCGGCTACGAGTGCGACGGCTGCGAGTACACCACCGTCGACGGGCTCCCCGTTCCCACGTGCGCGGACGGCACACCCGAGTCGTTCGAGATCCTCGCAATGGTCCCGGCAGCCCACTTCACCCGCACGACCGCGGGCCGGCCGCCGAAGCCGCACGAACCGTCGGAGATCGAGTTCCTCGCGTCACGCGTGTTCGACGATCGCAGCGACGCTGCCGTGAAACGAATCGCTGCAGGTCAAGCGATGCTCGGCAGCTACACGTCACCCGGTGGCGGCACCGTGATCACATCCGGCTCAACCGACTGGGCCCACGGGCTCGCCGGGCGCGACTCGCAGATCGAGCAGATCACCTCGAACATCCTCGACCGACTCGGCTGATTCCGCTGGAGCGCTCAGCACGACCGGCACAGCATTCGACACGTTTGGGCGACCCCACCGAACCTAAGCTCGCCAACGATGCGCGTCTTCGTGACCCACAACCCCGAGGACCTGGCTGCTTACTACGGCCGTGCGCTCCCAGAGCTTCGATCGCTGACCGAGCGCGATGGCGAGCCCGTCGACGTCGTACTCAACCCGCTCGAACGTGACCTGACGACACCCGAATTGATCGCGGCCGCAGCGGGCTGCGACGTGATCGTGGCGCACCGCGCGACGCCCGGCGAAGCAGAGTTGTTTGCTGCACTTCCCGAGCTTCTCGCGTTCCTGCGGTGTGCCGTCGACATCAGCACGGTTGATGTCGATGCAGCATCAGCTGCGGGGGTACTGGTTGCCCGCGCCGACAAGAGCTTCGTTCCGTCAACTGCAGAGTTGGCTCTCGGCCTCCTGCTCGACTGCGCCCGAACCATCGCTGCATCGACCATCGACTACCGCAACGGGAAACAGCCGCCGCAGCGACCGGGCTGGCAACTGGCTGGCCAGACCGCGGGGATCCTGGGATACGGCGCGATCGGCTCGTACCTCGCCGGCCTACTCGCCGGGATCGGCATGCGCGTGCTCGTCCACGACCCGTTCGTCACCGATGTCGGCGATGCCGCCGAACTCGTCGAGCGCGACCAACTCCTCGCCGAGGCCGACGCTGTCTTCCCGCTCGCGCAAGCCACGCCGGAGACCGAGAACATGGTCGACGCCGCCTTTCTCGCCCAGATGAAGCAGGGCGCCACGCTGATCAACGTTTCGCGCGGGGAACTTCTCGACGATGACGCGGTGTTCGCTGCACTCGAATCAGGCCAGCTCGGCGCCTTGGGCCTCGACGTCGGCCGTGCTGCCGACCAGCGGCCTGCTCCTCTGCTGGCAGCTCATCCGCGGTGCGTCGCCACGCCGCACCTCGGTGGCCTCACTCCACAGAACGCCGACGCTCAGGCAATGAGCAGCGTCGAACAGATCAGCTCAATGATCGCCGGCAATTTCCCCGTGCGGTCGGTCAACAGCGAACAGGGCACGCGCTACGCGGCAAGAATCGAGCGAATTCGACGTGACGAGCCCGACTTTGGCTCGGTCGACAGCTCGGTCTTCAACGACGTCCAATGACAACCACATGACTGCTCTCGCCTGCGACACGCACATGCACTTCTACGACGCGCGATATCCGTCGGCGCCCGACGCAGTGCTGCATCCACCAGACGCGCTCGTTCCCGACTACCGCGCGGTACAGGCCGAGCTCGGTCTCGAACGTGTCGTCGTGGTCCAGCCGACCACCTATGGACTCGACAATTCGTGCCAGCTCGACGCGATGGCAACCTTCGGTGACCGTGCCCGTGGCGTGATGGTCGTCGACGACTCGGTCAGCACCGACGAGCTCCGTCGCATGACCGAGCTCGGTGTGCGCGGCGCTCGATTCCACATGCTGCCGGGAGGCGCTGTGCCGTGGGAAATGCTTGACGTGGTCGCAGCCAAGATCGCCCCCTTCGGTTGGCACATCCAACTGCAATGCAACGGCCGCGAGCTTGCGGCCCGGCACGACCAACTCGCCGCCCTGCCGACCGAAATCGTGATCGATCACATCGGCCGGTACATGCCACCCGTTCCAACCGACGACGAGAATTTCGCAGCACTCCTCCAGCTGGTCGAAGCTGGGCACGCGTGGGTCAAGCTGTCAGCCCCGTACGAGTCGTCGACCGAGCCAATCCACAACGGCGACCACGCCCGCACCAATCACGCCGACGTCCTCCCTTTGATCGACACGCTTGTCGAACGGGTCACCGACCGGCTGCTGTGGGCGAGCAATTGGCCCCACCCGGCGCAGTTGCCGGCGCCGACGCCGGGCACACTGAAGACGCAGCTGGAACAATGGCTACCTACCGACGACCTCCGCCACCAGGTGCTCGTCACCAATCCCGACCACCTGTATTTCTGCTGAACCCCGATGCGACGATCGCACCACAACGAAAGACTGCTGACATGACCGACCCAACCGCCGCCCCCGACACCACGTACGCCTCGTACCCGTCACTCGTTAACCGCACCGTGCTCGTCACAGGTGGCGCCGACGGCATCGGCGCTGGCATCGTCGAGCAGTTCGTCGCGCAGGGCAGCAAGGTCGCCTTCATCGACATTCAAGCCGACAAGGGCAACGCACTGGTCGAGCGGCTCTCGGTAGACGCCGCGCATGCGCCGCTGTTCTTCGAGGTCGACCTGCTCGACATACCCGCGACACAGGCAGCAATCGCCGCTGCGTCCGAGCAGCTCGGCGGCATCACCGTGCTCGTGAACAATGCGGCGAGCGACGACCGCCACACGTGGCAGGAGATGACACCCGACTACTGGGACGAGCGCATCAACGTGAACCTGCGGCACTACTTCTTCGCTATCCAGTCGGTCGCCCCAGGGATGATCGAGGCGCAGAACGGCTCGATCGTCAACATTGGTTCCAGCAGCTACATGATGCAGGAAGACTTCTTCCCCGGCTACGCGATCGCGAAGTCAGGCGTCGAAGGGATCACGCGGACGCTCGCCCGGACGTTCGGGCCCGACAACGTGCGCGTCAACACCGTCTTGCCCGGCTGGGTCGCAACCGACCGTCAACTCACCAAGTGGTGGAGCCCCGAAGGCGAAGAGGGCACGTTGCACGACCAGGCCATCAAGCGCCGCATCTACGCTGCCGAGTTCGCGCAGATGGTTTTGTTCCTCGCGGCCGACGATGGCGGCGCCTGCACCGCACAAGATTTCTTGGTGGACGGTGGCAGAAGGTGAAATCAGGGAGGACTTCATGGGGAATGTGATCACACACTTTGCGGCTGGGGCTTCGATTGATGAGATACATGCGGTGCTCGAACGTGATGGCGCGCTGATCATCGACGGGCTCGCATCGCACGAGCAGGTCGACGCCGTCATGGCCGAGATGCAGCCGCACATCGATGCCACCTCGGTCGGTGGCGACAGCTTCACGGGCAAGAACACCCGACGATCCGGTGCGCTGATTGCACGTTCACCATCAAGCCACGAGCTGATTCAGCATCCGACCATCCTCGGCATCACCGAGAAACTGCTCCACAGGGCACAGTCGTTCCAGGTCCACCTGACCCAGACCATTGCGATCGGCCCGGGCTCGCCGAGCCAGTCGATCCATCGCGACGAGTGGGCCTTCGATTTCTTCGAGTTCCCGAGCGACTACCACGTCCAGTGCAACACGATCTGGGCGATGACCGACTTCACCGAAGAAAACGGTGCCACGCGGCTGATCCCTGGCAGCCAGGCGGACCCGATCGACCTGGGCCGCAAACACGAGGAGTCGGTCCCGGCCGAGATGACCAAGGGGTCATGCCTGCTCTACACCGGCAAGGTGTACCACGGCGGCGGCGCCAACGATTCTGACGACGTCCGGGTCGGATTGAACCTGACCTACAACGTCGGCTGGTTGCGCCAAGAAGAGAACCAGTACCTGTCCGTACCCGCCGACGTCGCAGCGGAACTGCCCGACGACCTACTGCGTCTCATGGGCTACCGGATCGGGGCGTACGCACTGGGCTACATCGACGACGTACGCGACCCAATCGAAGCCCTCCGCGGCAAATCAAACGGAGCCTCCCAAGCCTTCACGAGCACCTGATTCGGGTACCGGCCGGAGACAGCCCGGTCCGCGATTCAGTCAATCCCTCAGATCCTCCCTGCCGGTTCTGCTCGGTCGGATGGTCGTCGCTGCGCGGTGATTATCGGGCGTTGGACTTGGGCCGCAGTCGAGCCGTCTGACGTGTCTCCGTGCATGAGTGCTGCCGGACGGCTTCGGTCCTCGATGGTGGGGTCTACTCAGCTGGCCGCGAGCGCTCGGGCGATCTCGGTGACGTGGCGGAGGTCCGAGCCGCAGCAGCCTCCGAAGACGTTGAGCCATGGCAGCGACTCCTTCATCTGCTGGTAGCTGGCGGCCAGTTCGGCGGGATCGCCGTCATCAAGGACCTCGCATTCGTCGAGTTCGGCGTGGCTCATCCGAGATGCGTTGCAGCGAATCCCATTGATCCGGCGAGCCCACTCGGCATCGGCCAGTTGCCCAGCGAAATGGTCGGGGTGAGCGCAGTTGACCATGAAGTAGGCAGCCGCTGCGCCCGTGGCATCGTCCACCGCGGTGATCGCGTCCCCGAGCATCTGCCCGGTCGGCAACCGTCCGTCCGTCTCGACGGTGAACGAGACCACGACCGGGAGATCGACCGACACAGCCGCACGGACGACACCGATCGCTTCGTCTGACTGTGTGAACGTCAATGCAGTCACCATGTCGACCTCGGTCTCAGCGAGCCAACCCAATTGTTCAACGTGGTACCGCTCAGCCTGCTCGGCGGCGATGTCCTCTTCAGGTGCGTATGCGTCGCCGCGAGGGCCGACCAGGCCATTGAGGACGATCGGCTGTGCGTTGGCCGAGAACCGGTCGCGGAGCGCTGACGCGAACTCGACGGCTTGCCGGTTCGCGCCGCGTAGTTCCTCGGGCGTTTGGCCGAGCGCCGCAGCGAAGTACGACTGTGCCCTCCATGTCGGCGTGTCGAGCACGAAGCCGGACCCGGTGTCACGAGCAAGGCTGAGGAATCCCTCCATGTACTGCGTCAGTGCGGCGCGGCCAACGGCACTGGACAGCAGGGTGTGTGCTGCGAACTCGGGGATGTCGATGTGATGGTTGAAGATCAGGTCTGTCTCGAGGCCGGCGTCGTTGAGGAACAGGCCTCCGTCCAGCTGAGGAAGATGGTGTCGGTACGTTGCCATGGTTCTCTGTGCTCCTTGTTGGGTCGAAGCGCCCGACCAGCGGATGGTCTCTCTATTGTGCGCTCGATCCCATGCTCGTCGAGCGCGGCGAACGAGTCCTGAAGGGCGACCGATGCTGTTCCTACTAAGTTCCTACGGATGAGCAATCCCGATCCGGTCGTCGATGGCTGGCAACTCGATGGCGCTGCGCATCAGATCACCAACGGCGGGGTCATCCGACGCATCGAGCCGAGGGCGATGCAGGTGCTCCTGCTGTTGGCTGCAAACCCTGGGGCTGTCGTCTCGCGCGCTGAACTGCTCGACACGGTCTGGGGCGGGGCGTTCGTCGGCGACGATGCCGTCTCTGCAGCCATCATCAAGCTCCGGCGAGCGTTCCAAGACAGTGCCCGGTCGCCGCGAGTCATCGAAACCGTGCACAAATCGGGATACCGCCTGATCGCTCGGGTCGACCTCGGCACTGCCGTCGGGCCCCAACCTGGTAGCGAACAGATCGGAGATCGGACCCCGTCGACGGTCAAAGTCGTCACATTGCTCAGGTGCGGATTTCACGTCGAGTCGCCTGAATCGATCTCGATGACTCCGGAAGGTTGGCGACGGTCGACCGACGCGTTCGCCGGCGCCATCGACGCGATCATCCGACGACACGGTGGTGAATCGATCCACGAGAGCGCCGCAACGATCGGCGTGTTCGGAGCGCCGATCGCTCAGGAACACCACGCGATGCACGCCGCGCAGGCCGCGATCGAGATCCGGGAGTCCGCCGCGGCGGGCGCTCCCGACGGAATCCGGTTCATCTGGCAGATCGTGCTCGTCAGCGGTGCGATCTTGTCGGGATCGGCGTCCGATGGCAGACGAACCGTGCACGGCGCCCCAGTGCAACGCATGGCTTCGCTTGCGGTCGCCGCACGCCCCGGCGAGATCCTGCTGGCCCCCGAGACGCACGAACTGGCATTGGGGCTGCTCGGTGTCCACCGATGCGAACCGCGATCGAACGCCGCCGGTGCCGGCGACTTTTCGCGCCTCGACGACGATGCGGCCTGGAGCAGCCCGTGGGAAGCGCGCGCCGAGCGCGGTCTGACGGCCTTGTTCGGACGCGATCACGAGGTTGGCCGATTGGACGATCTCCTCAGCGGCGTCACCAGCGGGCATGGACGCGTGGTTGCCCTCAGCGGTGAGCCAGGTGCGGGCAAATCGAGGCTCGTCCATGAGGCCCTCGTGCTCGCTTCGGCCCAGGGATTCGAGGTGTTTGTGGCGGCAGCCTCGCCGCTCGAAGCTCGAACCCCGTTCTTTCCGGTCCGAGACCTCTTACTGGGCCGTCTGCACCTCAGCGCTCGGGAGTTCAGCGATGAGGCAACGCTCCGATCGCACCTCGAACACGCGGCGACGAGTTCTCTTCCGGACGTGGCAGCTCTGCTGGCTGTGCTTCGTCCAGATCGCGTGAGCGACGACTGGAGCGCCATCGACCCCGAACTTCGTCGTTCCCGCTCTATCGCAGCGATCATTGACGCGCTGATCGACGAAGAACAACCGACGCTCGTCGTGTTCGAGGATCTTCACTGGGCCGACGAAGCAACATTGCATCTGGTCGATGTGATGGTCTCCCGGATCGCTCGTCGTGCCTGTGTTGCGATGATCACCTACCGGCCGGACTTCATCGATCCGTGGTCGACGAAGAGCTACTACGCCCATCTCCGGATCGAGGCTCTCAGCTCGTCGGATTCGGCGCGGATGATCAGTCACCTCGTCG
>JBNMOS010000079.1:0-16467 GCA_051275435.1 Ilumatobacter sp.
GCGAATCGTTCACCTACGCCGACGTGCTGCGTCGCGTTGAAGCGGCTGCAGCAGGGCTGCGCGCACTCGGCGTGCGTGCCGAGGAGCGAGTGGCGATGGTGATGCTCGACTCGGTCGAGTTCGTCGCGATGTTCCTCGGCGCGCTGCGGATCGGGGCCGTGCCGGTACCGATGAATCCGCTGCTCCCTGGGCGCGACCTGGGTGTGATCGTTGCTGACTCCCGAGCACGCATCGTCGCAATCTCGGCCGCACGCGAACAGTCGCTTGCCGAACTCCGTACCGGTGCCCCCGAAGTCCATACCGTCATCAGTTCTGGTGCCAGCGGCGATGATCAACTTGGGTGGGCCGACTTCATTGGCGGAGGTTCGGACGGATCAGTTGCCGATACCTGGGCCGAGTCGCCTGGCTTCTGGCTCTGCACGTCCGGGTCGACCGGGCAACCGAAGCTCGCAATGCACCGCCACGCCGATATCCCAGCAACATGCGCGACGTACGCCGACCAGGTGCTCGGGATCACTGCCGACGACGTCTGCTTTTCGGTCGGACCAATGTTTCACGCCTATGGCCTGGGTAACTCTCTGACGTTCCCGTTCTCGGTCGGCGCCACTGCCGTGCTCGAACCGACTCGGCCACCGACACCGCAACTCGTTGCCGACATCGTGACGAGCGAGCGCCCGACTTTGTTCTTCTGCATCCCTACGTTCTACGCAGCGCTCCTCGCATCGGATCTGGCCGACGATGCGTTTGCATCGGTGCGTTTCGGCGTGTCGGCGGCCGAGGCACTTCCGGCTGAGACGTTCGAGCGGTTCAGAGAACGTTTTGGCGTGACGATCCTCGACGGCATTGGGTCGACCGAGCAGCTGCATATCTATCTCTCCAACGCCCCGGGAGGGTTCCGCCCAGGAACGAGCGGGCGTGCCGTGCCGGGCTACGAGGTCCGCGTTGTCGACGAGTTGGACAACGACCAAAGCGTCGACGTGCCGGGCCAACTCCTTGTGCGTGGGCCGTCGGTCGCCATCGGGTACTGGTGCCGCAGCGACACGACGCGAGCGACGTTCGAGGGTGAGTGGATGCGCACGGGCGATCTCTACGCGGTCGATGCCGACGGATTTCACACTTACCTTGGCCGCGTTGACGACATGTTGCGCATCGGAGGCGAATGGGTGTCGCCGGCTGAAGTTGAAGGTGTCCTGATCGAACATCCCGGTGTGCTCGAGGCCGCGATCGTCGGCCTTCCCGACGATCAGAACGTCACCCGTCCGGTGGCGTTTGTCGTCGCCGCCAATGGGGCGGCGCTGTCGGTCGACGACCTGACCGAGCACTGCCGGTCGCGTCTGGCGGGCTACAAACGACCGAAGGTCTACCGCATGGTCGACGAGCTCCCGAAGACCGCTACCGGCAAGATCCAACGATTCAAGCTGCGCATGCTCTGATCGCTCGCGGCAGAAGTCGCTGGTGAAGTCGGTCGTGACGCTGCGGCAGGATGCTGAGTGAGGCCGAGTCGTAGGGTCGGCCGGATGGAACTGAACGATCGAGTTGTCATCATCACCGGAGGGGGCTCCGGCATCGGCGAGGCCCTGGCGCACGCAGCGCACGCTGCAGGTGCGCGGCATGTTGTCGTTGCTGACCTCGACGAGGTAGCGGCCCAGCGGGTAGCTGCCGAAGTCGGCGGCACCGCGGTCGGTATCGACGTTCGTGACGAGCAGGCGATCATCGACATGGTCGAGCAGACCGAAGCAGCGCATGGCCCGATCGATGTGTTCGTCTCGAATGCTGGATACGTCACCGCTGCGGGGCTCGAAGACTCCAACGAACGGATCAACCACATGTGGGACGTTCATGTGATGAGCCACATCTACGCGGCTCGCGCCGTGGTGCCCTCGATGATCGCCCGCGGCGAGGGCTACCTCCTGAGCACGGCATCGGCAGCTGGCCTCCTCACCCAGATCGGCTCGTTGGCGTACTCGGTGACGAAGGGTGCAGCGGTCTCGCTCGCCGAGTTCCTCAGCATTACCCACCACCACCAGGGCATCCGTGTCTCGGTGCTGTGCCCGCAGGCCGTTGCGACCAACATCGTTGCGAACAGCCCCGACCTCGGTGGCACCGGCGAAACCCCGGATGACTTCGAGGGCGGCGTCGCGTCGGGTGACGGTGTGCTCAGTTCGGCCGAGGTCGCGCAAGCGTGCCTCGATGCAATGCGCGACGAACGCTTCCATGTGCTCCCGCATCCTGAGGTGGCCACCTACGTCGAACGTAAGGCGACCGACATCGATCGCTGGCTCACCGGGATGCGCCGTTTCCAGTCGGCTCTCGCCGCCGGTGGCCCGCTGCCGGGCGATGCCATGGCGCCGAAGCTCTGAGCAGAGTCGTTGCCAGCTGGCTGGATCGGCAACACTGCACACGTGGAGCACTCTGAGATTCCTGTCGGTTTCGACGTCGCACTTGTCGAAGCCTGGATGGCCGAAAACACCCGAGTAGTCCCGCCATGCAGGTGGACGCGCCTCACCGGCGGTCACTCGAACTTGACGTACCTGCTCAGCGATAGCAACGACGAGGAATTCGTCATCCGTCGGCCGCCGCAGGGCGAGCTCCTACCGAAGGCGCACGACATGTTCCGGGAGTTCCGGATCATCGAAGCGCTGTACCCCGTTGGCATCCCGGTTGCCGAGCCGATCGGTTACTGCGACGACCGGGCGGTGTGCGACCGTCACTTCTATGTGATGGGCAAGGTCGGCGGCCAGGCGCTGTACACCGGCACCGAGGCGGCCGACTGGCTCGATATGGCGGCGCGTGGGCGTGTCGGCGAATCGTTCATGGAGACGCTCGCGGCGATCCACTCGATCGACCCGGCCGATGTTGGTCTTGACGACCTCGGCCGCCACGACGGATATGTCGCCCGACAGATCCGTACCTGGTACGGCTCCTGGACCGCGTCGGCGGAGGCTGCTGACTACGACGATCCGCGGATCCACGAACTGCACACTTGGCTGAACGAGCGTTTGCCTGAGCAAGGCCCAGCACGAGTCGTGCACGGCGACTACGGGATGCACAACTCGATGGTTGGCGAGGACGGCTCGATGGTTGCGGTACTCGACTGGGAAATCGCAACACTCGGCGACCCGATGGCGGACTTCGCCTACGCCCTCAATGCCTGGGCCGAATCGACCGATCCTGTAGCGGTCGAAGCCGATGCCGCCACCGCGGTGCCTGGCTTCTGCAGTCGCGATGACCTGGTCCGGTACTACGCCGATCGCACCGGCGCCGACATGTCGAACCTCTCGTATTACCGGGCATTTAATGCCTTCAAGACCGCGTGCATTCTGCACGGCGTGTACGCCCGATATCGGATGGGGCAGAAGAGCAGCGAGGGTGTCGATCTCGAGACCCTGTTCAACCGCATCAGCGCGTCGATCGAGCTGGCTGCAGCTCACGCAGCCGACGTCTGAAAGCCGTGCAGAACCCGACGGCGACGCCGATCAAAGCGGCCATCGATATCGGAACCAACTCGATGCACCTTGTCGTGGCTCGGCTTGCTGACCACGGTGGCTTCGAGATGCTGACGAGTGAAAAGGAGACGGTGCGGCTCGGCCAGGGCGGCGGCGAGATGAAGCTGCTCGCACCAGACGCCATCGAACGCGGCATCGCGGCCCTCGGCCGGATGAAGCAGGTGGCCGCGAGCTTCGGTGACGTTGACCTCGCGGCCGTGGCGACCAGCGCAGTCCGGGAGGCCTCGAATCGAAACGAGTTTCTTGACCGGGCGCGCAACGAGGTCGGTATCGACGTCGAAGTGATCAGTGGCTTCGAGGAAGCACGATTGATCCATCTCGGCATACTCCAGGCGCTCCCGGTCTTCGACCAGCGCATCCTCATGGTCGACATCGGCGGCGGAAGCACAGAATTTCTCGTGGGTGAGGGTGCCGATCCGATCGAGGCGCGCAGCATGAAGCTCGGTGCGATCCGCCTGACCGAGCGGTTCTTCGCAGATGCCCTGGCTGATGACCGAACGCCGACCGAAAGCGAGATCGACGAGTGTCGTCATTACGTCCGAGCAGCGCTTGCCCCAGTGGGTCGCGAACTCGGCGGCCATCAGCCGCAAGTTGCGGTCGGGAGTTCCGGAACAGCAACCACGATCGCCGCGATGGCGGTGGCGGCACGCGGCGACGATGTGCGTCAGATGAACGGTGTGGTGTTCTCGGCCGCCGAGCTCGGTGCTGTTGCCAAACGAGTGCTGACAGCATCCGATCGGCGCAAGGTCGATGGGCTCGATGACAAGCGGTCAGACATCATCTTGGGTGGGGTGATTCTGCTGCAGGAGGTGTTCGCAGCGTTCGATCTCCAGGCGATGACGATTTCGGAGTACGCACTTCGGGAAGGCGTGCTGTTCGACCGGTTCGCGTCAGGCTCGGGCCAGGACCTGCACGATCTTCGACGTCACAACCTCGTTCGGCTTGCCCAGCAACTCGACCCAGACCCCGAGCACGCTGAACATACGGCGCGCCTCGCAACGCAGTTGTTCGACCGGACGAAGTCGCTGCATGGCCTTGGCGATTCAGAACGGGAGCTTCTCGATGCTGCAGCGATCGTGCACAATGTCGGCCTGTTCATCAGCCACTCAAGCCACCATAAGCACTCGTACTACGTGATCAGGAACAGTGAACAGTTGACGGGGTTTACCGAGCACGAGGTGGAACTGATCGCTGTGCTTGCCCGGTACCACCGCAAGAGTCATCCGACCGAGAAGCACGCCGAGTTCGCCGCGCTGCGCAAGGGCGACCAGCGGTTAGTCAGGCAGCTTGCTGGAATGTTGCGTCTGGCCATCGGGCTCGACCGTCGTCACGCGGGCGTCGTCGAGTCGATGCGCGTCATCATCAACGACGGAGCGGTGCGCATCGAGCCGCTGGCCCCCGGCGCAGCGGAACTCGACGGCGGCATTGACCTCGAGATCTATGCGGCGCGTGAACGATCGCGCCTGTTCGCTGAAGCGTTCGACGTCACCGTCGAGGTCGATGTCTCAGCGCCTGACGCTGCTGGCGGCGCTGTCAACCTCGAGTCGACCTGACGCAGCGACCTGACGCAGCAAGCGCATTCCGCGAGCTGCCAACTCAATCGTCGATGTGGAGCCGTTCGTCGGCACCGGGGATCGGCGGGTCGCCGGCTCCGCTGACCGACTGATCGATGTCGATGCTGTTGCCCGTGGTCATGCCTGACTGCTCCGACAGGAGGAAGACGATCATGTTCGCGACCTCCCAGGGCTTGACGAGTCGACCCATGGGTCGGCCCGCTTCGGCGGCCTGGAGCCAGTCGTCGGGAGCGTTCTCTTCTGTGAGTTGCACACGGTGTTCTGACTCGGTGTCCATCCACCCGGGGTTGACCTGGTTGACCCGAATTCCCTCTTGCATCAGCGAGTACGCAAGGTTGCGGGTCATGACCGATAGCGCCCCCTTCGAGATGCTGTAGGCGGCGAGGCGGGGCTGGCCCCCGTGACCAGACGTGGAGCCGACATTGACGATCGAGCCGGTTGCGCCGGTCCGCTGCATCAGGCGCGTCGCCGACTGGATCATGAAGTAGGGCGCCTTCACGTTGATCGCCATCATCCGATCGAAGTGGTCGTGCGTGTCGGACCAGATGGTTGAGCGGGTGGTGAGCGCAGCGACATTGACGAGGCCGTTGACGGTGCCAAATCGTTCGGCGCACGCATCGACGATTCGCTCGGGCGCGGCGGCGTCTCCCATGTCGGCCTCGACGAAGATGCTGGGCGTGCCACCAGCGGTGAGCTCGGCGGCGAGCGAAGCGCCGCGTTCTGCTGACCTGCCAGCCAGTACAAGGCCGGAGGAGCCGCCGCGTTCGGCCAGCGTGCGAGCTATCTGCTCGCCGAGGCCCTGAGTTCCGCCATTGATTATCGTCACACTCATGCTGTTGTTCTAGTTCGTGTGGCATTCCTCCGCGAGAGTCCGGCGATCGTTCGCCATACTTGACCCGATGGCCGACCCGAAGACTTCGAACGACCCCGCAGCCGGAACAACGAGCGACGCACGCCCGGCAGCTGCCAACTTCGTCCACGACCTGGCGGTCGAGCACGCTGCGCAAGGCACCTTCGGTGGCCGGGTCGTGACCCGTTTCCCGCCCGAGCCGAACGGGTACCTGCATATCGGTCATGCCAAGGCGATCACGACTGACTTCGAGTTGGCACGCGAGTTCAACGGTGTCTGCAATCTGCGCTTCGATGACACCAACCCTGACACCGAAGACACGAGCTTCGTCGACGGCATCATCGAAGACCTCGCTTGGCTCGGTTACCCGCTCGATCGTGAACCGTTGTTCGCCAGCGACTACTTCGGGCAGCTTGTTCGCTGGGCTGAACTGCTGATCGCTCAGGGCCTCGCCTATGTCGATGACCAAGGCGGCGAGGCCATCTCCGAGCAGCGCGGCGGCTACGGAAATCCCGGCGTCGAGAGCCCCCACCGTGACCGTGCGGTTGCTGAGAACCTTGATCTCTTTGCTCGCATGCAGGCCGGCGAGTTCGGTGAGGGTGAGCGTGTATTGCGCGCCAAGATCGACATGCAGCACGACAACATGCAGATGCGCGATCCAATCATGTATCGCATCCGCAATGAGGCACACCACCGCACCGGCACCACGTGGAAGATCTACCCCACATACGACTGGGCGCACGGTCAGAGCGATGCAATCGAAGGCATTACGCACTCGCTGTGTTCCCTCGAGTTCGATGCACACCGGGCGCTCTACGACTGGTACCTGGAACAGCTGCGGCTGCTTGGTGAGCTGCCGTTCGAGGCGCCACAGCAGTTTGAGTTCGCCCGGCTCGAACTCACCCACACCGTCACATCGAAGCGCAAGCTCGCCAAGCTTGTCGACGACGGCGTGGTCGATGGCTGGGACGACCCGCGGCTGCCGACGCTGCGGGGTCTTCGACGTCGGGGGTACCCGGCCGAGTCGATCCGCGACTTCTGCGCGTTCATCGGTGTTGGCAAGACCAACAGTCGCCACGAAATCGAGCTGCTGGAGTCGTTCATTCGCACCCGGCTGAACAAGACGGCGCTGCGCCGGATGGCCGTGCTCGATCCGCTCAAGGTCGTCATCACCAACTGGCCCACCGATGCTGGCGGCGCTCCTGTTGTCGAAGAGGTCGAGCTGATTAACAACCCGGAGAACGCCGACGACGGTGTTCGAACTGCTCCCTTCTCCGGGACCCTGTTCATCGAGCACGACGACTTCATGGCCGACCCGCCGCCGAAGTACTACCGCCTCACACCGGGCCGGGAAGTGCGTCTCCGTGGCGGCTACTTTGTTACTGCTAGCGGCTTCGAGAGCGATGCTGACGGCAACGTCACCGAAGTGCACGTTACGTACGACCCTGAGACCAAGGGCGGCAATGCTCCCGACGGTCGCAAGGTCAAGTCAACCATGCATTGGGTGAGTGCAGCACACGCTGTTGATGCTGATGTCGTCACGTACGAGCGGCTGTTCAGCGCAGAGATTCCCGGCGCCGAAACCGGAGATGTCTTTGACGATCTCGATCCGAACTCGATGACCGTCCTGCGTGGTTGCAAGCTTGAACCCGAGCTGGCAAATACGGCACCCGGCGATGTTGTCCAGTTCGAACGCCTCGGCTACTTCGCAGCTGACCCCCAGACTCCGCTGCTGTTCCATCGCACCGTCGGCCTTCGCGACGAATGGGCCAACATCCAAAAACGCAAGAAGTGAACCCGTGCCGCTGGTGTCACACTTTGGTCAGACCGGAACGTGACAGCGGTTGGGCGCGTAGCTATCCCTGTTCGAGGTGTAACAGTGCGTCGGCGGCTTCGGCAATGTGGCTGGTCCACTGGTCGGCGCTGCGTGGCTCGTCGATGGGGAGCACGACGAACTTGCTTGTGCCGACATCGATGAACTGTTGAATCAACGCGGCGAGTGATTCCCAAGAGTCGGGCACGAGTTGGGTGACGTCATCGAGGTCGGGTCGACGCTTCGCGAGGAGCTTGAGCAGCACCTCTGGCACTTCTCCGAACGAGTACGGAATTAAGACGCCGTAGTGATCGTCTTCGATCTCACGGTCATGCTCGGCAGCAACCTCTTCGATGACCCCGCGTCCAGCAGCGGCGTCGGCTGGCGTGACGAAGGAGGGCAGCCAGCCGTCGGCAACGCGGCCGATGCGTTTGAGTTCGGACGGAGCGAAGCCGCCGAGCCAGACATCCATCCGCTTCGGGGCAGGGAGGACACGGATGTTGTCGTAGTTGAAGTAGGTGCCCTCGTGGCTGAAGAACTCGCCGGTCCAGCACTTCTTCATCACGTCGAGCGACTCGTTGAAGATCTTCGCCCGCTCGGTTCGGTCGACGCCGAAGGCCTGCTGCTCGATCGGGTCGACAGCACCAAGACCGAAGGCAGGCAGCAAGCGGCCGCCTGACATCCGGCCGAGAGTCGCCAGAGCTTTGGCCAGCACCACCGGGTTGCGGCCGGGGAGCACCATGACCGACATGCCGAACTTGAGGTTGGTGGTTCGACCGGCACCGTAGGCCATTGCGACCAACGGGTCGGGTGCCTCGCCGCTGATCTTTTCTGACAGCCAGAGTGAATCGAAGGCGTGCCTCTCGAGTGCGTCGACGACGACGCCGTACGACTCGTCGTGCAGGTTTGTGCGAGTTCCGAGGCCGTAGCCGATGCGAACTTTCAGTTGATCGCTCATGCCGGGCGGGCGATGAGTTCGAGGATGTCAGCGAGCGCAATCGGCATGCTGACGAAGGGTGAGTGGTCAGTGTCGAGATCGACATGTGCGGTACATCTGGCCGCGAACACCGCTTGGTGTTCGGGGTGGACTGCACGGTCCTGCAGGCAGCGCACGTACGTCGAAGTGATGGCGTCGCGAGGTGCCCCCGTGACGTTTTCGGCCATGGTGGAGCCGGGTTGCGGTGACAGGCGGGGGAGCGCTGCGGCAACAGCCTCGGGTGAGCACGATCCGTACAGCGCTGCGGCGGCGAGTTCGGCGTTGAGCGTTGAGGTGCCATCGTCGTGGAATTGCATTGCTGCGCCGAGATCGACATCATGCGGGTCGAATGAGCGCAAGGCGCCCATCACCGACTCGCCAGCATTGAGTGCGAACGCTGCCACGTAGACGAGGTGGGCGAGGTCGGACCGATCGACCGCTGCCTCGGTGATGACTGCGCCGCCGTAGCTGTGGCCAACGAGCACTGCGTCGGTCAGATTGAGGTGGTCGAGCGTTGCTGCGAGGTGCGCAGCGTCATGGTGCAAGCCGCCAAGCGGTTCGAGCGATGTGCCATGACCGGGAAGATCGATTGCATACGAGGTGATGCCCCGACGATCGAGTTCGGCTTGGAACATCGCCCAACACCACGCACCGTGCCAGGCTCCGTGGACAAGGACGACCGGGCGAGAAGATTCCATCAGCCGATGCTGGCACAGCCAGCCAACGCCAGGAGAGTTGCGAGTGTTAGCGAGCGTGGAGTGGTCAGCCGTGCGAGAGCACGTTGAACGGTGTTACTGCACTGCGGCGCACACGGCCGGTCTGAACCCAGCTCACGGCGAAAGCTACGACGGCAACAGTTGCAATGATCGCCGTGTCTGACACGTTACCGATCGATGCCATGGTCACAGCGGCGAATGCGGCCACGATGGACAGCACGACGGCCAGTTTCACGGCTGCGATCCAGGTGCGACGGCTGATTTCCATGTACTTATTCATAGTTGCCGAGACGGCTCGGGCCCCTCGAACGTCTACTTAGTTGCACACTTGTCATCGGTCCGGTCAAATCGTCACACGATCGCGCGAGTCCGTGCGTGGAGTTGTGACGAAGCGATGACGGCCATGTCGCTGTTCTGTGACCCAATCACAATGGTGTTGTTTGTTCTCGCTAACTTGCTGACATGGCTGACCAGTACGACCCGACGACCCCGCTTGACCTGTTCCGCCTGGACGGGTTGACCGCAATCGTGACCGGTGCATCTTCTGGGCTGGGCGAACGGTTCGCCCAAGTCCTGCATGCAGTTGGTGCCAACGTGGTCGTCACGGCCCGTCGGGCCGAGCGGCTCGAGCGGCTCGCAGGGGAGTTAAACGAACAACGGCCCGGCGCAGCGAGCGCGCTCGTCGTTGCCGCTGACGTGGGAATCGAAGCTGACCGTGAGCGAATCGTCACCTCGGCGGTGGAGCATTTCGGTCGCGTTGACGTGCTTGTCAACAATGCTGGCGTCGGCGGCAAGGTGGCGATCGAAGACGAAGACATCGAAGTGTTCCGGCGGGCGATGGAGATCAACGTGACGGCGCTGTGGCACCTTGCGAAGCTGAGCGCACCGTCGATGATCGAGTCAGGCGGTGGCGCAATCATCAATGTGGCATCGATGCTTGGCCATGTGGCGTCGTCGCCTGTGAAACAGTCGCATTACAGCGCAAGTAAGGGCGCTGTGGTCAACCTGACTCGCGAGCTCGCTGTGCAGTGGGCTCGCAAGGGCATCCGTGTCAACGCCCTCTGCCCCGGTTGGTTCCCGTCCGAGATGACCGAAGGCATGGACACCGATGAGGCCAGCCAGCGATTCGTGAAGTCGAATACGCCGATTCCGCGTATGGGTGAGGCCCATGAACTCGACGGTGCCCTGTTGCTCCTCGCCGGACCAGCAGGCACGTTCCTGACCGGACAGAGCCTCATCGTCGACGGTGGGTGGACTGCCCGCTGACTGCCTGAGCAGTTGAGGAACCGGTCGAGACGACCGGCGGAATAGCTCACCCGTTTTCGGGTGTCATCCACCAGTCAGAGCACCTGCAGCGGAGCTTTCGCGCGGAGCAGTGTGTTGATGTGCTTTACTTGCCTCACCGATCTATACAACAACTCACTCAGGAGTGCAAACCCATGATCTCAGAATTTAAGGATTTCATCAACCGCGGCAATCTCGTTGATCTCGCGATAGCGGTGGTCTTGGCGACATTCTTCGCTCCGATCATCACCGCAATTGTCGACGGCGTTCTCTTAAACCTGATCGCCGCGATCTTCGGTCAGCCGAACTTTGATGCGATCGGCATTGACGTCGGCGACTCTCGTTTGCTGATCGGCTCGGTTATTACCGCCATCGTGATGTTCCTCATCGTGGCGTTCGTCTGCTTCTTGATCGTGAAGCAGATCAACAAAATGAAGGTCGATGAGGAAGCAGTTGTATCCGGCCCGAGCGAAACCGACCTGCTGGCTGAGATCCGCGACGCCATCAAGGCCAACAACGGCTAAGCAACGTTCGGAACGACTCGGTCTCTGAGTGCAGTTGGGCCTGGAGCGGGCGCCGAGCCATAAGTCTCTCTGGCCTGAATTTGTCGTGAGGTGAAGTGAATGCTGGCGCGTCTCGCGCTTCAATGGAGACGATGCGCCGCCTATGGATTGCCCTCGTCGCTTTGACGGCCGCATGTGGCACGAGCGGCCCCACGGCAGATTCGGCCACAGCATCGCTTTCGATGACTGCATCAACCGTGCCAGGTGTCGGCTTGCTGCCAGACACCATCCCGGCCGATGGTCTCCAGAATGGGGGCGCGAGCAGGGTGCAGGAACCGCTCGTCGTCATCACTCGACCTGTTACTGCTGATGGCGTCATCGCCCAACACCTCGGCGAACTGGTGGGCGGCAACCGTCTGTTGATGATCGGCGACTCGATCTTCGCAGGGACCGAGAACCGCTACGGCGGCGAGATGTGCGCAGCGCTCAATCCGCTCGGGTGGACCGTCGAAGTCGCTGCCGAGGCGGGTCGGTTCGTCGAGTTCGGTGTCACGGTCGCCGAACGACTGATTCCCGAATCGCCGGAACCTGATGCAGATGCGGCTGGCCAGCGCGACAACGACTGGGATGCAGTCGCGGTGTTCCTTGGGAGCAACTACAACGGTGATCAAGAGAACTACGACGCGAAAATGCGCCAAATCCTTGATCGTGCCGCAGCTCGTCCGATTCTGCTGTACACCGTGACCGAGTACCGAACGGACTACAGCGAAGTCTCTGAGGTCATTCGTCAACTCGTCGACGACTACGAGAACATCACACTGGTCGACTGGGCCCGAGCCGCAAGGACGCCAGGCGTACTCAGCCCCGATGGCCTGCATCCGAACAACGCCGGTGAACAAGTACTCGTCGAACTCACCGGTGCTGCACTCGGCCGAGCGCCCGATGGTGAGGTCACGTGCATCAGCTCGCAGTTCCGCGATGACTCGGCAATCGGCCGGGGCAACGGCACGCCGAATACTGGCGGCTCGTCGAGCGGCGGATCCAGCTCCGGCGGCGGGTCATCGACCAGCGGTGGATCGACCAGCGGTGGAACGACCAGCGGTGGAACGACCAGCGGTGGAACGACCAGCGGTGGAACGACGTCGACTGGTGGGGGTTCGACCCCGACCACGACGCAACCCGGAAGTTCGACTGACGGTGGCACGACTGACGGTGGCACGACTGACGGTGGTACGACTGACGGCGGGACTGACTGGTCGACAACCGATGGTGGCGGGACTGACGGTGGAACCACCACTCCGGCAACGACGACTGCTCCGGCAACGACGACTGCTCCGGCAACGACGACTGCTCCGGCAACGACGACTGCTCCGGCAACGACGACTGCTCCGGCAACGACGACGACTGCTCCGGTGCCGACGGCTGCTCCGGTGACGACGGCTGCTCCGGTGACGACGGCTGCTCCGGTGACGACGGCTGCTCCGGTGACGACGGCTGCTCCGGTGGTAACGGTCGAGAACTGAATCAGCCGCCGCGCAACACGGCAGTACCGCTCAGGTTTCTCAGGACGGCGAACCCCGTCAGGAGGAGCGCGGCACTCACGTACACCGCTGGTCTGATGCGGCGGATGAAGGTCGGCACACCTCGGCCGGTGGCGACCATGAGCCAGGTGGCCCACAGCAGGCCCAGAGCGGCGAGCACGACTGGCACGAAGGCGTTGAACGAGAGTGCCTGGGCGACGTTGCCACGGAACAAGTGATGCGTTGCACGCGTCAGCCCGCACCCCGGGCACCAGTAGCCGGTCAGCGAACGGATTGGGCAGGGCGTGAGGCCGCCGTTGCCGTCACCGGGATCGTCAATAACCACGTACGCAGCTGTCGAGGCGAGGCATCCTGCAACGACCCACGGCAACGCAGCTGCCGAACCGACAAGTGGCTGCTGCTCGCTTGCGGGACGAGCGATGTGGAAACCCGAACGGGGGCGTTCGGTCGAAAGCGTGCGTGACATAGTTGCTCAGACCGTTCGCGCCGAGAGCAGGGTCACCACGAACATCGACCGTAGCCTGGTCCGATGCTCCAAGCGCAAGCAATCTCGGTGGAAGTAGGTGGTCGACTCCTTGTTGAGAACGCCAGCTTCACCGTCATGCCGCGTGACAAGGTCGGCATCGTTGGCCGCAACGGTGCCGGAAAAACGTCAATGTTCAAGGTGCTTGGCGGTGCCAACGAACCAAAGTCGGGTCGTGTCGTCACCAAAGGCGGCTTCGGATATCTCCCGCAGGACCCGAAGATCGACTCCGCCCTCGACGGACGTTCCTGTGTGACACACATCCTGTCGGGTCGCGGAATCGACGATCAGGTGGTGCGCATCGAGAAGTTGCGCATTGCCATGGAAGAGAACCCTGACGAGCGCAACGTCACCCGCTACGTCAATGCTGAAGAGTCGTTCCGGACCAACGGTGGCTATGCGGCCGAGAGCGAAGCGCGGCAGATGGCCGCAGGGCTCGGCATCGAAGACGCACGGCTCGATCAGCCGATCAGCACGCTGTCCGGTGGCCAGCGGCGTCGCATCGAGCTCGCCCGCATCCTCTTTGCCGGTTCCGAAGTGCTGTGCCTGGACGAACCAACCAACCACCTCGACATCGACGCAAAGATCTGGCTGCTCGGCTTCCTCCGCGACTACAAGGGCGCGCTGCTTGTCATCAGCCACGACCTCGAGTTGCTTGATGAGGCGATCACCCGAGTGATCCACCTTGACCGAGCGTCTGAGCATGCTGTCGGCGAGATCTTTGAGTACAAGGGCACGTACACCCAGTACAAGCGCGCTCGTGCCGACGACGAGACGCGCCTCGCCAAGAAGGCGCTTCTGCAAGGCAAGGAAATCGACCGGCTGCAGACCGTCGTCGATCGCTTCGGTGCGAAAGCGACGAAGGCAGCTATGGCGCACAGCGTCGAGAAGCGGATTGCTCGCCTTGAAGGCGAACGAGTGCATGGCCCGCGAGCAGGAAAGACCATGGCGGTCAGGTTTCCGCCGCCGCCGAAGTGCGGCAACACGGTGATCACGGCCGAGGGGCTGTGTAAGGGATATGGCGGCCCGCCGATTTTCGAAGACATCAACTTTGACCTTGGTAAAGGCGAGCGCCTTCTGGTTCTCGGTCTGAACGGCGCTGGCAAGACCAGCCTGCTCCGGATCCTGGCCGGCGAAACTGAGGCCAATCTTGGCCAGTTCAAGTGGGGCTACCAGGTACACGCCGGGTACTACGCCCAAGAACACGACAATCTGAAGGTCCACGAGTCGCTCCTCGACAACATCCGTGATGCTGTCCCGCCGGAAGTCCAGCTTGGCGAAACCGAACTCCGTGGCCTGCTCGGCATGTTCGGGTTGTCCGGCGAAAAGGTGTTCCAGGAATCGGGGACACTCTCCGGCGGCGAGAAGACGAAGCTCGCGCTGTCAATGCTGATGGTTGGTCGGAACAACGTGCTCCTGCTCGACGAACCAACCAACAACCTCGACCCACCGTCGCGCGAGGCCGTCGCCTCCGCGTTGGTCGACTGGCCCGGCGCGATCATCCTGGTCAGCCACGACGAGGAATTCGTGCGAGAACTGCAGCCCACGAAGGTGTTGCTCATGCCCGATGGCGATGTTGACTATTACTCCGAGGAATGGCTCGATCTCGTCTCGATGGCGTGATCGAGACGGCAGCGTCGGCGCAGGCATCCGGCGCTGATTGACCTGACGTGAGCGTTCGTTCGGCGTGCCAGCGGTTGTCTACCGTTGGGCCATGTCAGCCATCACGCTCACCGTCGACGACCGCGGCGTTGCCACGATCGTGGTCGATCACCCGCCGATCAACCTGATGACGACGGATGTGTTCGTCGAGTTGGCGAAATTGACGAGCGAGCTCGCCACTGATGCGGACGTTCGGGTTGTCATATTGCGATCGGCCAATCCCGAATGGTTCATTGCTCACTTTGACGTCGAGGCGATCCTTGGTTTCCCGACCGACGCAGCCCCACCGAGCGAGCTTCCCGGATTCCATCGAATGTGCGAAACGTTGCGGACGATGCCCAAGCCGACGATCGCGGTGATCGAGGGCCGCGTGGGTGGAGGCGGTAACGAAATCGCGATGAGCTGCGATATGCGGTTCGCAACGCAGCAAGCAGTGTTCAATCAGCCCGAAGTTGCGCTGGGCATCATCCCCGGTGGCACCGGAACGGTGCGGTTGCCGCGTCTGGTCGGCCGCGGACGGGCCCTCGAGATCATTCTCGGCTGCGACGACATCGACGCGGCGACTGCCGAACAATGGGGCATGGTCAACCGGGTGCTGCGGGCGACCGAGATCAACCCGTTCGTCGACCGGATCGCCGGGCGGATCGCCGGCTTTCCCCGCGACGCGGTGGCCGCAGCCAAGGCGAGTGTCATTCGGGCCGAACAGGTGCTCGGCGACGATCTCCTCGCCGAAGCTTCGGCATTCAGCAGCCTGCTCGGCAATGCCGACTCGCGCGACGCGATGACATCGTTTCTCGCCCATGGTGGGCAAACACCTGAGGGTGAGCGACGACTTGGCGACCTCGCAAGCGAGATCTCCGGCTGATCGAACGGGTGCTGCCGGGGCCGGCTGCTGCGGCTACCGCTTCGAGAGCGAGACAGGCATGGACGCTTCGGAGCGCACCTTGGCATAGAAGTCGTTGCCCTTGTCGTCGACGATGATGAACGCCGGGAAGTTCTCGACTTCGATCTTCCAGATCGCTTCCATCCCGAACTCGGGGTACTCGAGTACCTCGACCTTCTTGATGTTGTCGAGTGCCAAGCGTGCTGCAGGACCGCCGATCGAACCGAGATAGAAACCGCCGTTGTCCTTGCACGAATCGGTCACCTGCTTCGACCGGTTGCCTTTGGCGAGCATCACCATGGAACCGCCAGCAGCTTGGAACTCGGGGACGTAGGAGTCCATCCGGCCCGCCGTGGTTGGTCCGAACGAACCTGACGCATAGCCCTCAGGTGTCTTGGCCGGGCCGGCGTAGTAGACGGCGTGGTCCTTCCAGTACTGCGGCATCTCTTCGCCGGCGTCGAGGAGCTCTTTGATCTTGGCGTGAGCAATGTCGCGAGCGACGATCATCGGGCCGCTGAGCATCACCTGGGTCGTCACAGGGAGTTCGGCAAGGGTCGCGCGGATCTCGTCCATCGGTCGGTTGAGGTCGATGTGGACCGGTGCTGCGTCGTGGAGCTCTTCGGTGCCGACGGCGGG
>JBNMOS010000080.1:0-16130 GCA_051275435.1 Ilumatobacter sp.
CCGGATGCGATTGGTGACCTCGTTGCTTCGTTGCGAGAACTGCCGGTGGGTCATCCGATCGGGCATCTCCTGCGCAACACAGCGGACTTCGCGGACGACGATGCGTTGGCCGATGCGCTACTCAACCCCCGCGAACGGTCATATTCGGTTCCGGAAGTGTTTGACCTACTCGACGCGAGCGATCTTCGATTCGGTCGATGGGTACGCCAGGCACCGTACCGCCCGCAGTGTGGGGTGGTGAGTGAGGTGCCGCACGGCCGACAGATTGCGGCGCTGCCGCCAGCTGAACAGTTCGCAGCGATGGAGCTTTTCAGAGGCACGATGGTGCGCCACAGCCTGATTGCGTACCGCGCCGACGATCCGCAGATGGAGCTGTCGTTCGGCAGTGCTCACCTGCACGACTTCGTTCCGCATCGGGTCGCCACCGCAGTGATGATTGAGGACAAGCCTCCCGCGGGTGTCGCCGCGGCGTTATTGAACCGGGCGCATACGTATCCCGACCTCGTGATGTTTGCGACGCCCGCGGAGCGAGCGATGTTCGAGGCGATCGACGGGCGCCGCACCCTCCGTGAAATCAGTGAAATCAGTGAAATCAGTGAAATCAGTGAAATCAGTGAAATTGTCGGTTTCTTCGAGCGTCTGTGGTGGCAGGACCTGGTCGTGATCGACGCATCCGGCATCAGCTGACGACCCATTCGGTCGGCAACGAGTGGGATCAATGCGATTCGTTGGTCGCAGGGGTCGCGACATGGCCATTGATGACGTGCGCTTCGATGTCATCCGCCGACGAGACGCGAGTTGCCGTGCCGCGAGAGGTGCTCGGTGACGGCGTTCTGGACGTCGTAGCGGGTCACGACGGCGTCGGGTCCGTCGAGTCCAGGCCGAGCGAGTTTTTCTTCGATCTCGGTGCGTCGCTTCGAGAAGTGCTTGACCACCCGGCGCGGGACGCCGGTGATGTCGGCGACATGGTTGTGGACGGTGTTTCACTAAACACCAAGACGCCGAGACAGCTCGCTGCGAAGCACACTCTGATATAGCTCTCCGGCGGCCAACTTCGATCGGTACAGGAGCGCCGCCTTCTCTGCTGCGTCGGCATCCTCGGCTCAGTCCTCGGCACCACATCCGATGTCTGACCAATGATCAGGTTCCGACCGAATCAGGAACGGATCGGTCATTGCCCCCTGGGTCGCACGAGTTTGATGCTGATCGGCATCTTCGTCCTCGCGACTTTCGTCTACTCGGCGCTCGCACGATCTCCGGCCTCATCATCGCGCCGGTAATCGCGCGACGATCGCATCGTCGACGCCGGCGCAAACGGACGTCACGCGTCGAAGCGCTGCTCGAGGTCGACCTTCGGGCACTGATCGAGGATGGTGCCGACGGCGGCTGCAACCGTGGTGAGGTCGACGTTCGCGAGGAACGTACCGAGCGTCAAGTGGCTGAGCAGCCAGCTCGGATCGAGTGCCCACGGTGGCAGGAACCGCGCCGGCTGGCACAGCCCCTGGCTGCGGAGCTCGGCGAGTGCCGGAATGGCCGTCACGTCGAGCTTGCCGGCGAAGAGCAGTGCGACCACGTCAATTCGTCCTGCGACGAACGCCGACCGGATCAGGGTGGCCACCGACAGAAAGCCGGAGAGGTAGGCGCAGTCCTTCGTGAAGGGGGCGCCACCGTCGATCGGCGCGCCGCGGAAGATGCGTCGAGTCGACTCGAACGCCTGCTCCGGGCCGGGGCTGCGTTCGAGGAACCACTGGTACAACTCGATGAAGTCGGCACCGTCGCACACCATGTTCACGCCGATGACCCGTTCCGCGAGTCGGCGGAGCCGGTCGAGTCCGAGTGTGCCCGAGACGTACTCGGAGTAGACGGCGAGTCCCTCCTGTGTGCGCGTCGTCCCCGGATGTCCGATCGCCAGAATCGGCAGATCGACCTGAGCCCGCCCGTTCAGCCCCGTCGCCACGTGGATAAACGCCTCGTGATTGAGCAATTGAGCGGCATCTTTGTCCGTGAACATCGCATCACGACGGATCTTGATGCGGCTCGTGGAAGCAACGGCGTTGGCCGACAGCTCGTCGACGATCATCACCCGCGGTGCCGCGTCGCCGAAGTGCACCTTCACTGCCGCTTCGAGATGAGCGGCGACGTCGCCGCTCGTCTGGGTCCGATCCGGAATCGGCAACAACTTCGCCGCGGCGATTTCGGACAGCGCATCCAGCACGCTCGTTGCAAGCTGGAGCGGTGTCGCGCTGTCGAACCGCAGCGGCCGGTCGGGCACGCCGTAGAGGTGGCTGCTGTGCTCGTGGAACGCCGTGGTGCCGACCGAGGCGAGCATCAACGCGGTCGCCTCGATCGCATCGGCCTCGTCGCTCAGCCAGTCGTCGACGACGCTGCCGCGGCGCAGCAGGCGCCGCGCGCACCGTCGATCACCGGATCCGGGTCGATCGGCACGTACACCGGAGCGGGTAATCGAGTGCCACCACCTGTGAGGAACTGCTCGCGAACCTCGGCGGGCCAGCTCAGCGCGGAGAGCACCCGCATGGGCTTGGCGACATCGTGGAGGATCGTCGCCACCTTGCGAATCCGATTGTGTTCGGCGGTCTCGGTCATCGACGTCACAACTTAGTGTCGATCGCGGTCGGGCGTCGAGTCACCGACGCGACGATGTCGTCGAACGTGACGTCCGGGTACTCCCGGAGCGCCGCCCTGCGAAGTGTCACCACTGCGACGATCACGAGTGCGATCATGAGGAGCCCCATCGTCCACTGTTGGAAGGCCCTCCCCGGGCTCCACCACAGGAGCATCACGACGAACCCGACCGTGCCGCCGGCGACGGCACCGGGTGACCCGTTGAGCAGCGGTGCGAGCGCCCTGCGGCTTGCCGTTGCCCAACGGTGCGCACCGAGCAGGCTGGCGAATCCTGCGATCAGCACGCCATACATGATGCCCGACCAGGCGAACTGACGGATCAGAGCGGTCGCGGCGTACGCCGTCACGTTGACGATCGGCCGGTTGCCGGGATTCGCCACGATCGCGTCGAGCACGATCCGGATCGCGATCGCCCGCACGGCCAGCACGAACACACCGCCAGCCACCAGACTCAGCCCGACGTTGCGCAGCACGATGAGTCGACGGCCGCGGGCGAGGTAGACGGCTGCGGCATAGAGCGCGGCGACGACCACGGTCAGGAACCACGACAGGAAATCGAGCACGGCGACCGTCTGCTGAACCGCGTCGAGTTGATCTGACTTGAAGATCGTGACCGTGCCGGCATCGGGAGGAAGACGATCGAGTACCGCCGCCGAGAGTCCCAGATCGCGGCCGACCACCTGCAGTAACTCGCCGAGATCGAGTGTCACCTCGCCGCCCGCAGTGGACAACGCCGGCCGGGATTCCTCTCGGAGGATGCTGACGAGGTTCTCGTGCGCGACCCGGTTCGCTGCGAGCCACGTCGCGCTGAAGCGTTCCGAACCGATCAGGCCTTCAACTGCGGTCGTGGCCGGACCGCGTAGCGCCGCGGTCAACGGACCGGCCAAACCGCGCAGATCTTCGGGCAACCAGTTCTCGACTTCGGCCTGCACATCGTCGACTTGCGTGAAGAGCTCGGCGACGAGAAATGATGCTAAGGCCTCCTGGACGCGGGGTTCATCGAGTAACTCGTCACTCAGTGACACCCACTGGTCGGTCTCGAGCGCCTGCACCTTGATCCAGGTGGAGAAGACAGTCGTGACCGCCAGTACGGTCGCGACCGCCACGATGAATGCGGGTAACCGTCGGCGCAGATCGCGCGTCGTCGACTCTGACTCTGCTGCGCGATCCGACACCGGATTCGGCTCCGACGCATCGTCAGTCACCACGTCATTGGGCACAACGCAAAAAGATACTCCGTCAGCACTCTCGAGTTATCAACAAGATCGGATTGTCGGGGCGGCCTCGCCAAAGGTGGAAATCTGACGAGGTAGCGGGCTGGGCCACAACAGCCACGGTTCCCGTTGGGCTC
This sequence comes from Ilumatobacter sp., assembly GCA_051275435.1. GTDB lineage: Bacteria > Actinomycetota > Acidimicrobiia > Acidimicrobiales > Ilumatobacteraceae > Ilumatobacter_A. Next base: position 3,995 of record JBNMOS010000080.1, read on the forward strand.
TCTCGTCGCTACCGAGGAATACGGCCAGCGCTACCGTCCCGCCGCGCGACGCCCGCAAATTATCGACACCGGCATGAGCCATGTCAGGTTCAGCTGGGCGGCTCGCACAACGAACTGATCACGCGGAGCCCGACTCCGTGAGCCGCTGCGACCGTGCGACCTTCGGGTGTCCGTGCCGGCAGCGGTGACGAGGTGATCAGGAACCGATGATGCCGCTCTTCGCGGCTGTGTACTCTTCGTCGCTCAGCTTGCCGGCGGTGTGCAGATCGGCAAGTGACTTCAGCTGGTCGGCCGTGCCGGGGGCTGCGGCCGCAGACCGGATGTAGTTCTGCACAGCGGCTTCCTGGGCGCTCAGAGACGCGATCTGACGTTGTGTCGCCGCGGACGATGAGGTAGATGAACACACCGAGGTAGGGCATGAACACGATGAGAAGTGTCCAAATCGCTTTGGAGAGGCCTGGCAGGTCGTCACTGCGGAAGATGTCGCCGAATGTCTGGAAGACCAGCATGATCCACACGAAGAACAGGAAAAACCACAACATCGACCAGAGGACTTGGCCGGTACCGAATTCAGCAGCAAGCAACATTTGAGTTCCTTCGTTTCATTGCCAATCTGAGGACCTTCCTCAAGCGTCCAAAGGCGCTATCAAGACGTTCCACTGCGAACCCCATCCCTGGTCGGTTTCCGATCCGAATGGTCACATCGGGCGCCGGCCTTGACGGCGCAGACCATCACCATGACCAACATGACCAACATGACCAACATGACCAACATGACCAACATGACCAACATGACCAACATGACCAACATGACCAACATGACGATGGCCGACGATGGCCGCGACGATCTTGAACTGGCGTTCGTTCAGCGCGGCGGCAGTCGACTGCCCGGTCAGAACTTCGCGACTTCGTCGCCGTGGACGGCCAATCCGTAGATGATCAACCCATTGATGATGATGAGCAGCCAGGACCATTCCGGGTACACCGACATGAACGACATCTGTGCAATCACGTTGAGCGCGGCCCACACGATGCCGAGGACCCGGGCCCAGAGGTCACCGTTGAGCACTCCCAGCGCGATGAACAGCTGCATCAGTCCGAAGACCAGGAAGATGGCGCCAACCGTCGTTAGGTCGAACGAGATCAACGCACCACGGCGCAACACGATCCACTCGTTGTTGAGCAGGAGTGTGAAGCCGTAGAGGAGGTTGCCAACCGATGCCATACCGGCGAAGACTGCGGCGAAGATGACCCACCCGTTGGTCTTGTTCGAGTTCATCGTGTCCTCCCTCATGCGTTCACCGCCGACAATCGGCTGAGGTCGAGCTCTACCTCTTGGCGTCGTTGATACAGACTTCTTGTGGTGTCGTCAATTAGCACGGTGTTCGTCGCCGCATTCGGATCCTGCCGCAGCGAGACGTTGGTGTCGAGCACCCCGCGAAGTGCAGCGGCATCGGCTGCGAGCCGAAGAATCATTTCGCCGATTTCACGATCGTCGATGAGGCCCGCCATGGAGGCGCAGCGCGTCTCCAGGTCGATCAAGCCTGCCCGCAGGCTCCGCCACGCCGTGTCGAGTTGATGGGCCTCGGATGCACGCAGTACTTCGATACTGCCCTGATCGATGATCCAACGGCCGAGACCGACCACCTCGCCGATCTGTCGTCGCAGCGACGACTGCTGAGCGCGCTTGTTGTTCGAGTGCTTCGTGGACAGCGAGACGATCCCCATGATGAGCGCAAAAGCTCCCACTCCGAGGATAATGAGCACAATCCACTCCCCGATGGTTGAACCATCGTCGGAAGGTACCGGTGATTCAGCCGCGGGTGGCTCTGGCGCTGGCTGCTCTGGCGCGGGCTGTTCTGGTTCCGGAGCTTCGGGTTCCGGGGCCGGCGCCTCAGGTTCTGAGGCCTCCGGCGCCACTTCGTCTGGGACGGTGGTGTCCTGTGGGAAGAGCGGAGCGCCGTCACTGGTGCATGCACCGAGCAGGGCCACCGCACCAACGCCGATCACGAACGCGCGTATCCAGCGGGTTCGGCGATGATGAGTAGACCGTCGGGTCGTTCCCATCAATCCTGCGACGATCTTGGCCTTGGCTGGCCCGACTTCTTCGGCGGCCCCGGGAGCGTCGCGAACTGCACGGTCCGCCGTTACGCCTCCGTTGACGATCAGATGCAGAAACACGCCCAGGAAGGGCAGCGCGATCACGGCAAACGCCCAGGGCGCCTTGCCAAAACCGGACATGCTCCGGGACCGCATGATGTCTGCGAGGACGCTCAAGATCAGTGTGGCCGACGCGAGGAAGAGGAAGAACCACACCAGCGACCACACACGGCTGGACCCTCTCTTAGCAGCAATCATCGACACATTTACCTCCCAGTTTGGCCAACAGACGTTCATGTTAAGCCAGCGAGGATCGACGGGTCATACTCGACGACGAGGTTTGTCGTGGCCGACGGGCACGTCACCGGACCGTGATCGCATCAGGAGCGGTGGCGGATCGGCTGTCGAGTGACTTCAGACGGAATATAGAGTTCCGACCGTGAACGACGCAGGTAAGACAGCGCCTCGTACGCGCCGGTGGTCGGTTCGTCAGCTGGCCAGTCGCGGCGGCTTCTTGCTGCTGACGGGTGTGTCGATCTATCTCGTCGGCCCGAGCCTGCTCGAAGTTTTCACATCATGGGATGAGGTGTCGACGCTCGAGCCGTACTGGTTGGCCATCGCCATGGCGATGCAAGCCATCTCGTTTGGCTTCGTGTGGGCGGTACAACGGGTGGCCCTGCGCACCTCCGAATGGTTTCCGGTGATCACGTCTCAACTAGCCGGCAATGCGGCTGGCAGGGTGCTGCCGGGCGGAGCGGCGATGGGCTCAGCTGTCCAGTTCTCATTGCTGCGTAGCGCTGGCATCGGTACAGCGAACGCCACATCTGGCCTGACAGCGGCCGGGTTGCTGCAATTGGGAACGACCTGCGCTCTTCCCGTCATGGCACTTCCTGGCCTCGTGCTGTCCACGTCGGCGCCGGGCAGCCTCTTGACAGCGGCGTGGATCGGTGCCGGCCTGTTCATTGTTCTCCTGCTCTTTTCGATTGCGATCCTCGCGGACGATCGTCTGCTGACGTGGGTCGGGAGATTGGGCGACAGGGTTGGCCGTCGAGTGTCGAAGACGTCCCAGCGCCAATCGATCGCAGTGGTGCTGATCGACGAACGCAACCTGGTCCGTTCAGGGTTGGGATCGAAGTGGGTCCGCGCCGCGGCCTACTCAATCGCCCGGGCCTTGTTCGACTTCGTCACACTGCTCACGGCACTTGCCGCATTCGGTGTCGATGCACGATGGTCGCTTGTCTTGTTGGCGTATGCCAGCGCCATGTTGCTCGGCATGATTCCGTTCACACCCGGCGGCCTGGGGTTCGTCGAGGCAGGTCTCACCGGTGTGTTGGCATTGGCCGGGGTGCCCACGGCGGCCGCGATCAGCGCGACGCTGCTGTACCGGCTCGTGTCGTTCTGGCTGCCGATTCCGATCGGTCTCATTGCCGGGATCACACATCGATTCCGGTTTGGATCCGAGTCAGCTGCCTCGGCGTGAAGCCGACGCCACAAACGAGCCGAGGTCACGTCGGCCGGAGCCGGACCCACAGGGGCCGGTGGTCGCTCGCCTCGAGGCCCCGTACGACGCCGGAGTCCAACGCCGTTAGCCCGCGCGCGAAGACGTGGTCCAACGTGAACTCGCGTCCGGCTCGTCGCAGCGTGGTTCCGGCACCGGTCGAGGACCGGACCGCGCCGATGGTTGCCATTTGCTCGCAGACCGCTGCGATTCCGCGGCGCGTGACCGTGTTGAAGTCGCCGCCGACGACGAGCCGATCCGCCTTCCAATTCTCGGTCGCCGACGCAATCGTCGCGAATTGCGCGAGGCGCTTGGGGCCGCTCAACGATGGCACCTCGGTGTGCACACTGCAGGCGTCGATCACGTACGGTCCGACCGTCACGGTCGCGCGCACGACGATTCTGGGTTGACCTTGGACAGACGACTTGTGGGGCAGATCGACCACGGTGGCATCGATGAGCGGCCATGGCGACAGGACTGCGTTGCCGAACTCGCGTCCCGACTTCGGATGGATACTCCCGGCGGCGAACACATAGTTCAGCCCGACCCGCTCGGCGATCAGCGCGGTTCCGGCCTCGTCCATCTCCTGCAGCAGCACGATGTCGGAATCGCAGAGGTCGTCGTGGTGTCCCAGTTCGACCGCGGCCGCCTCGGCGCGCACGCCGAACTGGATGTTCCATGTGACGAGGCGCACCGTGCCCGTGAACGTCACGATCGCTGGGGCGCTCCCGCCCGTCCGCAGTGACACGTCAGCCGCTCCGCAGTGACACGTCAGCCCGTCACTCCGACACCGGAATCTCGAGGACCACGTCGTCGGCTGGCGTCCGAATCAACCGTTCCTGGTGAAACCGGTCGAACAACGTGATGATCAGGGTCAGTAACACCACGAAGAACACCGTGGCGGCTTCGTTGATCTCGGTGTCGGCCCGGCGCAGCAGCGCGAGGTACACGATTGCGAGGAGCAGGTTGACCATGCCCATCGCTGCGAACTCGCGAGCAGTGGACGACCAGGCAATGTCCCGGGCTGCCAGCCACTGGCTGACGCCCGCACTCGCGACCACCACGAACCCGATCGCGATCGTGATCTGCAGCGGGGTCGCCTCGTTGTTGGGGATCAGTTGGGCGAAGATGATCGTGATCAACGTAACGAGTGCCACCTTCTCGATCACCAGCGGCCCGGAGAAGGAGACGCGAGACGTAGCCGGCAGTGCCGTCGGCCGTTGGAAGCGACGTTCGAGATCGAATGTGAACGGCCAGTCGTGGGCGGGCAGCCGCGGCCAGAGCCGCCGAACCCCGAGTGTGATCCCGACGATGACGACGGCCATCAACGCGATGAACCACCAGTTGCTGCTGAGGGCGGTCCCCCAAGACGTCGTCGGGTCGACGCCGAGCACGTCTTGTTTCATGAAATCGGTGAAGTCGAGCTGCGCGATGTGGATCCACCATTCCTGCGGCAACTTGACGAAGATCCAGATGGCCGCGGCCATCAGGTAGATCTGGGGACGTCGCAGGCGCGTTGGGTCCCACCAACACCGGATTGCCTCGTAGGCGATGAAGAAGTACTCGAAGGTGTTGGCGAAGATGATCAGCAGCGCTCGAACGTCGAGCAGTTCGAATAGCGCAACGCCGAGGAGCCGGTAGTACCAGAGGAAGCGGGCAGCGCCGTAGGCGATCTGGTCGGTCCAGTTGCGGATCGTCGACAGGTAGGCAATGGCGAGGTAGTAGACATCAAGGGCCTTGTCGTATCCCTGGTATCCGGTGAGGTCGAGGTCGGTGTACTGCTGAAAGATCGTCTGGTCAGCAGCGTCGATGACGAGGCAGGCCACCACGGCCGGTAGCGGAAACCGCGGGATCAGCAGCGGAATGCCGAAGCGCAGCCCGACGACGACGAAGAAGATGGTGAGATCGACCGACATGATCGGAGATCTTGACAGGATGAACAGCGCATCGGCGAGTGCGACGACGGGTCGGCTATCTTCGGCTAATGCACGCTGTCCGCCCGCCTGACCGGGCCGACGGGCCGCCAGCCCTGCCGATCGAGCGCCCAAGCCCCTCACTGAGGCTGGTTCGGATCGTCGGCCTGGGGCTGGTACAGGCAGGAGTGCTCGTGGTGCTTGCCCGGATGCTCGACCGTCTGGTGATCGATGGTCTCCGGGAGGCGCTCGGTTTCGTTGCGGTGTTGGCCCTACTCAACGCGTTCGTCTGGCCGTTCGTGATTCGGGTCACGCTGCCGCTGGTGCTGAGTACGGTCGGGCTGTTCACCTTTGTGTTGAACGCGTGCTTTGTCTGGGTCGCAGGGGAAATCGTCGGCGACATCGAGATCGGTTCGTTTTGGACGGCGCTCCTGATCGCCCTGGCGATGACGAGCGTCAACCTGTTCTTCGGCGGGATGCTGCACGTCGACGGCGATCACGTCTGGCGCGCAAAGGTCGCTCGGCGAGTACTCAAGCACACCGAACCGCCTGAACACACAGACATCCCAGGGTTTCTGTTCATCCAGATCGACGGGCTCGGCCATGCCGTCGTGAGCGAGGCGATGGCGTCCGGTGATGCGCCGTTCCTCGCGAGACTCGTCGCTACGGGAACCCACCGGTTGTACGAGTGGGAGTGCGATCTGTCGTCCCAGACCGGTGCGATGCAGGCCGGCATCCTTCTTGGCAACAACCACAACATGCCGGCGTTCCGCTGGTACGAGAAGGACACGGGCCGGATCATGGTCACCAACCGCCCGAAGGACGCCGCCGACATCGAGGCACGCCAATCGAGCGGGGCGGGGCTGCTGATCGGCGGCGGTGCTTCGCGGGCCAACGTGTTCACGGGAGACACCGACGACACGATGTTCACCTTCAGCTCGGTGCGTGACAAGTCGGTGAGGCGCGACCGGTTCCTCTACGTCGTCTCGACGCCCTATGCGCTGTTCCGGGTGATCGCGCTGATGATCGTCGATATCGTGCGCGAAAAACGCGCCTACCGCCACGCCCGCAGGTCGGGCGCCCGGCCGCTGGGTCAACGCGGTGGCGTGTACCCGTTGCTGCGGGCGGGCACGACCGTCGCGCTCGCCGAGATCACCTGGGCGGTCCTCGTCGCGGACATCGCCCGCGGCGTGCCGTCGGCGTACGTCGACCTCGTCGGCTACGACGAAGTCGCGCACCACTCCGGGATCCGCGCCCCCGACGCGCTCGACGTCTTGCGCCGCACCGACGACCAGCTCGAACGACTGCTCACCACCCTCGCCGACGCGCCTCGCCCGTACTACGTCGTCGTGCTCGCCGATCACGGCCAGACCCAGGGGGAGACCTTCGAGCAGCGCTACGGAGAAACGCTCGAGGCCGTCGTGCAGCGCTGGGCGAGCGGCACAGTCACCGCGCCGGTCCTCGCCGAAGAGGGCTGGAACAACCTCAACGGGCTCCTCACTGATGCGGCCGCTGACCCATCGACCCTCGGCAAGGCCGTCAAACGGGCGACACGACACAAGACCGACGACGACGAGGTCGTCATCGGCCCCGACACCGAACGAACGGTTTCGATCGACGACGAGGACATCATCGTGCTCGCTTCGGGCAACCTCGGACTCGTGTCGTTCGCCAGACACCCCGGGCGTGCCACCCGCCAACAGATCGACGCCAGCCACCCCGGTCTGATCGAGGGGCTCCGCGGCCATCCCGGGGTGGGGCTGATCCTCGTGCGTGACCAGATTGACGGGGACGTCGTGTTCGGTCCGAACGGCATCCATTACCTCGCTGACGGCGCTGTCGAGGGCAGCGACCCGTTGACCGTCTTCGGACCGAGAGCCGCCGACCACCTCCGTCGGACGAGCAGCTTCGACAACTGCCCCGACCTGTTGATCAACAGCTTCTACGACCCGCGTGCAGACGAGGGCGCCGCGTTCGAGGGGCTGATTGGGTTCCACGGCGGGCTCGGCGGCAAGCAGAGCCGACCGTTCGTTCTTGCTCCGACCAACCTCACCCAACCGACCGGGCCGCTCGTCGGTGCCCGCTCGATCCACGACCTCTTCAAGACCTGGCTCCACGAGGTGCAGGAGCCGCAACACTCGGACTGAGCCCCGGTCAGTGGATCAGGCATCGCATATGGCGGCAGAACGAGATGCGACCAGAGCTAACTTGCGGATTGTGGATGTTGCAGAGAGCCAACACGGCGAGCCCCGGCTGCTGCAGGCGCGGTGTCGGGCATGACTGACGATCAAACGAACCTTCGAGCTGGCTACGACCCGACGACGGTTAGGTCGATCCGTTCGCTCCGTCTTTTCTCGGCCCCGCCGCACGCGCCGCGAGCCCGGCGACCGACAGACATGGTGCTGTTGGTCGCCGGGTTGCTGACGCTGATCGCCGCGTCGTGGGCGGCCGACCCACCCGGCCGGCTGAGTAGGGACGTCACCCAACTCGTCGACGCTTGGCCGAACGTCCTGTCGACTTTGTTCCAGGTCTGGTACGAGGTGCTGATCCTGTGGGCTGCGGTGCTCGTCGTGTGCGCACTCCTGCGTCGACAATTCGTGCTGATGATCGCAATGGTGTCGGCTGCAGTCGTCGGATTGTTCGTCGCCTACGGAAGCCATCGCTTCGCGATCAGCGAGCAGATCGACCTCGGCGAGTTCGTGCGTCTGTTCACCGTGAGCGAAGGCCCCGCCGAGTACCCCGGCGTGCGGCTGGTCGCGGCCTCGGCAGTACTGACGGTCGCATCGCCCGCTGTTTCGCGGCCGTTCCGGTTCTTTGGACGCGTCGTGATCGGTCTTGGTGTCATTGCCAGCGTCGGTCTCGGTGTGGCGACGATTGCCGGTTCGGTCGGTGGTCTGGTAGCGGGGGTGGTCGCAGCTGCCGCCGTGCACCTTCTTTTCGGTTCGCCGGGTGGCCGGCCGAGCCCTGAGCAGGTGCGGGCGACGCTTGCGCAGTTGGGCGTACCGGTCATCCACGTCGCTCCGGCACAACTTGAACCGGCGGGTGTGGTGCTAATGAACGCGACGCACATCGACGGTCGGGCGCTCGCGGTCAAGGTCTACGGACGCGACGCCTGGGACGGCCAGTTGATCGCGAAGCTGTGGCGTCGAGCGTGGTACCGGGACGATCGCAGCGACGTCCTGCTCAGCCGGCTGCACCAGGTCGAGCACGAAGCATTGGTGACCGTCCTCGCGCACCGGGCCGGAGCGCCGGTGCCCGACGTGCTCGTCGCCGGCCAGGCTGCCGACGACGACGCGGCCTTCGTGGCGACCGTCGGCGGAGCGCCGCTGCGATCGATCATCGGTGATGCCGTCGACGACGCGAGCGTGGACATCGGCGAAGAGACGTCCGACGATCTCGATCGCAGCGTCGTCGAGCTGTGGTCGGCGATGCGAACCGTCCACGACGTCGGCATCGTGCACGGCTCGATCGATCTCGACCGGGTGACCCTCGACGAACACGGTCATCCGCTGATCATCGACTGGTCGGCCGCGTCCGTGGCGTCGCCCGCGACCGCCATCGACTCCGAGCGTGCGCAGCTCCTCGTGCTCGCGGCTCTCGTCGTCGGAGTCGAACGGGCCACGGCGATCGCACTCGAGTCGATTGGTACGGAACGGCTGGCCGACGTCATCGCATACCTCCAGGCGCCGGCCCTCACGGGTGAGCTGCGAACCGACGTCCGCCGTCGCGAGTTCGACCTGGACGCTTTGCGCGATCGGGTGACCGCGGCGTCAGGGGCCGAGCAGGTCGAACTCGTCCGGCTGCGACGGGTGACCGTCAAGTCCGTGTTGTCGATGGCCCTGGTCGCGGCGGCGGCCATGCTGCTCGTGTCGTCGCTGGCGAAGATCGGCATCGACACGATCCTCGACGAGCTGTCGACGGCGATCGTCGGGTGGGTGCTGATCGCGTTGTTGGTGGCGCAGCTCGCCCGAGTCTTCAGTGCCATCTCCACCACGGGGGCGACCAGCTATCCATTGCGGCTCGGGCCGACGGTCATCCTCGAATTCGCGATCACGTTCGTCAACCTCGTCATCCCCAGCTCGGCGGCGCGCATCGCCACGAAGTGGCGCTACTTCCAGAAGGCGGGTATGACCCTGCCGACGGCCACGGCGATGGGAGCGATCGACTCGCTCGCCGCGTTCTTCGTGCAGATCGCGATCCTCCTGTCGGCGCTCGTGTTCGGAGTCGGTGGAATTGAGTTCGACATCGACATCGACATCGACACCGTCAGAAAGCTGGCGGTGATGATCGCGTGCATCGTCGTCGCGGTTGTAGTCATCGCGGTTGCGGTGCTGTTCTTGTCGCCCAAGGTGCGTGAGCGACTCGCCGGACCCGTTCGCCAGATCCGTGCTGCCGCCCAGGTCGTGCGTTCACCAGCGCGCCTGCTCCGGTTGTTCGGTGGCAATGTCGCCGCCGAGCTCACATTCGCCTTGGTCCTCGCCATCAGCCTCCGCGCCTATGGCGTGGAGGCTCCGATTATGAGCCTGCTCGTGATCAACGTTGCGGTCGCCCTGCTCGGGGGCCTGATGCCTGTTCCGGGCGGGATCGGCGTGGCCGAGGCCGGTTACACCGCTGGGCTGGTGGCGATCGGCGTGCCAGAAGCGACAGCATTCGCAGCGGCGATCACGACCCGTCTCTGCACGTTCTACCTCCCCCCGATCTGGGGCTACTTCGCGATGCGATGGCTCCGCCGCAACGAGTATTTGTAGCGCGTGCGGAGACCGGCGCTCAGGATCGTCTGTGCCGCTCGGCCACAACAGCCCCGGTCGCCGCCGCCGCAACCAACGGTCGTCGTGCAACGGGGCCCCTCGTCCAAGTCGTCTCGGCATTGGGCCAGTCCTCTCGGTTGCGGCGGGCGCGGCGGTGTCGGGCGAGTGCCGGCCGGTCATCAACGCCGACCGCGAGGGAACACACTGCGCTTCGACGTTGTAGTTGGTCAGCAACCGGCTGTCCTCGGCAAAGCGATCCACGTTTGGGGTCCTGGCGCTGATCGAGATGCCGCCCCCAGAGCAACCGAAGTCTCCTGAGCTGACGTCGATGGGCAGCACAGGATCGCCGCGATGCCCCCTGGCATCATCCGCGTGGACCACCTGCTCGAGGGCGAAGGGCGCGCACGCATGGTCGACTTCTTCCGCCGATACCTGTCGACACTCGCCCCGCACCGCGCCGCAGTGCTCAACCGCTACCGCTTCGTCGACATGGCCCACAAGATCGTGGGCGTCGGCAGCGTCGGCACGCGCTGTCTGATCGTGCTCCTCGAGTCGGACCAGGGCGCCCCACTGTTCATGCAGTTCAAAGAGGCCACGCAGTCGGTGCTCGAGCCCTATGCCGGTGACAGCGGTTTCGAACAAGCCGGCGAACGAGTCGTCCGCGGGCAGCGCCTGATGCAGGCGGCTGGCGACATCCTGCTGGGCTGGGCGCGCTACGCCTACGACGACGGTGGCACGAGCGACTTCTACTTCCGACAGCTCTGGGACGGCAAGGGTTCGGTCGAGGTCGACGAGATGGGACCGAAGCATCTCAAGAACTACGCCTGGCACTGCGGCGCAGCCCTCGCGCTCGCCCACGCCCGCACGGGCGACGCCGCCATGATCGCCGGTTACCTCGGCGACGACAAGACGGCGGACGAGGTGTTCGCCGAGTTCGCGGCACGGTACGCGGACCTCAACGAGGACGATCACGCCGCCCATGAGACCGCCATCGCCGACGGCAGGGTCGAAGCACTCGACAGCGTCTGAAGGCCAGCCGATCGACGGGCGCCGCACCCTCCGTGAAATCAGTGAAATCAGTGAAATCAGTGAAATCAGTGAAATCAGTGAAATCGTCGGCTTCTTCGAGCGTCTGTGGTGGCAGGACCTGGTCGTGATCGACGCATCCGGCATCAGCTGACGACCCTTTCGGTCGGCAACGAGTGGGATCAGTGCGATTCGTTGGTCGCAGGGGCCGAGACATGGCCTTTGATGACGTGCGCTTCGATGTCATCCGCGAGGCCGTGCAGTTCTTCGAGTGCCTCGATGTCCCAGCTTGGGTCGAGCTGTTCAACGACCGAGCCGTCAGCGAGCACCTGGCCGGGGAGAGCGAGGGATGCAAGCGTCATTGCCTTGCCCGTCGGGTCGCCCCACACCCCGAAGGAGAGTTGGGTGCTGCCGAGGACGCCGGTGGCCACATCGCCAGCCGACAATCCAGCCCGTGCTGTGAGCTGGTGACCGAACTCGGCCGCGACGCTGGAAACTGCTTCGATTGCCGCGAGTGCGAACTCGGCTGCATCGGTGACCCCGGCATCGTCTTGGTTGAGCCCGGCGAGGTACATCTGGTTTCCCGATGACCGTTGGATGCGTTCCACGCCATGCCGTTCCATCAACAGGATCGACTCTTCGTTCAGTCGATCGGCTATTTCCAACACGAGCTCGTTGTCGGTCGCGAGCGTCGAGGGAATGTCATCGATGGTGATCGACACAACCGTGGCAGTGTCGAAGATGTCGCCGATCGAGCGCTCACCGTCGCGGAAGCGTTCGATGAGCCTGGCCGGCAGGAGAGCGCCCAGCATGTCGTTGATGTGCTGCTCTTCGTCGAGGATCGCCTGCTC
>JBNMOS010000081.1:0-16119 GCA_051275435.1 Ilumatobacter sp.
ACCAGTTGAGCCGTCGTTTCCGGTCGCGCCGTCGTTGCCGTTGGGGCCTGCGGGACCAGTTGAGCCGTCGTTTCCGGTCGCGCCGTCGTTGCCGTTGGGTCCTGCGGGGCCAGTCGCGCCGTCGTTTCCGGTCGCGCCGTCGTTGCCGTTGCGTCCTGCGGGGCCAGTCGCGCCGTCGTTGCCGGTCGCGCCGTCGTTGCCGTTGGGTCCTGCGGGACCAGTGGAGCCGGTCGCGCCGTCGTTGCCGTTGGGTCCTGCGGGACCAGTTGAGCCGTCGTTTCCGGTCGCGCCGTCGTTGCCGTTGGGGCCTGCGGGACCAGTGGAGCCGGTCGCGCCGTCGTTGCCGTTGGGGCCTGCGGGACCAGTCGCGCCGTCGTTTCCGGTCGCACCGACGTTGCCGTTGGTTCCTGGTTCGCCTTTGGCTCCTGTTGGGCCGGCGGTGCCGGAGGTTTCGAGTGTTTCGATGCGTTTGGTGAGTGCGATGAGTCCGGAGGTGGTGGTGTAGCCGACAACGTCGATGACTACGTGCATCGACGCGCCTGCGGTGGGAGAGCCGTAGTAGATGTCGATACTTCCAGTGCCGGTGAGTTGTGTTGGCGTCTGGACAGTGGCCTGGCCGTCGAGGCCAACGGCGTAGCGGATGTCATCGAAATTTGTTGGCCCGGTGGCGGGTAGGGCGACAAGAACACTGTTGGCCAACACCGTTTCTTGACCGAAGTTCAGTCCTCCGGTTGCAGGGATACCGGTTGCTGTGCCGGGGCGGATTGCCAAGAATCCTGGCTCAGACGGATTCACCACGGTGACGTTCAAGAACACACCGCTCGCGCCAGCGGGCACGACTTGTTTCACCACTGTTGTCTTGGTCGAATCAATGTAGGTGTCGATCAGTCCAGTGACGGTGAACTTGCGGGGCGTCTCGGCAGTGATCTTGCCGGTCAGGCCAACGTTGTAGCGGGTGTCCGCGACACGGGTTGGTTCGATCGTGACGACCGTTGATTCTGAGGCACCCGGCAAAGCCAGTGTTCGTGCCGGTACAGCAACTGAGCCGACGACCACAGCAGACGCTGCCAGACACACGACCGCGGATGCGCCGATCAGGCGACGAAGAGTGAACGAAAACATGATGAAAATCCTCCAGGGCTACTGAGGTGTCAGCCCTGCCGGCACCACGAGCGACGATAACAGTTCAGGTCAAACGATTGCCACAACAGTCCGTGGGTGAGTTCGACGACCGGCTGACGAGGCGGACGGGGCTTGAAAGTGTCGGCACCCTTGGTACCGGGGTGTGGTGTTGCGGCGCTCTACGGGGCGTGTAGAGCCCCAGATATTTTGGTGCGAAGTCCGAGTCGGGCGGTGTCGGCTGTTTGACGGCGAACCGTGCCCGGCAGTGCCGGCGTCGCGGACTGGGGCCTGGAGAGGATCGGTACAGCCGTTGGCGTTAACGCATGGCATTCCTCTCACCACCAGGTGTTTCGCGCCGGTATCTTTTACCCAGGCATTGCTCAATGACGGTAAGGCTGCAATCTTGGCAAGGTCTCTGGCCAGGTACTTTGGTGAAACGCCGGACCGCGGTGAGTGTGACGGCTGAGGGCCCAGCAGCAAGATCGTGCAGCAACCCTCCGGCCTCGGGTGCGCCCATTTGTGCGTAGTCGCCCACGAAGGCCAGGCGTGTCCCATACACCTCCGACACTCGGACCAGGTTCTCCAACGTCAACGTCGGGACCATCGACGCTTCGTCAATGACGACCAGGCCGCCGCGCGGCATGTCGACTCGGCCAATGGCCCATGACGCGATCGTGGACGCCGGGATCGACGTCTCTTCGGTCACTACTCGTACCGCGGCAGCAGACAACATGAGGATCATGACGTCACGGCCGGCTGCTTCGCATGTCTGGGCAACGGACTTCAACAACGTGGTCTTACCAGCGCCAGCAGGACCAATCACCGTTGTCACACACCGACCGGATTCGGTCATCGCAACGACAGCGTCGACCTCGTCCTCACCGAGAATCGGGTCAATGACTGCGTCCATCTGGAACGGTGCGGACTCTTTGACCGAGGCCAACACACATGACTCGGCATCCAAGATGCGTTGCGACGTGAACCTTGTCGGCCCCGATCTGGTTGACATTCTGATCACCTGGCCCGAACGGCGATGGCGATGGCGATGGGATCGTGCGAGTTCCGTGGGAGAGGCCCGATCCGCACCCGGCGTAGCGACAGTGGGACACAGGGCCCGGCCTGAGGGAAGAAATACTACATCCAGATTTGCGATACGAACATATGTTCGATACACTGTTTACATGTTCTCGTCCCTCGTTGAAGAGCTGATCGTCACCGACGATCCGGCACTCATCGAACGGCTACGAACCAACGAACTCGACAACCGCAGGATCGCCGCCGAGCAAGCCGCAATCACTCGCGAAGTCGAACGACGCGGCCTGTTCCGCGACGACGGCCACCGATCAGTCAAAGCATTCCTGCGCGCCAACCTCAACTGGTCCAACACCCAAGCCACCAACACCATCAAAGTCGCAGCACTCCTCGACACCGTCACCGGCACCGGCAACGCACTCCTCAACGGCCACATCGGCGTCGCCCAAGCCAACGAACTCGGCCGACTCCGCGCCAACCCACGCGTCGGCGACCAACTCACCAACACCGGCCCCACCAACACCGGCGACACCGGCGACACGGCCGACGCCGCCAACACACTGCTCGACGCTGCTGAACAGTTGAAGTACGAAGATTTCCGGATCGTCGGATTGCGCTGGGAAACACTTGCCGACACCAACGGCGCCGAACAACGCGCAGCCAACAACGTCGAACACCGCGCCGCCACCGTCATCGACGCCGGCGGCGAACTGTTCATGCGCGCCTCCGGCGGCACCGCGCTCAACACCGCCGAACTCGTTGCCATCTTCGACGCGTTCGTCGACCACGAATTCCGCCTCGACTGCGACACCCGCGAAGCCACTTACGGACCAAACGCCCCCACATCACTTCTCGAACGCACCGACAAACAACGCCGCCGCGACGCACTCCAAAACATCTTCCGAGCCGCACAAACAGCCGCTGACGCAGGCCTCACCATCGGGCCAATCCCCACAATCGTCAACATCATCGCGTCGCGCTACGACACCGAACACGCCCTCGCCGCAGCCGGACTCACCCCAACACCCACCGACCTCGCTCCCCCACCACTCACCCAACGCCGCAAAGAAACCACCTCCGGCTCCCCCATCAGCAACGACGAACTCGTCCGCTCACTCATCCACGGCCGAGTCCGCTCCATCATCACCGACAACACCGGCATGCCCATCAACTACGGCCGCACCCGACGACTCTTCACCGGACCCATCAGAGCCATGGCCAAACTCCTCGGCCACCACTGCTCCCACCCCGGCTGCAACATCCCCACCGAACGCTGCCAAATCGACCACCTCAACGAATTCGCCAACGGAACCGGCCAAACCTCACTCACCAACGCCGGCCTCGAATGCCCCAACCACAACCGATACAAACACCACTCAAAACTCACACGAACCCGCATCACCACCGACCACATCGAAACAACACGCGCCAACGGCACACACATGCGACCCACCGGACAACGCAACCAAACCGATGCCATCCGCGCTCGACTTCCCAAGCGGTCAGTCCACCCCGATGCACGCACCGCCCTCGAACACGCACTCCGCGACACGGGCCGGATCGACGCGGTCTACGTCAAGGTGGTCGACGGCGAATACCGGCTCGCCGCCTGACAGAGCGCGCTAGCGCCGTGTCAGACAACGTTCGGTGCGTCCCTGACCGGCGCGCACTTGGGGCGCGATTCACTGGCTGTCGACCGCGCTTCATGGGACAGATGGCCGTGATGGGAATGCATATACGTCGGATCCTGAGCGTCCTCAGCTCACTCGCTGAATGTTCCGATCGGCTCGCTTTGTTCTCGTGGTTGCTTGTCGCGGACTACGAGGCTCCGGCGTCCTCGGCGTGGAGACTCAGCTCCAGCGGACGCTAAAGTTGGCTCGCCAGAGGTCCACGAGGTCGGTGTTGCCGCTCATGGCGACGTTTGTGTCTGGGGTTCGGTTCCAGAGCATGACGTAGAGGTCGGCCGCTTTTCCCGAGAGTGTGAGGTCGGCGGTGTCGCCCTCCCGAGATGTCTGGGTGCGCTCGGGGCCGAGGGAGACGTACCAGTGATCTTCGGTGTCGTGGGCGTGTACGTGGATCACCTTGGGCTGTTGCATGTCCATCGTGCCGGATCGTGGTCGCACGGCGAACCCACACAGGAGCTCCTCGAGCATGTCGCCTGCGAAGATCGGGTCGAAGTGTGACGAGAGGCCCCGCGCCGACTGCGCGTCGAATCGGTGGATCGCAATCTCGCTTGCTTGTCGACGCGCCCACATGGTGAGTGGAGTGGGCGCAGGGAGGAACGAGAAGCATTCGAGATCCGTGGGCGCGGATCGAAGCACCTCGATCAGGTTGGTCAGCGTGGCTCGATACCAGTCGACCGGGTCTGCGTCTTCTTGGTAGGCGGTGGCGAGCGTCGGCCAGTACCGGACGAGGTCGGGCAGGTCCTCGACGTCGAGCCAGTCCGGCTCGGGGAACGCAACGTTTGCGGCTGCCCAGAGGTGAATCATTCCGAGGTGGCGAACGAGCTCACGCATGTCCCAGCCAGGGCAGGCCGCAATCTGCACGTCCAACCCTCCATGCCCAGCGGCGGACGCAAACAGTTCGCCCTCCAACGCCACGTCGTCGATGTATTTGGATATGTCCATTCAACGCTCCCTTTCGTTCTTCGATTTGAGACTCACAACTTGTACTGCAGATTGCACTATCGGATGATACTGCATTATTCAGTAGAGTCAAGTTGTGTCCTCGCGTCTCACCACTTCGTCGTTCGCTGTTCTCGGCCTGTTGGCAATCCGACCATGGGCCGGTTACGAACTCACGCAGCAGGCAACGCGGAGCCTTCGCTTCGCCTGGCCGAAGTCCGAGCGGCTGTTGTATGCCGAACCGAAGAAGCTCGTCGAGCACGAGATGGCGACTGCGCAACGCGAGTCGGTCGGTGGTCGAAGTCGGACCGTCTACACGATCACCGAGGAAGGTCGGGCAGCGCTCACCGCCTGGCTGGCAACCACTCCCCAACCTCCTGTGCTGGAAGCTGAGGCTCTCCTGCGGCTGTTGTTCGCCGAGAATGGCAGCATCGATGACCTCATAGCGGCGCTCGAAGAAATGGCGAGCGATGCTGCTGATCTGTATGAGCAGGTCGCCACGATCAACACGAGCTATCTCGATGGCCATCACCCGTTCCCCGAGCGAATACATCTCTCAGTGCTCTTTGCGACATTCCAGCTCGAGCTGTTCGATCTGATCGTCAAGTGGGTCGAATTCGCCAAGGCAGAGATAGCTACATGGCCGACGACCGAGGGCCTCGGGATGACTGCCGGCACCGAGGCCATCCTCGAAAGCATCAAGCAGCGACGGTCGGTCCTCGAACCGTCGCCCCGAGATCGTTGACGATCTCGTGTTTGCCGAATTCGACGATGTAGCGCTGCGTTTGTTGCAGACTGGTCATCGGTCGACCTCGAAAGGCACGCATATCGTCGCTGCTGAGCGAGGCTGCCTGGCAACGCAGTACGAAGCCTCGAGGGCGGGCAGACCCGCCATTTAACGCTCGACAGGGCAAGCCTGCGAGGGCGCCACCCAACGCCGGTTCGTAAGCGCCCCAAAGGGCAAACGTCCCTCGGCGCGAGTCCCCGAGCCGAGGGACGTTCACTCAGGTTGACGCGAAAACCGGCACCGAACCTGAGATGATGGTCAGGTGAGCAGGTCCAAAACGACGTCGATTCGTCGGCCCAAGATGAAGGCGCCTGCCTCCAAAAGCGGTTCGTCGCGCCTCGGCGACATCACCCGGTCGATCCCGATCGAGAAGCGTGTCTCACGACGACCCAAGTTCGCACTGTTCGCTGGCCTTGCGGCCCTGATCGTCGTTGGCACCATGGCCGCTGCTGTTTTTGTCCTGCCGATTGGCACATGGCGTGACCAGGACGTTGACCTCGTGCAGCGCCAGGCGCAGCTTGACGAACTGCAACGGGTCAATGGCCAACTCGCTGCCGAAGTCAATCGGTTGAAGACCGACGATGGCGTTAGGGAAGCCGCTCGTGAAGAGATCGGTTTCGTGCTGATCGGCGAAGAGCGAACCTCCGTGCTCCCGACACCTCCGCTGCCGACCGAACTCCCTGACGGCTGGCCGTACAACGTGGTCAGTCAGATCTTCGCTGCCCGCTCAGCTGGGCCTGCGCCCACCGCCACCGACTAGGTTGCATGTCACAGGGGGCCTCACGACCGAGGTTCCCATCGATCCACGACAGGGGTTCACGTGGCTGGTGGCAGCATTCTTGGTAACCGCGTTCAGCGCAAAGAAGATCCGAAGTTCCTGACAACGGGCGGCATCTACGCCGACGACGTCAGCGATCCCCGCCTCGTGGGTGCAGCTCAGGCTGTCTATGCCCGGTCCGCTGTCGCCCACGGCACGATCCTGTCGATCGACATCGAGGGCGCACTCGAAATGCCCGGCGTGCTCGCCGTACACACCGCCGAGTCACTCGGCCTCGAGCCGATTCCGTCGCCGTTCAACCCTGCAGCGGCGCGCACGTTGCTCGCCAGCGACAAGGTCCGCCACGTGGGTGAGCCAATCGCTGTGGTCGTCGCCGAAACGCTGCAGCAGGCAACCGACGCCGCCGAGATGATCTTCGCCGACATCGACTTCCTCCCGACGCTCATCGACCTCGAAGGCGCGCTCGCATCCGAGACCCTCATCTACGACGCAGCCGGCAGTAACGCCGTGTTCGACACAACTGCTCTTGGCTTCCCCGAGAACAGCGACGCCGACGAGTTCTTCAAAGACTGCGAAGTTGTCATCACCGGCCGCTTCATGAACCAGCGCGTCGCCCCGTGCCCGCTCGAAGTCCGCGCATCAGCTGCCGTGTGGCACGAAGGTCGCCTCACGCAGTGGGTCTCCTCGCAACACGCGCAGGGTGCCAAGGCTGCGTTCGTCGCTGCCAACGGCTGTGATGACGCCGACCTCCGGATCATCACCCCCGACGTCGGCGGTGGCTTCGGCGCCAAGATCGACTCCTACCCCGAAGAGATGCTGCTCGGCAGGCTCGCCAAGGAACTCAATCGGCCAGTTCGCTGGCGTGAGACCCGCAGCGAGTCGATGATGATGCTCGGCCACGGCCGCGCACAGCTGCAATACGTCACCATGGGCGGCACCAAAGCGGGCGACGTCACGCACTACCAGCTGCACGGCATCCAAGACTGCGGTGCCTTTGTTGGCATGGGCACGATCCTCGCCCCGTTCTTCACCCGCCCAATGGCCGCTGCCGTCTATGACATTCCGAACATCGAGGTGCGCACCACGTCAGTCGTCACCAACACCACACCGATCACCGCTTACCGCGGCGCCGGTCGCCCCGAAGCCACTGCGGCAATCGAGCGGGCAATGGACCTCTTCGCTGGCGAAATCGGCATGGACCCCGTCGATGTCCGACGCATGAACCTGATCCCGAAGTTCATGGAGCCGTACACCACGTCCATTGGACAGGTCTACGACGTCGGCGACTTCGAAGGTGCGCTCGACAAGGCACTCGAGGCCGCTGGGTACAGCGACCTCCGCGCCGACCAGGCCGCCCGCCGCGAGTCCGGGGCCGAGAAGCAGCTCGGTATTGGCGTCTGCGTCTATGTCGAGATCACCGGCGGCGTCGACCCTAAACAGGAAGACGCCAAGATCGAGATCAACGACGATGGCACCGCGACCGTCTACACGGGCACCACACCGCAGGGCCAGGGGCACGACACCGCATGGTCGATGCTCGCCAGCGAGCAGACCGGCATCCCGATCGAAGACATGACGCTGGTCTTCGGCGACACCGATCGTGTTCCGGTGGGCGGCGGAACCATGGGCTCTCGCTCCCTCCAGCAGGGTGGCGCAGCAGTCAGCCAAGCTGGCGCGGAGATCGCTGAGAAGGCCAAGAAGGTCGCAGCCCAAATGCTCGAGGCCGACGAAGCCGACGTGGTGCTCGACACCGAGACCGGCAAGTTCCACGTCGCCGGTACGCCCGCCGTGTCCAAGACCTGGTCCGAGATCGCCATCGCTGCCAAGCAGCAAGGCGACGAGATGACCCTCACTACCACGTTCGTTGCCGACATGCCGACGTTCCCGTTCGGCGCTCACATCGCCGTGGTTGAAGTCGACATCGGCACCGGCCAGGTCAAGCACCTGCGTCAAATCGCATGCGACGACGCCGGCCGCGTGGTCAACCCGCTGCTGCTCGACGGGCAGATTCACGGCGGTATCGCACAGGGCACCGCTCAGGCGCTGCTCGAAGAAGTGCGTTACGACGAGGACGGCAACCCGATCACCTCGAACCTCGCCGACTACGGCATGATCTCGGCCGCCGAACTGCCCAGCTTCGAGGTCATCCACATGGAGACCCCGACGTTCGTCAACCCGCTCGGCGTCAAGGGCATCGGCGAATCCGGCACGATTGGTTCCACGCCAGCCGTGCAGTCGGCCGTCATCGATGCAGTCAGCTACCTCGGGGTCAAGCACATCGACATGCCCGCCACCGCCGAGCGCGTGTGGCAGGCCATCCAAGCCGCAAAGTAAGACGAGTTGGTGCCTGGCACCAACTCGTCTTGACCCGTACGATCAGAGGGAGCACACCATGACCGACACTGCGAAGGCGACCGAGACTCACGAGCGCACGTCGTTCAAGAGCTTCGAAGAGTCGACCGCGCAAGATTGGGCCATCATCGCGCCACAGCTCAGCGTCACGCAGGGCCTTGTCGCTGACCGCGTCATCGGGCTACTGCGCGAACTCGGCGAGGACTACGGCGGCTTCCCGATCAACCGTCTGGAGCACAGCCTGCAGACGGCGACACGTGCCGAGAAAGACGGCAAAGACGACGAGTATGTGTTCTGCGCGCTGATCCACGACATCGGTGACACGCTCAGCCCGTTCAACCACCCAGTAATCGCTGCTGGCATCGTCAAGCCGTTCGTCTCCGAGGCCAACCACTTCATGGTCAAGCACCACGGCGAGTTCCAGGGCTACTACTTCTGGCACCACCTCGGCATGGACAAGGACGCTCGCGAAAAGTTCCGCGACAGTGAATTCTTCGACCACACCGAAGAGTTCTGTGCCAAGTACGACCAGACAGCGTTCGACGCCGACTACGTCAGCAACCCGCTCGAGCACTACGAACCACTGATCCGACAAATTCTGCGCAGCGCTTGATTCCTGCAACGATGCGCGCCGCCGTCCTGACCGGGCTCGGCGGCCCAGAGGTACTCGTCCTACGTAACGACGTGCCGGTTCCAGTACCTGCAGCCGACGAGGTACTGATCCACGTCGCTGCGTGCGGCATGAACAACACCGACATCAACACGCGGGTCGGCTGGTACAGCAAGTCGGTCACCGAGGCCACGAGCGGCGATGGATTTACCGACGCATCGTCCGATGACGGTACGTGGAGTGCCAGCGGGTTCACGTTCCCCCGGATCCAGGGCGCCGACCCAAGCGGCCGGGTCGTTGCTGTCGGCGCCGACGTCGACCAGTCACTCATCGGCCGCCGAGCGTTGGTCGACTGTTGTCTGCGCGATGGCGACGAGCCAATGCGTCGTGAGTTAGCCGGCTACCTCGGTAGCGAACGTGACGGCGGGTTCGCTGAATATGTCGCGGTGCCCGCCCGGAACGTGCACGTGCATAACAGCCAGTTGACCGACGTCGAGCTGGCAAGCTTTCCTTGCTCGTGGTCGACCGCGAACCACATGCAGCACCGCATCCGGCTCGCAGCCGGCGACAGCATTCTGATCACCGGAGCGTCCGGCGGTGTCGGCTCAGCGCTCATCAGCCTGGCAAAGTTGCGTGGCGCAACCGTCACTGCCGTCTGTAGCGCCGGCAAGGCCGACGGGGTGCGGGCACTCGGTGCCGACCACGTCATCGATCGGTCTCATGCCGACCTCCATGCCGCAGCGCGTGATGCCAACGGCGGCCCGTTCGACGTCGTTGCCGATGTCGTCGGCGGCCCCGACACGCCCGGATGGTTCGAGTCGCTGCGCCGAGGTGGCCGATACGTGACGTGCGGTGCGATCGCCGGGCCAGTTGTCGACCTCGACCTGCGAACGCTGTACTTGAACGACCTCGAGTTCCACGGCGCAACCATCTACGAGCCAGCGGTGTTCACCGACCTCGTCAACATCATCGAGCGCGGCGACGTCAAGCCGGTTGTGGGCGCTGTCTACCCTCTCGAACAGATCCACGAAGCCCAAGAGGCGTTCCAGCGCAAACAGCACGTGGGCTCGATGGTCCTCACCATCTGAGTCGGCGCTGAGGTAGCTGACCAGAGTCACAGTGCGTCGCTCTCGCCTTCTGCGAGTATTCAGAAATGGCCGACATTGCATTACCCATCGTCGCCGAAGGTCTGCAACGACATTTCGGCTCAGGCGACGACGTCGTCAAGGCCGTCGACGGTGTCGACCTCCAGATCCAGCCCGGTGAGATTTTCGGTTTCCTTGGCCCCAACGGTGCCGGAAAGTCGACCACGGTCCGCATGCTGACCACGCTGCTCCGGCCCACTGGCGGAACGGGCCGCGTCGCTGGATTCGACATCGTGAGCGAGGCCGACAGCGTCAGGCGCAACATCGGCGTAGCACTGCAAGACGCAGCCATCGACCCCTTGATGACCGGCACCGAACTGCTCCGGCTGCAAGCCGTGCTCTACGGCCTCCCGAAGGCGCAACACCACCAACGGGCCGGCGAACTCCTCGAACGTGTCGGGCTCACTGCTGCGGGCGGCCGCCGAGTCGGTACCTACTCTGGCGGCATGCGTCGCCGACTGGACTTGGCCCTGTCGCTCATCCACGAGCCCTCGGTCCTGTTCCTTGACGAGCCAACCACCGGCCTTGACCCGATGAGTCGCATCTCGCTCTGGGAAGAAATCCGCCGCCTCAACAACGACGGCACCACGGTCCTCTTGACGACCCAGTACCTCGAAGAGGCCGACCAACTCGCTGAACGCATTGCGATCATCGACCACGGCGTCATCGTTCGCAAGGGCCGCCCAACCGAACTCAAAGCCGAAGTCGGTTCGCCGACGCTGTTCGTCACGGTCGACGAGTCGTCACACCAGATTGCGACCGGCCTGCTCGCCAAATTCGGCGAGCTCCGCCCGAGCCCCGAGGGGTCGCTCGGTGTTGGCCTACACGAGGGGCCGAGCGCCGTGTCGAACGTCGTGCGCGAACTCGACGATGCAGGCATCACCGTGCGCAATCTTGAGCTCCGCGAGCCGAGCCTGGACGACGTGTTCGCCGAGGCAACGGGCTACCGCCTCGAAGGCGCCGAGTCGTGACGTCGCCTGTCACCACAGCACCGCTGACCCCAACCAGGGCGCCGGCCCAGACGTCGACGATCGCTCAAACGTGGGCCCTGTCGGTTCGCTCGATCCAATCGCTGCTCCGCCAGCCGTCGCTTGTCGTCCCGTCGCTCATCTTTCCGTTGTTCTTCGCCGCACTGGGGACCTCGTCGTTCTCGCGTGCGACCGGATTGCCAGGGTTCCCAGCCGTCGATTCGTATCTCGACTTCGCACTGGCCGGGGCAATCGTCCAGGGCATCCTCTTCGGATCGACGACCGGCGCAACCGCACTTGCCACCGACATCGAGAATGGATTCTTCGATCGGCTCCTCGCTTCCCCGTCCACCCGCACTGGCATCATCGTCGGACGCATGGCGGGCGGTATGGCCTACGGCGCATTCCAAACACTCTTCTTCGTCTTGGTCCTGCTGCCATTTGGCCTCAGCATCAAGGGTGGCATCGGCGGCGTGGTCGGCCTGATGGTGAGCGGCACAATCCTGGCGCTGGCCATCGGCGCCCTCATGTCATCAATGGCACTCCTCACCGGCTCAGCCGAAGCGGTACAGGGTGCCTTCCCTTTGCTGTTCATCGCCTTGTTCTTTTCGTCGGCTTTCTTCCCACGCGAAACAATGAGCGGCATCTACGGCACCCTTGCCGACTTCAATCCGGTTTCTCACCTCGTCGAAGGGATGCGCGACCTCGTCATCGAGGGCGTGTCCGCATCGGCGCTGGCCCGGGCGATTCTCGTCCCCGCCGCGCTCGCTGTTGTCTCGATTGCACTTTCACTCCGGGCCCTGCGCCACCGATTGGGAGCATCATGATGAGCACAGAGCAGGGCACTCGGCCGATCAACACGCGCCATACCCCCCACAGTGCTGCCGCAGTTGGCCTGGCAAAGCGCAGCATCGTCAACATCACGCGGCTGCCGTCGGCTTTCTTGCCATCGGTCTTGATGCCGGTGTTCCAGTCGATCGCGTTCGCCGGAACGTTCTTCGCGATCATCCAGATCCCTGGATTCCCGACCGACCGTTCGATCAACTGGTTCCTGCCGCTCGGCACGCTCATGGGTGCTGGCTTCGCGGGCATCGGGATCGGGTTTTCGACGATCCGTGATCTGGAGACCGGCTTCTACGACCGCATCCGACTCACGCCCGCACCACGCTCAGCGCTGATCACCGGGCCCCTCGGCGCAGCGCTGATTCGCGCCGTACTCGTGACCACCATTGTCATCATCGTCGGCCTGATGTTTGGCGCACGACCGACGCACGGCCCCGGCGGCGTACTGTTCCTCTATGTCGCAGCAGCGGGCATCGCGGCGCTCGGCACAGGGTGGGGCCTGGGCCTCGCGTTCCGGTTCCGCGATATGCGTGCTGCGGCGATTATGCAGCTCACCTTCTTCCTGCTGATCTTCCTGACCGACGCCCAAACGCCCCTGTTCATCATGGACGGCTGGCTCGAATCGGTAGCCCGAGTCAACCCGTTCACGAACATCATCCGGCTCGCACGACTCGGCTTCCTTGACGCGCCAGTCACCTGGAACAACATCTGGGGCGGTCTTGTTGCGATCGTCGCAATCTCGGCACTCACCCTGACATTCGCACGTCGGTCGCTCGACCGACTCAGCAACTCCTGATCCGCTCACACCCGAGCGACTGACCGGCCAGTAGGTTGAGCGACGATGCGAAACACGACGGATCGGCTGCGGCTCGCGCTCGGAATGATGGCCGCCGTCACCATCTTCGGCACGGTGGGCTACTGGATGTTTGGACTGAGCTTGCTCGACGCGGTGTACCAAACCGTTACGACCATCACCACCGTCGGATTCAGCGAGCTGAAAGAGTTCGGTAACGGCGAGAAGATCTTCACCATCATCCTCATCATCGTCGGCGTGTCGACGGTGCTGTACTCATTTACCCTCGTCGTGCAAGCCGTCGTCGAAGGCCAACTCAAAGAACTCCGTGGGAGGCGTCGAATGACCCGCCAGATCAACAAGATGAGCGGACACACCATCGTGTGTGGGTGGGGCCGAGTCGGTGCTGCTGTTGCGCACGATCTCGCCCGCGAAGGTCACGAGGTCGTCGTTATTGACCTGAGCACCGATCGCGTTGACGATCTTGAGTTCCCCGTCATCATTGGCGACGCGACCCGCGACGAAACCCTCAAAGCAGCCGGCATCGAACGGGCACGTGCACTGATCGCAGCACTGGACGGCGACGCCGACAACTTATTCGTCACGCTGTCCGGCCGCGATCTCGTCCCTGATCTGTTCATCGTTGCCCGCGCCCGCGCCGACGAGAGCATCCCGAAGCTCACACACGCCGGCGCCAATCGCGTCGTCAACCCTCAAGAACTTGGCGCAGCGCGGATGGCCTCCTACGTCTCAAGCCCCAACGTCGCCGAGTTCATCGACGTGGTCATGCACGAACGGTCGATCGAATTCCGGATGCGCGAGTTCGTCGTCACGGAGTCATGCAAGATCGCCGGCAAAACGCTACGCGCCGCGAACCTTCGTGAGGAGAGCGGCGCCCTGATCCTCGCGTTGCGCTCGCCCGGCGACAAGTTCACCACCAACCCCACCGGTGACCACCGGCTCGAGCCTGGCCACGTGATCGTCGCCGTCGGTACCGACGAGGACCTTCTCCGGCTGGAAAACCTGGCCAAGAGCAGCGCATGAGCCGCACGCATGTCCTGATCGACCTCGACGGAACCATCTCAGACTCCCACGCTGGCATCGCCCGTTCGCTGCAGTACGCGTTCACCGAATGCGGATTCGAACCGCCATCCGACCATGCCGTTCGAGACGCCATTGGGCCGCCGTTCGAGGTGTCGTTCCCGAAGCTCGGCGTCGGCCCAGCCGACTTTGAGCGAGTTGTCGACAAGTACCGAGAGCGGTACAACGACATCGGCCTCTTCGAGAACACCGTCTACGACGGCATTCCAGAGATGCTCGAAACACTTCGTGCCGACGGCCTCACGCTGGCACTTGCTACCGCCAAGCCCGAAGAGCCTGCCCGACGGATCACTGCACACTTCGGCTTGAGCGACCACTTCACCTTCGAAGCGGGCGCCAGCGGCATGGGTGGCGACCGACGAACCAAAGCCGATGTGATCACCTATGCACTGGCTGCACTCAGCATCTCGGCGGGCGACCACGTCGTGATGCTCGGCGATCGCGACCACGACGTCGAAGGTGCCATTGCCAATGGGATCGACTGCATCGGTGTCACCTGGGGCTTCGGTTCCCACGAAGAGCTCGCAGGCGCAGGCGCTCATGTGATCGTGAACACCCCTGCCGAAGTTGCTGGCGTTGTCGCAGGGGCATACCGTCAGGACTCGGTATGAGTACTACTGCTGACAACGTCACCGAATCAACCGCCCCCGCGGATGGTCATCGGCAGTCGGATGGCCCTGCCGATCGCTTCATGCGCCGGGTGCTGCGGCTCCCGGAAGGCAAGACGTCGACCGCCCAAGAAGCGCGCAGCGCCTTTCAGAAGTCGATTGCGATCACCGCGTGTCGCTGCATCGTCATGTATCTGGTACTCCCGTTCGTGCTGCCGGTCGTCGGCCTTGCCAGTGGCGTCGGGCCGGCCATCGGCCTAACAATCGGCATCCTCGCAATCATCTCGATCATTTACTCGATTCGGCGCTTCTGGCGAGCCGATCACAGCAAGCGCTGGCATTACACGGCGTTCGCCACAGTGATCATCGGTTCCCTGATTTACCTGTCCGTCAGGGACATCATCGATCTCACCAGCTGAGCGGTAGTGCTCGGCCGAACCGCCCTGCCAGTAAGCTGAGGCGTTCGACAAAATGAAATGAGATCCGCATGGCGGTCAAGAAGCCCATCCTCTCCCCTTGGTTCAACGGCGAAACACCGTTGGACGAGCTCCCCGCAAGCGACCAGGTAGCACACGACATCGTGCTCGAGTTCAGTGACCTCAAGCCCTCCATCACGCGCATCATGGAAGCCGATCTCGACGACGACCAACGCCTCAACGCCATCGTTGCATTCCGCGATTCGCTGCAAGATCCGGGCAACCCGAACCGCGACCCTCGCGTCGCCATCGCCAACGCAGGCGGCTGATCTCCGGGCATGTCGATGATCGCGCTCGTCAGCGCGGTCATCGAATCGCCAAACCGCAGCGATACGCACTCCGACAATGCAGGCGAATTCGGCCTCGTTGTCGCTTGCGTGGTGACGGACCGGTCGGAATGAGGCATGATGGGTAGACACACGTCACATCATTCGCCACATCGACCGACTGAACGGTCGAGAACAACACCCTGGGGGTCCATCAGTGGAAGTTTCCGTCACCATCAACGGCACCGTGCAGACGCACGATGTCGAGCCGCGCACACTGCTCGTCCAGTACATCCGCGATAACGCCGGTCTCACGGGCACCAACATCGGCTGCGACACCTCGTCGTGCGGTGCGTGCTCGATCCACCTCAACGGTGAAGCCGTCAAGAGCTGCACGGTGCTCGCCGTCCAAGCCGACGGCCAGGAAGTCCGCACGATCGAAGGCATGGCCGACGCCGATGGCACATTGCACCCGATGCAGCAGGCATTCATGGAGAACCATGGCCTGCAGTGCGGCTACTGCACGCCCGGCATGGTGATGGCAGCAACCAGCTTGCTCGCCGAGAACGCCAACCCGTCTGAACACGATGTCCGAATTGGCCTCGAAGGCAACC
>JBNMOS010000082.1:0-16086 GCA_051275435.1 Ilumatobacter sp.
GTTCATTCAAAACCTGCGGCGCGGTCACGACGAACTCGGAGTCGAAGCCCGTCACGATCGTCTACGCGTCGCGGCAGCGTTCGACGAACTGACCGCAACGATCTGACCGGACAGCCCACACGTCATCGGCTGGCCGCGCCATTCGGTCGATCAACGCAACAGTGCTGGTCGAGGTGCCTCGTGGGCTCTTGTGGGCTTCGGCCTGGAGCGCACGCAAAGCTCGTTGGTGGCGACGGCGATCAGTGCGCTGCGGGCAACCTCCCAATCAACATGTCGGAGGTGCCTCGTGGGCCCGGTCAGCCGAACGACACGAAGTGCTCGTCGACGAGTTCGCTCTCGCCGCTCCACCGGTACGCGACGAGTGGCCCTCCCTTGCCAGCGCTGTAATCGACGCACGCAGCACGGGACCCAAGAATGGTTGGTGTCCCGGTCTCCCAATAGTGGCCGACGATCACAGGCACACCGCCGACGTATGCGTGCTCTCTGGCATCTGGGATTGGCGTTTCGGGCAGTGGCGGGAACGGGCGGTGAGCTAGATCGGTTGTCCCCGGAGGGATCTGTGCGATGTCTCGAAGGGTGCGGGCCGATTCGTCCCACCAACGTCGGCGGGCGCTGTCGCGGCGATGGCCGCCTTTGTCCAGATACACCCGCCCGCCAAGGTCGATCTCGGGGCCTTTGACGATCGTCTCGACGGCCCGATATGTCGGGTGGCCCTTCGTTGTTCCGTCGATGATGATCTCGTCGGTCACGCCGCCGAACTCGTTGACGAGTGGTCGAAGACGGTCGATCTCGGCGTCATTCCAGCAAGCGTGGACCACCCGCAACCCGCCAAGGTCAAGCCACAACGGCAAGGTGCGGAACCAGGCAATCACATCGCGATGGCCGGGCGTGTCCAGCCCAATCTGGTCGATGAACGCGGCGTGTTGATCGATGTGCTTCTTGCCGCTCTCACCAAGACGACTCCGGCAATAGTCACCACGCTCCTCGTTCCACTGGGCATACGCAATAGCGTTGAACTCGTGGTTACCGAGCACCATGTGCGCCGAACCAGCCTCGACCATTGCTCGCGGGATCTCGACCGACTCGCGTTGCTGCGGCCCGCGGTCGACGAGGTCGCCAACGAACACCGCCATCCGCTCCGCGTGGCGCCACGCCCCTGACCGCTGCTCATAACCCATTTCGCGGAGCAGACCGACGAGCTTGTCGGCGTGACCATGGATGTCACCGACCACGTCGTAGCCGCTCATGGAACGATCCTGACAGGCCATCGACCTTGACGCCATTTCCAACCGCCGTGCGTACAGAACTCGACGTTCGACCTCGCTGCTCCGCCCAGCTCGATTCCGTCACCTCTCACCAGTCGAGCTGGACCTGCGGCAGCACACTCGGCCGACGGAAGATGTGCCCCTTCCCGGCGGGTCCGCCGGCATCCTCGAGTCGGTCCCTGTCGGTGCTGATGAGGTAGCGCCCGTGCGTTCGTTCGAGAAGTGGCGCTGGCATCCACACATATTGCCAAGCTCAGAAGACAAACCAACCTGCCCGAGATCCTCACTTCCGCGAACGGTTGCCCGCTCGACAACAGGCGAGGAGTCCCGGTAGACGTCGTCGGTCTGGGCGCGTCCGCGTCAGGAGCGGGCGGACGCGGATCAGCTGAGTTCGCGCACCCTGACGGTGTCGACGTGCTGTTGGAATGTCGCGAGCTTGCCATCGGCAACAGTCCACACGTGAGCCATCTTCACCAAGGCAGACGCACCGGAGCTCTTGTGCTTCCAGCTGTAGTTACCGAGGGCCACGACGGTGTCGCCTTCGGCCACGATCTGGTCGGCAACCGCGGCGAATTCATCGCCAATCTCTCCGAGCCGCATGAACACGCCTGCAAGCACTGCCTGAGGGCCGACGTATGTGCCAGCGAGTGGGAAACCGTCGGCCTCGGACCACTCGATGTTCTCAGCCATAGCGCCCAGGACGGCCGGTATGTCGCCCTGAGCAAAGCTCGCATAGACACCTTCGACAATCTCTTTGTTTGTAGTCATTTCGTCCCTTCCTTGCCGGCCCCGATGGACGGCCTATTCAGTCTTGCAGATGCACGTCGACCACAACACCGGTGTCCGAGGTCGACCCCGTCGAGGGTGGTCATCTGCCGGTCCGAGATGGCGACGCTCGCAATCCCGGACGCACTGAAAGCACACATATCGACAATTGATCCAGCGCTCGTGCCCCCGCTCAGTACGGCATCTACGCGCTCGGCCACCCGCTCCTGAATGTGTCAGCGCCTGCAGCCGCTGTGCGGGCGATCGCGTGTGCCGGACAGGGGCGGTCTCGACGACCAACCGCCTGAACATTCCGAGCGGGGTGGGGACGCACCATCGGGTCCTACAAGTTGGCGCGACTGGATCCTGACGCGGCGTGATCCCCTCCTTCAGTGGAGGGGATCACGCCGTACTGTCTGTGATCGTTGCGGATCAGGCGTTGATGTCAGCGGACGAGTTCTTCGACCTGCTGTTCTTCGACCATTGCGGTAAGGACCGTGTCGGGGACCTTCACCTCCTCGTCTTCCTTCTTGGCTCGAACGGCCCAGGCGAGGCCGCCACCGGTGAGCATGAAGACCGCTCCGAGTCCGGCGAGCAGGGCGCTCAGTCCGAGGCCCATCTGCAGGGTCGAGTGGGTAACCGTGCCGACTCCGAGTTCGCCGACGAGGCCGTGCACCGTGCCGCTCCAGGCGCCCTCGCGGGCGGGTCCTTCGAGGGGGTGCTGGCGGTCGAAGCCGGTCCAGTACTTTCCGTCGACTTCGACGTCGTAGGTTCCTGCAGCGAAGAGTTCGCCGTTGTACTCGACGTCCTCGGTCAGCGTGACCTCTTGGGTTCCGTGCAGCGTGTGCTGCACGATGGTCGCCATCTGGAACATGTATTCCGTGCCGGTGTTGACGAGCGGGTCGCCCGGATCGAAATCACCATCGACCACCGGGTAGTCCCAGTCGTCGGTCAACAGCGTCATGATGGCCTCGGCGCCTTCCGTGGTGCCTCGGTCGGTGAGTTGGCCGTCTTCGTTGTAGCTCAGCTCGACGTTCTGTGCCTCGCTGAAGGCCTGCAGCGAGTCGTAGCCGGCCTGCACCTGGGTGTAGGCAAACGCGCCGCCGCCGACGAAGATCATGCCGACGAGTACCAACAGGTACCCGAGCATTCCGAGTCGTTTCCTCATGTAAATTCTCCTTGTTCTGGTGACCATTGCGTAATGTGCGATCACTTGATGTGACCATCATTTCGCCAATCGACGAATGTCGATAGGGCCCTAGGACCCAGGTAAGGAGCATTGTTTGGCGATGTCGTGCAGCGCGTCGATCGCCTCCGATGCACCGGTCGGTACGAGGTGGTTCCAGACTTGAGGCCGCCGGAATTAATCGTGAGCAGCTGATCCCATTGTCGACTCGGCGACAATCATCACGGTGTGGTCGTCCGGACAAGAGGCCCGGCCTCTGAGGCGGCGGGCCAGGCGCGGTTCGACGGGTCAGGCGGGCCCGGCGGGCCCGGGTCGGTCCGCAACTTCGAGCACGAAGACTCGAATCTCGCGATGGTCAGCGCGGGCTCGGTAATTCCGATATCCGGGGTAGATCAACGATGCTGTTTCGAACGTTGCATCGGTCTCGGCATCATTTGCCCGCCGCGCGGTCACTGCCACTTCGGTGTCGCCGTATCCGATTGTTGCGGCCGGATCGGATTCCAAGTTGTACACCCATCCGGGGGTGTGTTCCTGTCCGAAATTTGATCCGATGACGGCGACATCGTCACCGGATGGGATCCCCAGCAGCGGCATAGTGCGGGGGTCACCCGACTTCCGTCCCGTCGTGGTCAGCATGACGACTGGCAGGCCGGCCAGGAGCGACGGAGCAGTGATGCGACCCTTGCTCAATTTGAACAGCGGCTTATCAAGGCCATACAGGAACTTCGAGAACAACCACGCGCCGGGCTTGGACGCAACGACGTGCTGCATCGAGCGCTGCACCCGATTCGAGTCCGGAACGACGAGTCCCAATTCAGTCAGTGCTCCCATACACGCTCCTTGCTAAAAGCCCAAAGTTACACGATCGGCGCAATATGGGCCGCGAAGCCAAGAATGCGAACAATCGGATCGAGTGTGGCTGCGGGCGGCTCAAGGCGAGGCTGCGGCCAGGTGGATCAGTCGTCGACTCGTTCGAACGTGCCGGTCATCGTCTCGCCATCCGCGAAGGTAAGCGTGTAGAGGACCACCTCGTCCGAGACATTGAGTTCGGCCTCGAACGGCGCGTCCAGTCCGTCGAAGTCCTCGATGGAGAGCACATCACCGTCTTCTTCGCAGTTGCCGGACGCGGTGACCGCCAGCAACCCGGGCCCAGACGCTGACCAGCCGACGTCGTCACCCACCGGCAATGCGATCGTTGCGTCAAGGTCCATTCTGAGCTTGGCAGCGCCTCCCTTGCAGGACGCGATCAGTACCACTTGGCCGGTCAGGTCTTGCACCGTTCCGTCGACGACCATCAAACGAAGCTTGTTCTCTGTCACCGTCTCGGTGCCGTCGAATTCGAACAGACCGAGATCCAACGTCCCGACATAGTCGCCGCTCACGTCGCCGGCGGAGGAGTCCTCTTCGCCGTCCGGACTCGGCTCGTGGTCGACATCGTCGTCTCGGGGACCGTATATCTCGTCGACGGTCGCGCCGGTCTGAGCGAGCATGCACTCGTCGAACTCTGTGGCGGAATTCATCGAAACCCGCATCCGACGATAATCCGACGCCGCCAACTCCTCCCACCACTGGTCGCGCTCGTCCTCCTCACGGCGAAGCACGCTGCCGCGGGCTTCTATCTCGGCGAGAGTCTGCTCGGTGAAGGCGCCGAAGACGATTGCCTCGACAATCATCTCGAAGGGATACCCGTCACTCTCAGCGAGCAGGATCATCACAAGGAACACAAGTTGTGCCTCCCCGCCGTTCCCCTGCACGTCTGCGAGTACCTCACCGAGGAGTCGTTCGATGTCCGAAGGACCCAGCCAGCGAACGCTGACAGACTGGAAAGCTCCGAGCGACTGCTCGGACTCGCCATTGGCGATGGTCCCGTCCGCGACGAGCCTCATGTTCTCGATGGCGGCGATGATCTCGTCGTAGGAAAACCCAGCGTCGTAGGCGCTCAAGATCGCGACAGCAGCGGCCTCAAGACCCCCGAAAGTCGCCAGCGCCACGGTCGCCGCGAACTCAGCGTCGGCCGCAACCGCCGGATCGAACCTGGCGTCGGCGCCCGCGGCCGGGTCAGGAGGCAACCCACCGCCAGGTTCAGCCGATAGGGCGTCGTCGGAGACAGCGACGGTAGTGATATCCGCATTCGAACCGTCGCCGGCGATGGAGGCATCATCGCCACCACCGCAGGCACCGATAACGAGCGACAATGCGACGCCCGTTGCCAAGACCGGTCTGCTTCGCATGCATCAAACGTATTTGTCTCTCCGACAGAGGCGGGGCCGGCGCGAAGGGTGGGAGAAAACCCCCTGCAATCGTGGGTGCCGGCAACGTGGACCGATTGTAGAGGCGGGTTCGGGATCCGAGCCTGCTTTCGATGAGCCGATTCCGACGCGGACGCGACCATCTTGCGGACGCGGGCGCGCCGATTCGGCTCGTACCGGGCGGCGGGGCCTTCAGGCAGCAGCTTGGGTTGCCGGCGGGTCGCTACTGCGCCCGCGGTGACGATGCAACGACAGGCTGTTCACGCCAAGCGCAAACGTCAACAGGTTCAGATGCTGACGTGCGTGACCAATCGAGTGTGCCCGCCGCAGCCAGAGCGTGTCGTCATCGCTCTCACCACTCTGCTTCTCCGTCGTTTGCGGGATTCCGGTTCCCGCCCGACGTGGTCTTGCTGGCAGTGCGCTGGTACCACCGCTACGGACTCTCGTACCAAGACGTCGAAAAATTCCTCGCCGAACGCGGCATCGACGTTGATCACGTCACCATCTACCGGTGGGTGCAACGCTTCGCCCCGCTGGTCAGCGACGCCGCACGGCCGTCCCGGCACAGGGTCGGTGATCGCTGGTTCGTCGATGAAACCTACGTGAAGGTTGCCTGGGTCTGGCGGCACCTGTACCGAGCGGTCGACCAACATGGCCAGGTCATCGACGTGCTGGTGTCGAAGCGGCGCAACATACCGGCTGCGACCAGGTTCGTCGAGATGATGTTGGCGGGCCGCGACCGGCCAGGGGAAGTCACCACTGACTTGGCCGCACCGTTGCTGCGCATCGTCGACGACCTGCTCCCAGAAGTGCTCCATGACACCACTCAATATGGGAACAACCGGATCGAGTGCGATCACGGACGGCTCAAAGCGAGACTGCGGCCGATGCGCGGTCTACGAACCGACCGGACCTCGTCGACGGTAATCCGCTGGCACGCGTTCATCCAGAACCTGCGGCGCGGCCACTACGAACTCGAAGTCGAATCCCGCCACGAGCATCTACGCGTCGCGGCAGCATTCGACGAACTCAACGCTTCGATCTGACCACACAACCCACACGTCATCGGCCAGCCGCGCCCTCCGATCGACCAACGCAACAGTGCCACATGGACCGTCTCGCCCCACTCGAGAAGATCTGCATGTTCCCAGTGCCGGTTGCGTATCGGATGTTCACAGCATCGGAGAGAATCACGGCGTCGACGCCCTGGGCCTCCATCTCGTCGAGACGCCGCCTGCAAATCCCGTCACCAGCGCGGCGCCATCAACCTCGCCGACTTCCAGGCCGGTCCCTCACGCGATTTCGTGTACCGACAGGAGCGACCAATTGGCGAGCTCGGACAGCGGACTCGACGACAGGCGGCGTCTCAGGACAGCGACGTTCGAAGGCAGCGACGCGAGCAGCTCTGGGTCGAACCGGAGAGTGGCCAGCACCTCACGCGATGGCTCGGCCACGAACTCGGCATCGGGCGACGGACCATCAATACGCAGCGCAGCACGAACTCCCTGCAAGGAGCTCGACGCGCACACAAATGTCATGTCGAGGGCGATCAACCGTCTGCCCTCACGCTGGATCGCAAACTCGTTGACCCGAACAGCGATGTTGCACCCGAAACCGCTCAGAACGATCGGTTCGGCGATCGGGAAACGGATCCATTCCGGATCGGCGTCGAGGCTCATGGCGTAGGCAGCTTGGGCCACTCGGACGAAAAGAACTTGCGCTTGCGCTCGATCTTGGCCTCGACCCCGGGCCCCTCTGCCTGGTACTCCGTGACATACGAGAGGCTGAATTCGTGCGGCTTGAACTCGCCGTCGCTGTATTCGAGTGACCAACCGAGTTCGAGCGAACGCACCCCCTTGCCACCAATCTTGCCGTTCAATTGTTCGACGAGCTCATCTTTCTGGGTCGCGAACGAAGCGACCATGGAAGCGATCGTGTCAACGGTTTCGACCAGTTCGGCGGCGGACTGGCCGATCGTTGACTCGTTGGCGTGCAGGAAGCTGACGATGCCGCGGAGGTTCGCCAGCAAGGCCACGATCCTCACGGCGATCGGAACCGGTTTGCGCTCGGGGGCGGGCAGTTCGCCCTTCGCCGTCACCTCGAGCTTGAAATCGAGCGGCTTCTGGACGGCGATCTCGAACGTGGCCGCGCCCTCGAGTGAACCGTCCGACAACTTCAACTCGGTCTCGAGCTTGCGTTCGACCTCGCCAACAGACTTCTCGGCACCCCTGCCGAAGTAGCCGGGCACGCCGAGCAGGCCGCTCTCCTTATCCTTATCCTTCTTCCCGAGCTGGCTGGCCCCTCCAGAGCCACTCGCTTCGAGCGACTCCTTGTTGTACTTCGTGGCCGACGAGACCTTGGTCGACAGCTCACCATTGAACGCGTCTTCCTCGCCGAGCGACGCGCCGACCGAGGCGTAGAGCCCGACGCCGACCGCTGCGTTGGCATTCTCCTTGAAGATCTGCTCCTCGAGTTCGGCACCCCACTTGTTGGCTTCTTCCGCGGCGCTCACGCCGGTCGCGCCGCCCTGGCCCCACAGGCAGTTGGTGAGTTCCTTGGGCACCAGGTTGGACTCCCGGAACTGACGAAAGAACCCGTATGAGATCAGCTTGAGCATCTCGCTGGCATTGCCGGCCTGGGCCTCGACGAATCCGCCGAGTTTGCCGACGATTTCGGGCGTCAGTCCGAACGGCTCGATCGCACCGCCATAGCCGATCGCCACCTCAAACCCGCCCTCGACGCCGTCTTCGGTGCGTTCCAGTTCACCTGCGAGGTCGAACTCGAGAAACGTCGACGGCGGTGCGAGGGGAATCTTGACGGTCGCCTCGAGCCCGCCCGAGTCGCCCTTAGTGGGCACGGCGACATCGACAAATGTGGCCAGCTTTGTGAATGCCGAATCGGCCGACGGCACCGTCAGTGGAGGCACTCGCTCTTGGGCCCTTCTTCTTCTTCTTCTTGCCCCTGCCCGGGAAGCTCTAGTTCGCTGGATCGGTTCGAGATCGGAACTCCGACGGGTGGTCGCGCCCTGCTGCACGACGTGGGTGAGCTCGTGGGCGAGGAGTTCCTGGCCAGCTGGACTGGTCGGTTTGTATTCGCCTTGGCGGAAGAAGATGTCGGAGCCAGTGGTAAACGCTTTGGCTTGAATCCGTTGATTGAGGTCGTCGGCACCGGCGTTGTTATGCACTCGAACCGCAGAGAAGTCGGCTCCGAAGCCCCCCTCCATCGAGCGACGCACACCTTCTTCCAGCGGTTTTCCGGAACCGGTTGCCCGGCGTATCTTTGAGTCGGTGTCAGCGTCGAGGGCACCACCCTCGACACCAATCGTCGCGCTTTCGGCTTTTGCCTGGATCCGGGTGACCCGAGGCAGACGAACAGCAGAATCCAACGACCGAACCACCGCCACTTCAGACTTGGCCTGAACCCCGCCCCGAATACCGCCATCGTCAGCGCCCCGGAGATCGCCGTCAGCCGGCATCTCGATTCGGCCGCCTCGCCGCATCGGCTGGACCCGATCACTGCTCTCGGAGCTGAACCGCAATTGCTCGCCACTCGACGCCCCACGAATATTGCGCATCACCGCAGCAGCCACACGATCTGCTTCCTGCTCGTAACGATCACCGGCTGGCCCAACACTGAGCTTGGCCTGGACCAACGGTGAGCGCGTCGGGCTCGCCGACGGACCGGAGCGATGGGTGTTCTCAGCGACAACCGGGGCCGACGGCCTCACCGTCGCTTCGGGAGCATGAACATTTTCCATACGGGAACTCTTTCGTCACCATGGCCGGTCATGGTGTGCTTCGCACCGCAACAACACGCTGAACGATGTTCACTCGATGGGTCAACAGTATGACATATCTTTGGAGACCGCAAGCCGTCGCCATCGTCACCACGCCGGGCTCACCACGCGCACCCTGTATTTGCTCCTGCTCGCCTGCTCGGCCGAGCAGGCGAGACCGTCGGCCGAGGTGCCGAAGTGAGCTGGAGCCGGACTGTCAGACGACCGCAGCGGGGTCGATGGTGTTCCGCCACGAGTGTTGCGGCGCGAAACCGACCAGGCGTTTCGCCTTGTCGTTCGCGTAGAACGTTCCGTACTCGGCGAGGTCGCATCGCTGCGGCACCCCCGCGTAGAAACGGTCGCAGACCTCCGCGCTGGTGATGCCGACGGAGGTGTCGTCGTTGGCCACGTTGAAGACCTCGTAGCCGAGCCCATCGGTGCGCAGGCAGCAGTCGACCATGTGGCCCAGGTCGCGTGCGTCGATGTAGGCAAAGATGTTCCGACGCCGCAGCGCAGGATCGGCCACGAACGCCGGGAATTGGGTCGCGTACTCATGCGGCTCGATGACGTTGTTGATCCGCAGCCCATAGATGTCGATGCCCGAACGCGCCTGGAACGACCGCGCGGTTGCCTCATTGACCACCTTCGACATCGCATAGCTGTCTTGCGGGACCGTCGGATGGTCTTCATCGACCGGGATGTACTCCGGGCGCACCTCGCCGTCGGCGAAACACACGCCATATGTGGTCTCCGAACTCGCAAACACCACCTTCGAGATACCGAGCTTCACTGCAGCGTCGATCACGTTGTACGTACTGAGTGCGTTCACCCGGAATGTCTCGTTGTCGGGCCGGATCAGGATGGCCGGCACCGCGGCGAAGTGAACAACAGCGTCATACCGCGGTACTCCGGTACCGGCTTCGAGTTCATCGTGGCGGGCGTACGCAGACAGCGCGTTGAACACCTGACCGGCATCGGTGAGGTCGACCCGCAGGTCGGGCACGCCTGCGATACCGGCGGGGACAAGGTCGACATTGGTGACCTGGTGCCCGCATTCGACGAGGTGCTCAATGGCGTGACGGCCGGCCTTGCCACTGCCGCCGGTGAAGAGGATTCTCATAGTTCCGACCGTAGCGGTAGGAACCGACGCGAGCTGTGGCCGTATCGTGGGCGGATGGCAGCAAATGTGGTGCTCTGTCCGTCGTGTAGTGCGAAAAATCGCGTGCCGGCCGCATCGTCGGGCAAGCCGACGTGCGCGAAGTGTCACGCCAACCTCCCGTGGCTGGTCGATGCGACCGACGCCGACTTCGCTCAGGTGACCGACACCTCGCGCCTCGTCCTCGTCGACCTCTGGGCGCCGTGGTGTGGCCCGTGCCGGATGGTCGCACCAATCCTCGAGACCCTGTCTCGCGACTTCGCCGGGACGTTGAAGGTCGTGAAGGTCAACGTCGACGGTTCCCCAACGATCTCGCAACGATTCAACGCGTCGAGTATCCCGATGCTCGTGTTCTTGCGCGACGGAGCAGTCGTCGACACGGTGATCGGCGCGCAGCCCGAGCACGTGCTGCGCAGCGCGGTCGAACGGCTGGCCCCGACCAGCTGAGGACCTGCTGACCTCGGGCAAGTCACCGCGGACGACTATCGTCCGCCGAATGGGCGACTTCGATGGGCAGTGCGTATTGGTGACCGGCGGATCGCGCGGGATTGGCCGCGCGGTGTGCGAAGAGTTCGGGCGACGCGGAGCTGTCGTTGCCGTGCACTACGCAACCAACGAAGCAGCAGCCAACCAAGTGGTCAACGGCCTTCCCGGCAGCGGTCACGTGGCCATACCGGCCGACCTCGGTGCGGGCGGAGCGCGCGGCCTGATCGAGTCGACGATCGAAAAGTTGGGACGGATCGATGTCCTCGTCAACAACGCTGGCATCTACGAGGCGCATCCCGTGCTGACGACCTCGCCCGACGACTGGGACGCGAGTTGGGCACGAACGATCGCCACCAACCTGATCGGTCCGGCCGATCTGATCCACGCAGCTGTGCCGCACATGGTCGAACAAGGTGGCGGGCGCATCGTGAACGTGACGTCGCGCGGCGCGTTCCGTGGCGAACCCGCACACGCCGCGTATGGCGCAAGCAAGGCGGGGCTGAACAGCCTCAGCCAGTCGATGGCTGTCGCGCTCGCGCCGCACAACATCTACGTGACTGCGGTCGCGCCGGGCTTCGTGGAGACAGATATGGCTTCTGAATACCTGAACGGCCCCGGTGGTGATGCCGTCAAGGCGCAGAGCCCGATGGGCCGCGCTGCCTCCCCTGCCGAGATTGCGCGGGTCGTGGTATTCCTCGCCAGCCCGGGCTCGGAGTCGGCAACCGGCTCGATCGTCGACGTCAACGGGGCGTCGTACCTCCGCAGCTGAACTGCCCTCAGCAGGATGTGTAAACGGCGCAGTTCGCCGCAACTATCTTGACCAACGCGTCATAACTGGGTCGGGCTTCATCATCTCGGCGACCGCGTCCAGGCCCGGATTCATCAGGACCTACTACATTTCGTAGGACTTTCGACCCTAGGTGGACCGCAGAATCTCCGTGACGCTGATTGCATATCCAAATTTTCTGGAGAGGACGTCATGGTCACAACTCGAACGACCCCAAGCCGAATGGTCGGAGCCCAGGTTGCGGGCATGGGGGTGGCCCTCCTCCTCATAGCTTCCGCATGCGCATCCGACGGGCCAGACGGGAGCGGCGCAATCGCCGCGCCAGCGGGAACTCCCGAGAGTCCACGCACGATCGAGGTTGCCATGGTGGACATCGCCTTCGAACCGACCGCGCTCTCAGTGCGGGCAGGCGAAACAGTGAAGTTCGTCTTCACGAACGAGGGTGCAGCCGAACACGAGGCGACGTTCGGCGACGACGCCGAGCAGAAGGAACACGCCACCGCAATGCGCGACGCGGAGGGAATGGACGGGATGGACATGGGCGAAGCCGAGGCCGACCACGATGAAGCCGAAGCTGACCATGATGAAGCCGAGGCTGACCATGATGAATCCGGGGCCACCCCTGACGGTCACGACGAAGAGGGCGCAATCGCCCCGGTCGTCCTCAAGGCCGGTGAGTCCAGCGAGACGATCGTGACCTTCGATGACCCTGACGTAACGAGCACGATCATCGGCTGCCACATACCGGGCCACTGGGAAGCAGGGATGCGCCTGGACGTAACCGTCGACGCAGCCTGATAGTCCGTCAGAGGCGGCCGGGAAAGCCCGCTCGTGTGGCTCGGTGTGGTGCCGTCTTGCCCGGCGGATTTGAGTCGCCGACAGTTCCCCAACTATTGGAGTTGGGTACGGTCGCGTCATGCTCGACCCAACCGGTAGAACGATCATGATCAGCGGAGCGAATCGGGGTCTGGGTAACGCCATTGCACGACGACTCCACGACGACGGATACAACGTCAGTGTCGGGGGCCGCGACCTCGATGCGTTGCGCCGTTCGATGGACGGGTGCGACGACAATCGGGTGCTGTGCCACCGCTATGACGCGACGCAACCGGGGACTGATGCCGAGTGGGTCGACGCGACCATCGAGC
The DNA here is from genome assembly GCA_051275435.1 of Ilumatobacter sp. Lineage (GTDB taxonomy): Bacteria > Actinomycetota > Acidimicrobiia > Acidimicrobiales > Ilumatobacteraceae > Ilumatobacter_A. The sequence continues at coordinate 12,818 of JBNMOS010000082.1, forward strand.
GATTCGGGTCGCTGTCCGGGCTTGTCAACAATGCCGGGATCATCGAAACAGCCGAGCTCGAAGCGCTCACCGAAGACGCCCTCGATGCAATGTGGTCCGTCAATGTCAAGGCGCCGTTTCGGATGATTCGACTCGCGCTCCCCCACCTTCGAACCGATGGCAGCGGACGCGTCGTCAGCATTGCCTCATTGTCCGGTTTGCGGGTCATGGGAACGTTCGCGCCGGGCTACGCGATGTCGAAGCACGCGGTGCTCGCGCTGTCGGAGGCGACAAAGCAAGCGGGTTGGGAGGACGGCATCCGCGTCACGTCGGTCTGCCCTGGATTCATCGCCACCGACATGACCAATGACTACGGCGGAGACCAAGCCACGATGATCGACGCGTCCGACCTTGCCGAACTGATCTCGACGACCATCTCACTGCCGAATACCGCATCGGTCGCGCAACTCAACGTTGCGTGTCGTCTCGAACCTCACTTCTGACTCTGCCGTCCGGGGTGCGGGCCGGAGGGAGCCTCAGCGAGTTGCCGTGTAGAGGGTTCGCAGCAGCAAGCCCTCCTCGATCGCGTTCACTGTGCGTCGTCGCCGCCCGATTCCCTCTTCGACGGCGTCGCCCCCAAGCGCGAGACGTAGACCCTCTTCGTGGCGAAGCGTCGCCGCGAGCCAGCGGTGCTGGGTGGCCAGATACTCAGCGGTCTGATCGACCTCGTCAATCTCGTTGAAGCCAGCGGATCGAAGCAGGCCCGGATAGGTCGTCCTGACTGTTACCGCCGGCGGCCCGATCGAGATCGCTCGGCGTCGCTTCGCTGGGGTCAGCCCCGGTGGCAATTCGATCGTGTGGAACGCCAGTCGGCCACCCGGACGGAGAACCCGACGAGACGCTCTCAGCACGGAGAGCTTGCTCCGCAGTCAACACATCACATCGGCGTGCACGATCGCGTCGATCGAGCCAGTACGGATCGGGAGATACTCACCGGTTCCGAGCAGCGCAAGCGCTCGGGATTCGATGCCATCGCCGCTGATCCGGCCTCGGGCCGCGGCGGCCCCTTCAATGATCGGGTCGGCGCTGATCACCGAGCAGCCGAATGCTGTCGCCAGATACAGACCCGGCCAGCCGCATCCTGCGCCGATGTCGAGAAGCACACTGCCTGGGCCGAGCGCGAGGAGCCGGCCGAGTTCGTCCGCCTGCTCACGGGTCGTGTAACCAGTCGCGCTGTAGTCGCTGCCGAGCGCCTCAAGTTCGGCTGCCCGGGGGGCCGCCCCACCGGACGCGGCGTAGCGCTGTCCGAATCGTTCTGTTTCGAGGAGCGGTTCGTGGGCCACGGACAAGAGCCTTGCAGATGTCAGGCGCTGGCCAGGCGCTCGTGCTCTGTTCTCGAGGGCGATCACGTCGCCTGAGAAGACCGTAGTGCAAGGGTGAACGGCGGCCCACAAATTCACTGGAGCCGTGAGTCACCGCTATGTATAGTTGGCTATGCGCCGCCCCGCCGCCGTTTTACTCACCGCAGCCCTTTTGGGAGGGTTTGTACTCGTTGCGTCAACCGCGGCTGTCGCTGACAGGCTCGCCGCGCGGGAGGGAACCGTCACTCCCGGCATCTCGTTCGCGCCGACGGACCAAGTGATTGTCAAGATGCAGGCCGGTCAGATCCCCAGTGCCAACTCGCTCGGCCGTAACGCCGGCGTGTCTGTCACATCAGTTCGCAACCTCACGGCCGACACGATTGTGCTCAAACTTCCCGGCGTGCAGTCCGACGCAGCCCTGCGGGCGACTGTCAACGCGCTGGCGAAGTCCCCGGGCGTCGAATTTGCTGAACCCGACGTACGTATGTCGGTTTCGGAAGATCGTTCGTCAGAGCAGTGGGATCTTGGCCCGGCAGGCCCGACGGCGTACGGAATCGATCTGGCCGGAGCCTGGGCCGGAGTTCCTGCGAACCCAGCGCAGGTGACCGTTGCAGTAGTCGACACTGGCTACGTCGAGCACGCCGACCTCACAGGGCAGTTCGTCGGGGGTTACGACTTCGTCAGCGACTCCCGGATCGGCAACGACGGTGACGGTCGCGACAGCGACGCCCACGACCCTGGCGACTGGATCACCAACCAGGACAGCCGCAGGGGATTCTTCCGCGGCTGCGCCGCCGGCGACAGCTCGTGGCACGGCACCCACGTGAGTGGCACGATCGCTGCGCTGGCCAACGTCGACGGAATCAACGGAATCAATCCCAACGCCAAAATCCTTCCGGTTCGCGTACTCGGTAAGTGCGGCGGCTACACCAGCGACATCACCGACGGCGTGCGATGGGCCGCCGGCCTGGCCGTCAATGGAGTACCGACCAATACAAACGTGGCGAAGGTCATGAACCTTAGCCTCGGCGGCGGCGGCGCATGCGCCAGCACGTGGCAGAGCGCGATCAATGACGTGACCGCGGCCGGTACAACCGTCGTGGTCGCCGCGGGCAACTCAAATGCCGACGCCGCGGGATACTCGCCTGCGAGCTGCAACGGGGTCATCACGGTGGCATCGACCGGCAAGGCCGGTAGCCGCGCTTACTACAGCAACTTCGGCACATCGGTCGAAATCGCTGCGCCGGGCGGTGACCGCATTGCTGACGACGGCGACACGATCCTGTCGACACTGAACACCGGTGCTACCTCACCGAGTGCCGACACCTACGCCAAATACCAAGGCACAAGCATGGCGGCCCCCCATATTGCTGGCGTGGCATCGCTGATGCTCGCAGCGAACCCGACGCTCACGCCAATCGACATCGTCCAGGTCATGCAACAGACAGCTACACCGTTCCCCGGCGGCAGCAGTTGCGCAACCGGCTGCGGGAGCGGCATCGCCAACGCGGCGTCCGCTGTCGCCGCCGCAATCAGTACCGACCCCACCACCACGACCACCACGACCGCGACCACGACCACCACGGTGTCGCCGACCGATCTTCCGGGAACCTTCGCAAAGACAGGCCCTATAGACGGCACGAACAACATCAAGAAGAACGTCACGCTGTCGTGGCAGTCAAGCGATGCCGCCACTGAGTACTGGGTCTGTATCGACACCGCCGAGGACGGCAACTGCGACGCGTTCACGAGTGGGCCATACACAGGGACGAGCGTTCGATTCGTTGGGCTCGCGTCGGGCACGACCTACGAGTGGCAGGTGCAAGCGACCAATTCCAACGGCGCAACCATCGCGAGCGACGCCGTTCGTACCTTCCAGACGCGCTGACCCTGGCGAAAGCCGAACCCTTCAACGACGCGGGCCTCCCC